>JBILMW010000009.1:0-30878 GCA_044375335.1 Terrimicrobiaceae bacterium | reverse complement strand
GGCAGGCGGTCGGCCACTGCGTTTTCGCCCAACTCCCTGAGAACCTCCTCCAGGCAACCCATGAGAAAATCAAGGTCGTTGGATATTTTTTCGAAACCCTGTGCGATATAATGCGTCGTCTTTTTCACCCTGACGCAGGACTTTTACGATTTTCTAAAAAATATCAATCGCAGGTTTTTATCCAACGGGCGGTTGTTGGGAGCGGATGCGGTCTTCCGTCCACTCGGAGATCAGGCTTTTTTTCCGATGGCAAAGCCAAGCATGAGCATGGCCACGCCACTGAAGATCGACTGAATGCCATAGAGCACGCCAATGACCCATTCGGAATCAAGCGGCCAGCGAGCGTAGATCATGCCTCCAAGCACCAATGCGACCACGCCATTCAGGAGGAGCCAAATCCAAGCTGAATTCGCACGAATCCGAAAGGAAGTGCCTATACAGACAATGCCTTCAGCAAAAAAAACTGCTCCGAGTATCAGAGTCAGCGTCTCCATTCCGGATTTGGTAAAAATGAAAAGCGCAGAACCGGCCGCAAGGCGTATTACTGCGGACAAAGCGGAAAGAATGCGGTGAGGCACATCTCTTCCGAAGATGCCTTGAAAAAATCCAATAAAGCCGCTTACCAAACAGAGTGCGCCAATGAAGGCGGTAATGACATACGAAAACAATGCCGGTGCACTGATAGCGAAGAATCCGACGAGGATAGAGAGAGCACCTCCGAGGAGCATCCATACCTTGCCAGGCGATTGAAAAGTTGTGGTGTTCATAGATTGTTATTCACCATAAACGCCCTTGGCCCCATAGGAACCGTAGTATTTACCCGAATAGTAGTAGGCATAATATCCCCCTCGTCCGCTTGGCAGGAAGTTCAAGATCAAGCCTGCAGGCACGGTTTTCGTTTCCTCGAGGGATTTGATAGCACGCGCCACCATTTTGCGCGGTGTGCCGAAGGCACGGACGACCAGCGTGCAAAGATCGACATGCGGAGCGACGAGCAAAGTGTCGCTCACCGCGAGAAGCGGCGCGGAGTCGACAACGATGCGATCGTATTTGGAAAGAGCCTCGCTCATAACACGCTCCAGATTTTCGTAGGTCAGCAACTCGGACGGATTAGGGGCACGACCGCCGGCGGTCAGCACACTGAGACCATCAATGTGCGTCGGCATGACTGCATTTTTCATCGCAACGGAACGCATGAGCAACTCGGAGAGGCCAGGCTTGCGGTTCTCGCCGTAGAACACAATCGATCCACCCGGCTTGCGAAGGTCGGCGTCGATGAAAAGCGTGTTGAATCCCTGCTGGGCGAGAGTGACCGCAAAATTGGAGCTGCAGAATGTCTTGCCTTCACTTGGCATCGAGCTCGTGAAAAGGAAGGTGCGAGCATTTTCGTTAATCCGGTGCATCGTGAGCGACGCTCGAAGCGATCGAAACGACTCCGCCACGATGCCGGAGCGCTCTTCGTTGGTCACCAGAACACTGGCTCGGGTCGAAAGACTGAGCTTGGGAATGGCAGCGATCACATTCACGCCGGTAAACTGCTCCACCTGATCGACGGTCTTGATACTCGTATCCAGCATGAAGAGCGCGATGGCGAGACCGATACCAGCAGCGAGGCCACCCAAGAGACTCTGAATCCAAGTCTTCGTCGCGCTGGGGCGGATGGGGGCCGCGCCAACGGCCGGCTCGTGAATGCGAACCGGCGACTCGGTGAGTTGTTTGGTGATATCCACTTCCTTCAATCGTGAAAGCACCGAGTTGTATAGGGCCTGATCGGTTTCTTGCTCGCGCTTGATATCATTGTATTCAATCGATTTTGAAGTCACTTCAAGGAGCCTTCCCTCCGCTTTCTCGCGGGCGATCTTTGTTTCATTCGCCTGCACTTCGAGTCGATTGCGAGCCGTTTCGAGGAGGTTCACGGCATCATTGAGAACCCGACGCAGATCGCCTTTTGTGAGATCGATCTGGGTTTTCACGGAAATATACGCAGGGTGCTTTGCGCGATAGCGCTGCGAGAGCAGTGTCAGTTCGCGCTGGCGGGCGTTCAGCGACTCGGAATATTGGGCAACTTTGGGCTCGGCGGCCACGCTTGGCAGGAAGATCAACTCTTCCACAGCACCCTTGTTGGCCCTCACGACCGCAAGGTCGCTGTCGATCTGCTGAATGCGCTTCTGGATTTCAGCCTGCACATTGGAAATCTCGGATACTTGAGCCTGAGCCGAACTGAGCATGTTTTCGATCGATGCAGCGCGCTCCCGCTCGCGGAAACTCTGCATAGCCTCCTCGGATACACGCATTTTTTTTCTCAACCGATCAGCCTCCTCGAGAAGGAACTGGGTGGCTGATTTGGACGCATCCGAACGCCGCTCAAAAACATAGCGGATATACTCGTCGCAATAGGCATTCGCGAGCTTCACAGAAAGATTCGGATCCGCCGAGGTGATCATCAGGTCGATCAGGCGGGTATTGGTGCGGTAGACAGCCGCCGACATGGAACTCAAGGCTGCGGCAACGCGGTCAGGAGAAGCATCACGAGCGGAAATGCCTGCCGCCGCGAGGAAGCGAGGGTCTTGATCGAGCTTCAAACGCGCGGAAACACGCTGCGCAAAAGGATAGCTGCGAAGGAGATCCACCACCGTATTGATCATGTCGATACTGCGAATCTGCTCATCGCGAACCTGCTCCATTTTGGAATCCAAGATGCGGGACTTGTCCTGCTCGATGAACAACACAGCACGCGCGCGGTATTTTGTTTCAACCTTGGAGAGATTCACGCCCGCATAGATGCCTCCCAGCACAACACAGAGGATGACGATCCAAAGCCTGTCTACAACGGCATGAAAATACTCGCGCCAATCAATAGCCTCCTGAATCGGAGAGGGACTGGGAGCGGGTGGTGTTTTGATTTCTATTTCCTTGTTCATCCGAAATGCTTCTTCGATGCGCGGGAGAGCGGGCGATTAATACCAACTCTCTCCAACCGTTAAGATGTCGCCTGGCAAAACTTGAAAACTCCCGCCATCTGGCGACTCCAAGCGCTTGGTGTTGACTTTGATGGTCTCGACTTTCTCCCCCGTGCGGCGTTTCACGACTACATTTTTTGTATCGGCGATTCGAGTGAATCCTCCCGCCATGCCGATGGCTTCCAAAATACCGAGCGATTCGTTACCTTGAAGCTCATAGCTGCCGGGGCGGGAAACTTGGCCAATAACGGTGATTTTCCGCTGCGTGTAGGAGGCAATGTTCAAATAAATCTGCGGGTCGACGAGGTAATCCGCATCATAGAGTTTCCGGATATGTTCCTGTGCGTCGCGCACGCTCATACCGGCGACTTTCACCTCGCCCAAGAGTGGTAACTGGACTCTTCCATCACGCGCAATTTTCGATCTCATTCCCAAATCCGGTTCACGGTAAACCATGAGATCCAGTGTATCGCCAGAAGCTAAAACATAATCGCCCTCACCGGCCATCAAAGAAGGTATCGGGGCATCCAAGCCCGCCGGGCGATCAGCGGCAACCGCACGGGGGGCGGAAGAGGAGGCATCCTGCCGGAATGCCGCAGGAGTCGCGGAAGTCGGATCAGATTGGGTCTGTGGGGCGGGCAGGACAGGTGGCGCGGCCAAAACAACCTGCGTTGCCGACAACACAACCAACAATGAATGGACCAAGCAACGCGGACGAAGGGAGAAGATCGCTAACATTCGAAGGAAAAGTAAACGAAGATATCAGAAGGTCAAATTCAAGCTCGTGTTGAATGTCGTCTGGAGCTGGTCGCTGTCTCCCTGTCCGGTGGAAAGTTGGAAGGTGTTTTGCCACCCCAACCACTCGCGGAAGCGCCAATAAAGCGAGGCGTTCGCCAACCAATACGATGCCGGTCCCTCAACTGGATTGTTCAATTTTTCGCTGGTGAGGGACACATACTCGGATTGCTCATATCCGGCTGAAAACGACAGGCTGATGCCTTTAATCAAACGCTGTGCGACCGTGCCTAGTGCACCTCTCGTGATATTATACTGGTCAGGCGAAAGACTGGAGAACCCTTGGTTCTGATAGAGCGAGAGCGAGAGCCTCGTCTTCTCCCGGGCATCCCATCCAGCCACAAGGCTGAAATTCGGCTTCACATCGGCACCTTGCATTCCGAATTTGGCTTTGAAATAGGTCTTCTCTGTCGGGGTGTAGTTGATTCCCAAGTTATAAACCGGACGCAAGCCGGTGTATTCGGGGTCCGGAATATTTTGGTCCAGCACATAGCCCGCGCCACCACCCGCATCGACCGAGAATTTCGGGGCGATCTGATAGGTGAGCACGATCATCGCATCGAGATAACGGCGCCCCTCAGTGATTCCACCCTCGAATTCCTGCAAATCCTGCCCCGCACTCAAAACAAAGCGCACATTGGTTTTTGGCGTGACCATGTAGTCGGTGAAAAAGCTTGCGCCCGCAGTGAGGCTGTTGCTCTCCGGTTGCGGCGTTTCGCCGGGGGCCACCTGCGCATCAGCGGTGTTGGAATAGGTTGCTGAAACGGCACCGCCGGTGCTGAGCTCTTCACTGATGATATAGCGAATGGACAAACCGCCGGAAGCCGTGGTCTGCCAGTTGTTGGCTCCCGCAACAGGGTCGTAGCCTGTGCCGGAGGAGGCGCTGGCATTCAGATTCATCGAGAGACGGCTTGTATTGTAACCGATATCGAAGCCGCCCGTCATCGAAAGCGGGTTTCGCTGGTTACCGGTTCCAGCAGCGGTGTAATCCGGGTTGTAGTAATAGCGGTATCCAGACCCGTAACGGGCTGAGACATTCCAGACTCCAATTTCTCGTTCATAGACGATGCCCAATGTGGGAGCCGTGAAGAAGCTGTTTGAAGTATTGAAATCCGTGCCCCCGCCGAAAGAGTTCTGTGAGGAATATTCCCAACCGTTTTGCAACCCCACCTGAAAATCCAGCGGACCGAACCGGAGTCCTCGTTTAATGTTTTCCGCCATTTGATCCATGGTCTCCTCGAAAGTTGGAGCCTCTTCCTCCAATTCGTCCTTCTTGGGTTTCGTAGCGTCATCATCCAATCCCCCGCCCGGTTCGAAATACTGCGGCGTTGCCACACGATCCTCCTGGGGACCAGACCAGCGATTGCGAAACTCGGCTTCCCTCAGACTGAGAACGCTCTGTTGCCCCAAGGCGGCGGGTAGGAGTGCTATAGAAACGCAGATCAAAATGAAGGCAAAAAGCCCCCCCCGAGACCATCTGGAGGATGGTCCTGGTTTCTTTCTTGCGAAAAAAAACTTGCTGTGGGGATTCACGGAGGGGGTTATTAACACCGAAGAGTCTTTTGTCAAAGGACAAAAAGAGCTGTTAAACCAAAGTTGAATCAGCCTTGATCCCATGAAAAAAAATGGGAAGTGGAGCGGGTGACGAGACTCGAACTCGCGACATCAACCTTGGCAAGGTTGCACTCTACCAACTGAGTTACACCCGCAGAGTAGAGAGATTTTTTTACGATGGGTCGCGCAGGGCGTCAAACATTTTTTGAGAACTTTTTTAGATTGCTCAAAGGCTCAGGCCGCCGGAATGACCCGGGTGACACCATCCTGCAAGACCCATCCACGCTGGCCACCAGGGAGTTCGACATGAAACCAGCGACCGCGGGCAGAAAGGATTTTGAGCGTGGATCCTTGGTTGAGGGTCGTAATTTTTTCAGAGGCATCCTCGGATGGCACTTTGTAGAGGGAGGCACCTGCGAGGTTCATTACTATGGACTGCTTGGCCTCAAAAATGCGGGGATCGGTGAATGCGGATGCCAGGCTGGAAGCGAAACCGGCGAGGAGGAGAAACAATCCAAGAGAGAGGAACAGAAGGCGTTTTTTCGAGAAGGCCAGGGTTGCCAACAATAAAAACGCCCCCACCCAAAAGGCAATGCAGCCGACAAGGACTGCGGTATCCGCATCTATCTTTTCGCCGAGGAGGCTCCGCCAATTTTGGACTGGAGTCGTGACCCCAAGCCGGGCGTTGGATTCACGGAGCGCGTTTACGGCTGGAGCAAAGCCTGGATCAAGCACGAGTGATCGACTATAGGCCAAGGCGGCCTCTGCCTCCTTTTCGGATTTTTGCAAGACCTGCCCCAGCTCGAAGTAGGCGGCTGCTGATGGCAGCGCGGACTGCAGGTGTTTTTCGAAATAGGTGGCGGCAGACTCGTATTCCCCGTGTGCCGCGCGATCCCTGGCCTCGGCGAGGGAATCGGCCTGAAGGGGAAGGGCGGAAAGGATGCCGACGAGGAGTATGAAAATCG
Source organism: Terrimicrobiaceae bacterium (assembly GCA_044375335.1). Classification (GTDB taxonomy): domain Bacteria; phylum Verrucomicrobiota; class Verrucomicrobiia; order Chthoniobacterales; family Terrimicrobiaceae; genus UBA967. The sequence goes on along the minus strand of JBILMW010000009.1, from coordinate 24,604 downwards.
AATTTCTCATGCGACGATTTTTTTGAGTGCGGAAAGAATGTGGCTTCTCGCGTCACGATCAATCGCCTGCACGCCTCCAGCGGAGTATTTGGACTCCGCATCACGCGCAAGAAGGTTTGTCAGCACGGCCTTGGTCTCTTCGTCCAACTTCAGCCCAATCACAAGAGAACCGGCGTTGAGGGGTTGGGATTCCGTATCCAGCGCGGTGAGGAGGCAGCGCACGGCGAGAGGAATAAATTCGCTGTCGGAGCAGGATTCCATGGTGGAAAGACACGATTTGAGCTTCTGGATTTTTTTGCGGCGCAAACCTGCCGGGGAGACGGCGCGGCGACGAAGCAGGAGAAGGAGGAGGCCAATCACCCAAAGCACGCCGAGAGCCGCATTCGCCATTAAGAAGGCTGGGTGGATGAGCAGGGATGTCCAACGCGATGTCCCACCGGGTTTGGCCATCGGTGCGGTGTTGGGCGTTAAAGCCGGCGCCGGAGACTCTGCTTTTTTCTGATCAGGGGTTGCCTCTGCCGTCTGTGCCGGAGCGGCTCCCGCGCGGGCTTGCACCGGAAGCGGGTTCTGAGTGAGAGTTTCGTATTTGCCGGTATCCGGATCAAAATAGCTGAACCGGATGCCCGGCGTTTGCTGCTGGTCTGTGCGGGCGACGAGCATGAACTCGTAGGTCTTTTCACCGACAAAATTAATGGCATCGGATGACTGGAACTTCTCACTCGGCGGGTAGGAGCGCCACTCCTCGTCACCGACGAGCACTGGAGCCCCCATGGCCTCGAAATTCCCCTGCCCGGAAACCACCACTCGCAGTGTGATGGGGTCACCCGGCCCCGCTTTTTTGGGACTCACGCTCGCCTCCATTTGGAACTTCCCGATCGCGCCGGTGAAGTCATCCGGGCGGTCCTGCTTCGGCAAGGGCGAGATTTCGAGAGATGTGGGAGTCGTCTCGATGGCGACCTCCTGCATGTTGGTGAACATTCCAGGAGGCGCTATGCCACCGAACTGGCGGAAAAAGTCATCAAAGCCCGCCGGAGCACTGCCCGGAAGCTGCAAACGGGCCTCCAGCTTGGCGGGGGGGATTTCAAGCGAGCCGGATTTGGCAGGGGTGATGGCTGTCTGGAAGGCAAAGACGATGTAATTCTGGCCGTTAACGATCTGTTCGCGTTTGGGGACATTTGAGAGCTTTTGAACCGTGAAGCCCTCGCCGACCAGATTCGGACGGTCGCCGACTTCGCCTCCGATCGAGGAATTGAAGTAATAACGCAGCTCGGCAGGAATCGCTTCGCCGACATAGGCCTTTTTCTTGGAAAGCACGAGCTCGCCAAAATAGGGAATCGCATTGCCCGAAGGGGCCTGACCGTTAGTTGGAGGCATTTGTGGCAAGGGAGCGTTGGGCAAGCCTTGCGGCGGTTGCATCGTGGAGGCATCGGCCACATTGAGTCGAAGCGGGTTTGTTTTCAGCGTCTTGTCTCCCACGCTAACTTCGACGGCAGGGATATCAAAATCACCCGCCTGCTGCGGCAAGACGGAATAGGTGTAGGTTAGCGAAGAGGAGATTTTAAAATTGTTCATCTCGAATCGCGTCGAGCGGCCAAGCAGTTCGATGCGAAGCCCAGACACATTGAGGGTTTGGGGAACCTCAGCCGACCTGGCATCGCGGACAGTTACCACCATCTCCACCGGACGCCCCACCACTGTGGCGGGGCTGCTGAGACCTGCTGTGGCTTCTTGGGCAAAAACAGAAACACCGGAAAAGACAAAGGACAGTGCGGCGATAAAAATGAAGGAAAGCCTGTGCATCGGAATTTTTCTTACCAGTCTCGAAGGACCTCTTGCGAGGATTGCTGTTGCTCCATGAGGTTTACCTTCTCCTCCTCGCCCCGCAAGGAGTTCAGAAGCGCACGCGCCTGGCTCGGGCTGATCTGCCCCTCCTTCTCCTCCTCTGCGGCTTCACCGGGCTGGGGCTGCTGGCCTGGCTGAGGAGTCGGTTGGGGTTGCTGCTGCTCATTGGCGCTCTTGAGCTCGCCTTCCTTCTTGTCTCCGGGAGTGGGCGATGGAGCAGGTGTGGGTGATTGGCTGGGCTGCTTGGATTGATCAGACTGATCGCTCCAGTCCGAGTTATCGGACTGATCTTTTTGCTGCTCGTCTTTCTTTTGCTGCTCGTCCTTTTGGTCTTTTGGGTCCTGGTTTTTTTGGTCCTTGTTCTCTTCGTTCTTTGAGTCTTTTTCGTCGTTCTTTTGCTGATCCTGCTTTTGCTGGTCTTTTTGATCCTGCGGCTTGTCTTGGTTATCTTGTTTGTCTTTTTTTTGATCTTTCTGGTCTTTCTGATCCTGATTTTTTTGGTCCTGTTGTTTTTGCTGCTGCTCCTGCTTTTCGAGGTCCTCGAGGAGCTTTTTGGTTATGTCGCGATTTTGGGTGGCGAGTTTGTTATCCGGGTTCAGGCGGAGGGTTTCTTCGTAATGCTCGAGGGCATTTTTCCAATTGGTCTTCTTCGCCTCGTTCTCCTTGGCAGCCTCGCCTTTTCGAACAAGAGAATTGGCCAAGTTGTAGGAGGCGTCCTCGCGCAGTTTTTGATCCTCCGAGAGCAGGGCATCCGTAAAATGGGCGATGGCTTTTTCAAAGTCGCCACCCTTGTAGGCGGCCGCTCCGGAGTTGAATTGAAGGGCTCTGGATGAGGGCTGTTTCTTCAGTTGCTCCTGAAAGGCGGTGCCGGCTTTTTCGAAGTCACCGTTTTTGTATTCTTCCAATCCCGACTGGGCCTGCGCGCATGGACAGAGTCCCAAAATCAAGGCGACAACTGCAGATGCACGGCGGCGGCGGTCTCCCGGCAGGAGGGAAAGCATGAGACAAGCCGTCGCTGCGGCAAGCGGCCACTGGTAGCGTTCGACAGGTTGACGGGCGGTGAAAACTCCGGTCTCGCTTAGCTCCATCGGCTCGATGCCTTTTTGGAAAACCTCGCGCGCGGCTTCAGGACCGATGAGCGTGAAAAAACCACCAGTGGCGGATGCAATTTCCTTCAGTCGGGATTCGTCCAATTTCGATGTGACCGGCTTGCCGGCGGAGTCCCGCACAAAATCCGAGCGTCCGTCGTCGAGGCGGATCGGAATTAGCGATCCCTCGGGCGATCCAACGCCAACTGTAAAAATACGAATCCCCTCAGCCGCCGCTTGTTTGGCGGCCGCGATGCCATCCGCGTCGAGTTCCTCGCCGTCGGTCAGAACGACGAGAGCGCGGGTTTGTCCCTCGGCCTTTCCAAAAGCCTCCCGCGCGGCTGTGATGGCCGCCGCCATGTTGGTGCCGCCTTTGGGTATGACGGTGGTGTCCAACTCGTCGAGGGCATTGGTGACTGCGTTGTAGTCGAGCGTGAGAGGGGCTTGTAAAAAAGCCGAGCCGGCAAAGGCAACGAGTCCGATGCGATCGCCCTGCAGAAAGCGGACGAGGTCTTGAGTGAAAAGTTTCGCCCGAGCGAGACGCGTGGGCGTCATGTCCGTCGCCAGCATGCTGCGCGAGGTGTCGATCGCCACGATGACATCGCGGCCTTTTTGTTTCGTTTCTTTTTCCAGAAATCCGTATTGCGGTTGGGCCAGAGCCACGATGGCCAGAGCGATGGATGCCAGAAGCAACGAAGCGCGCAATATGCGGCGCAATGGACTCACGGAGCCGGAGAGTTGATCCCGCAGACGCACTGCGACGATTTTGGCAACAAGAGCCTGGCTGCGCCGGTGGGACCACACAAATAGTCCCGCCATCAGCGGCAATACCAATAGGGCCCAGAGCCAATGCGGGGCGCCAAATGTCAGGGCAGTCGTCTCCATACGGTTTGAGAAAGCAGGATTTCAAGTGCCACACAGGCAAGGCCGGGAATAAGGAACCACATGAAGAGATCTCGGTAGTGTGCCGTTTTTTCGACTTCCACCTTCGATTTCTCCAGTTTGTCGATCTCTCCGAAAATCGTGCGAAGCGAGTTGGTATCCGTAGCCCGGAAATACTGACCGCTCGTCATGGTCGCGATTTCTTGCAGCGTCTTCTCATCAAATTTGACCAACACATTCCGATAAACAGTTCGCCCAAACTGGTTCGTGAGCGGAAACGGAGCCTCACCTTCAGTGCCCGCTCCGATTGTGTAAATACGGATGCCGAGAGCCTTGGCGGCTTCGGCTGCGGTCAGCGGCTGAACTTTTCCGGCATTGTTGTCGCCATCCGTGAGGAGCACGATCAGCTTGGTCTTTGCCTCCTTGTCTTTGAGACGGTTGGCGGCGGATGCGATAGCCGATCCAATGGCAGTGCCATCCTCCACCAGACCGATACGAAGCCGCTCGAGATTCCGGATCAGCCAGTCGTGATCAAGTGTGAGCGGGCTGACGAGATAGGGCCGTCCGGCAAAAGCAACCAAGCCGATTCGGTCATTCGGCCGCTCGCGAATGAATTGCTCGGTGACGAGTTTCACAGCGTCGATACGATTGGCGCGGCGGTTACCGATAGTGAAATCTTCCGCCAGCATCGAGCGCGAAACATCCAGCACGAGCATGATGTCCACCCCCGTGGCCTGCACCCGTGTGGTGACGCGTCCGAGTTGAGGTCGGGCCAATGCCACGATGAAAAGAGCCAGCGCCAGATAGGTCAGCGCCGCCAAAAATGCCCCTGCCCTGCTACGCCGGCGATTGCCGATTTTTGCCAGCATCGCGGTATTGGAAAAGGTGACGCCTGCCGTGCCTCCGAATTTGCCTTTGAGCCATGCCAGCAAGGGCAAAAGAAGGAGCAGGAGCAAAACCCAGGGATGGGCAAATGCGAAGCCGGAGAGAGCGTTCATGCCGAACCTCCGGATTTTGCAGACTGGGCCTCACCCCGCACCAAGCGGGCGGCGATGTCGAGGAGGTCGAGCATTTCGCGCTCGCCGGCCTCGGCTCTTGCAAATTTCAGAAGATCGGTTTTTTCCAGAAACACGGTGAGACCGGACTTCTCGTTGTCGGTGAAAAGTGGATTGCTTCGAATCGAATTGAGAAACTCCAACGAAGTCTGCGTGGTCGCTCCCAAGCGATGCTCGGCGCGGATGTAGCTGCGAATAGCATCCGAAACCGTCACGCCAAATGCATAGGGGTCGGCCCCTGCGATTCCACTGCGCAAGGCCTCCAGCGCAGCGAGAGCCTTCTGACGACTCGTGAGCGGCACCGCCTTGCGGGTGAGAAGTTTTTTGAGCAGCCACACAAGCCCCGCCAGGATCAAAAGCGCAACGAACCCTGCAACGAGAGTCATCCAGAGCGGATATGGCCAGAACCAGACAGGCCCGACGATGTCGTTCAGCGGAGCGGGAGTGGGACTTGGTGCAGCGGGATTCATGCGGCGAGTCGGCGTTCGCGTTGATCAAAAAACGCCCGGAGCGCGATTAGATAATCCTCGGCTGTGGAGAGTGGCACGACATCCACGCGTCGGCTTCGCAAAAGCCGGTCCAGCGCCCGCATTCTTTCCTCGTTGAGTTCAAAAAGCCCTCGCCTCACCGCCCGACTAGAGGTGTTCACATCTATTTGCGCGCCGGTTTCCGCATCCTCCAGAGTGACTATGCCGACATCGGGCAAATCGCTTTCGCCGGGATCCGTGACCGGCATAGCAACCAAATCATGCCGCCTGCTGGTGACCGTGAGCGCCTTGGTAAAATCCGGTGCCATGAAATCCGAGATCATGAAAACCACAGCACGGCGCGAGATGACTCGGTTCATGTAATCCAGCGCGCCAGCGAGATTGGTTCCCCTCCCCTTGGGCTCAAAGTAGAGCATTTCGCGAATCAAACGCAGCGTGTGAAGGCGGCCCTTCTTCGGTGGAATAAAGAGCTCCACCTCGTTGGTGAAGAGCAGCAGCCCGACCTTGTCGTTGTTATTGATGGCGCTGAAGGCCAGGATCGAGGCGACCTCGGCAGCTAGTTCGCGCTTGCTGAGCTCGATACTGCCAAACAGCCCCGAGGCGCTCACATCCACGAGGAGCATGACTGTCAATTCACGCTCTTCGGTGAATTTTTTAATGTAAGGCACATTCATCCGCGCGGTGACATTCCAGTCGATGGAACGAATTTCATCACCCGGAGCATATTCCCGCACCTCCTCGAAATTCATGCCCCGGCCCTTGAACACACTGTGGTATTGGCCGGCGAAGATCGAGTTCACCAGCCTTCGGGTGCGCAACTCGATGCGGCGGATTTTTTTGAGAATTTCCTTGGGATCTCGCGTCATGGCTTGTTCGGGAAACAGCACTCCCGCTCGCGCGGAAAGGTTTCAGTTTTCTACAAACTCAGGGCACCGGCACTCCGGCGAAGATTTGCTCGATGACCATCTCGGTGGTCACCGATTCCGCCTCCGCCTCGTAGCTCACGCCAATACGGTGGCGGAGCACATCAAGGCCCACGCTCTTCACATCCTGCGGTGTCACATAGCCGCGACCGGCGATGAAGGCGTTCGCTTTTGCCGCCAGCGTGAGAAAGATTGTTGCGCGCGGAGAAGCTCCATAACGCAGCATGCCATCGAGCTTCAGCTTTGCCGCTGCGGGATCGCGCGTCGCCCACACAATGTTGACGATGTAGTCCTTCACCCGGTCGTCCACATAGATGTCGTTCACGACTCCACGGGCGCGGACAATTTCCTCTGGGCCAACCACGGCTTCCACCCCGAGGCGCGGCGACGAAGTGGCCATGGCGTCGAGGATCGATCGTTCCTCTTCACGGGTCGGATACCCCACATGCACCTTGAGCATGAAACGGTCGAGCTGCGCTTCGGGCAGTTGATATGTTCCCTCCTGTTCGATCGGATTCTGCGTGGCCAGAACGAGGAAGGGATCCGGCAGTTTGAAGGTCTGCTCACCAATCGTGACCTGGCGCTCCTGCATGGCCTCCAGCAACGCGCTCTGCACCTTGGCCGGCGCGCGGTTGATTTCATCCGCAAGGATCAGGTTTGAAAAAATCGGCCCCAGCTTTGTGCTGAACTCGCCGTCGCGCGGGTTGTAAATCAGCGTGCCTATGAGATCCGCCGGAAGCAGGTCGGGAGTGAATTGAAGGCGTTGAAAGCCCGTGCGTATCGAGTTCGCCAGCGTGCGGACGGTGAGCGTTTTGGCCAAGCCGGGCACACCCTCGAGGAGGACATGGCCATTTGAAAGAAGGCCGATGAGGAGGCGGTGGACGAGGACTTTTTGCCCCACCACCACGCGGGAGACTTCATTGACGAGGGGTTCGACCCACTGGCGGTTTTCTTGAACTTGCTGGGTTAATTCGGAGGTATTGATGCTCATTGAAAAATCGGAATCGGGATTTTTGCGGTTGCGAGGGAATGTGACAAGCCGCCTGTCGCGTTCGTTCAAAAAAGAACGACCACGGCGCAGCTAACGAACTAGGTAGGGACCGACATCAAAGTTGTCGCCAACATTCACAGCATCGTATCGCGCCTTATCATTCAGCCACACCGTGTAGGATTTCTTGGTCCCGTCCTTCTGCGGCACCTCGACCGTGATGACATAGTCCCCATCGACTTTGTCTGTCCTCACATCGCCCCCCTTGTGAATCGTGATTTGCTTCTCCGGCTCCGCCATCGGCTTAAAATCCTTCGCAACCACAGTCCCGGTCATCTTCGCATCGGTGATTCCAGCGCCCATTTGCCAGACAGCAAAAAGAATAAAAGCAAAGACCAACAAACCAAACCCCACCGCTTTGATCCAAATCGAAACCGGGGTTTTTGCCTTGAAAACAGGAGGTGACGCTTTTTTCACACCCGCAAAATATCACAGCTTCCCGTGCGGCCAAGTCGAGTTTTTCAAATCCAGACGCGCCGCCAACGAACGCGCCAAATTTTCCCCGCGATAAATCCTTGCGTCCTGAAAACCGTCGTCATATTTTCACCGTCCCCTTCACGGCTGGATAGCTCAGTTGGTAGAGCAGAGGACTGAAAATCCTCGTGTCCCCGGTTCGATTCCGGGTCCAGCCACTTCCCTACACACCCGTCAGTAGGGTTTTTACTCAAATCAAGGCCGATGGAAACTGCTTCAGCGGCCTAAGCGCAGGAACTATCGGACGGGCCTTAGATTTTTCCTTTGCTCCGCCATGCGATGAGGGCGAGTGCCATGCAGCCGAGAGCGAAGGCGATTGGCAAGCTGAGCAGGGCTTTTCCAAAAATGGCGTCTTCCGAGGCGAGGGCCCCGGCGGATCGGATGCTCGAAGCAAGGCTTGCAAAGCCGATGCCTGCGAGGGCGTAGCCGATGTTCAGAGCCATTCCGCGAAAGCTCAGGACCGTGGCACGCAGGGAGGAATCGGTCCATTGGTTCAGGTAGTTTGAGACGAAATAGGACATCATCGGCATGGAAAGCCCGAAGGGAATGACCACCCACACTCCCCAGATTGGCGTGGCGAGGCACAGACCGACGAGGCCGGAAAAAATCAGTGCTGCAAGCAGTGAGAATACCCGCACGGGAGTGAGGTTGGATGCCATGCGTCTGGCGAGGGTTGCAGCCGAGAATCCCAGCAAGGCATAGAACGAACCGAGGAGACCATTTACAAATTCAGGGATCTCGATGAGCCGATAGTAATTGCTGCCAAAAGTGAGAAACAAGCGCACGAGCGAGTCAAATAAGATGGCGCAAAGCAAAAGCAGGCGAACCCGCGTGTCGAAGAAAACGAACCGCGCAGCGGTCAAGATATTGCCGAGTGCCTCGCGCATAGGATGCCGCCGAGACTCGGACTTGTCGCCGAAAGGAGTTTCTCGCATGGCCAAAGCACAGATCAATGCCGGCACGGAGGTGGCCAGTGTGAGATAAACCGGCCATCGAGTGGTATTACCAATGCCACCGCTCCAGCCGAGGAGATTTGCCGCCGCGTCCAAAAAATGGCGATCGAAGGCCAAGGCACCGAGAATCATGGCGACGAAAAAACCGCCGGATGACCACCTCATGAGGTTTGCCAAGACAGCTCGCCACCTTTCCTCGCGGCCCTCGGCAGGCAGCGAGTCGTAGGCGAGCGCCTCATCCGCACCGCTCGCACAGGCTTCGGCCGCGCCGCTCAGGATTCGATTCAGAACCAACAGCGGGAAAAGCCACGCTCCTGCGGGAGCAAAGGCGAAAACGGCCATTTCCCCGACCATGAGGGCTCCAGCGAGTATCACCATCCATCGCCTGCCGATGACATCCGCCAAGGCTCCGGATGGGATTTCCAACAGCAGAATCGTTACCGCCCAGATTACATTCAGGGTGGCATACTGCTCCAAACTCAGACCCAGATCCAAAAAAAGAACCCCAAGAACCGGGTAATAGAAGCGCGCATTGAAGAAGACGCGAAAGGCAATGAAGAGCGGGATATTCCGACTCACGACGAGAGAACTGGGATGCGATACGGAGTGGTTGAGCACGCGGGATTCGCACTGTTATTGGGTTGGCACATTCTTGCCGAATTCTTTCCTTCCGTGTGCGTGCCTGCGATGAAATTCGCCATTTTTCCTGCTGCGGGTAGATTAATGCCATGTGCCCATCGATCATTGTCCCAGTCCTTCTTGTCGCAGGCGTCGCGCTGGCCGTTTGGGGCTGCAAGACCTCCCGCTCGGGATATGAGTCGGCGCCCTATTCTGTGATTTTATCAGATGGTGACTGTGAACTGAGGGATTACCCAGAGTTGGCGATTGTGCGGACCGGGATGCCGGATTCAGGCGCTGATGGAAGCAATGCGGGATTCGGGAAACTTTTTCGCTACATCTCGGGCAACAACAAAACCCGGGAATCGATCGCCATGACCACGCCCGTCTTCATTTCCCAAGAACCCCGCACGATGGCATTCGTCCTTCCGGCGAAGTCTTCTTTCGAAGACGCCCCGGCGCCGCTGGACTCCTCGCTGAGCCTTGAAAAAATCCCCGCAGGCCGCTTTGCCGTGCTTCGATTCGGCGGCACCCGGTCTGCGGCAAAGGAATCGGAAGCCCTTGCTCTCCTCAAGAACTGGTTGGCCGAAAAGGGACTCGCGAGCGCGGAGTCACCGGTCTTCGGATACTTCGACCCGCCATGGACTCCCTCTTTTCTGCGGCGCAATGAGGTGATGCTGCGCATCACACCAAAAACCAGCGACGGACCGGCAAATGCAGGCGGCTGAGTAAACACCTCACACCAGCGCGCTGGCCATGGCGTAGGGCACGGGAAGAGGGATTTCGAAGGTTGGTTTGAATTTTTTTGCCAGCTTGGCGATCCATTCGTGTGTCGGGCAGGAGTAATCGTGGATCGTTAGCAGGGAGCCTGCAGCGGATGGAGCAAGGGAGTAGCGGTCGATCTGGATTTTGACCGGGGTTGGGTCGCCTTGCATGGCGAGGGTCACGGAGGCGCGCTTATTGGGGGTATCGAGTTCGATTTTTTGCACCGTGCCGATGCCGGCGAGGTGTTTTTCGAGTTCGGGTTTGAGGAATGAGGCGACGATGCTGTCTGTGGAGCCTCCGAGGGCGCTGAGCAGGTTTGAGATCATGGGAATTTGCGCGTCATTATGGAAACGAATCACGACATGGGAAGTAGGAACTCGGCGGCTTGTGGCGGGACGGCAAATTCCCTATGAAAATGGCTATGAGCGACCACGCCACTTTGCACAAGACACTTCATGCCGCAGTCAAAGCCCGTCTGGACATCGTGGCCGACCATGCCTTCCGCGACCGCGATGCGGCGGCGCATTTGGAGGCGTTGAAGTCTGCGGCGGCCACGCTGGACGGGCTGGTTACCAGTCTGCCGCCGGATACCGATCCGAATCTCCGCCACTATTTGGAGCGCCAGAGCTATATGAAGGCCCTGGCTTGGCTGGAGGAGGCGTGAGCGATTTCTTCTCCTCCCGAATCGACCTCGCCGCGACGCTGCAAAGCGGGCAGGTCTTCCACTGGAACCAAAATGCGGACGCCTCGTGGAGCGGACTCATTGGAGCCATGCCTGTGCGAGTTTCAGAAAAAAACCGGCGTCTTGTTGTGCATGAGGGCGACCCCGGAACGATTGCGAGGCACTTTGCGTTGGATCACCCGCTGGAACAAATCGCCGCCGCATTTCCAAGCGATCCGATGAGCCAAGCGGCCCTCTCCGCTTGCGAGGGAATGCGCATCCTCCGACAGCCACGCTGGGAGTGCACGGCGACATTTATCACGAGTTCGATGAAGCAGGTCGCACACATCCGCTCCATGTCATTGGCCATCCGGGAAAGACTCGGCGCACCTGTGGAAGGCTCAAAAATACAGGCTTATCCCTCGTTCGAAAAAATGGCGGGATCAACGGAGTCCATCCTCCGGGATTGCGGACTGGGCTACCGGGCCGCGAATTTGCTTCAAACGGCCCGCATCCTCGCCGAAGGCAGGCTGAACCTTGGCACGATCGCCAAACAAAAAACACCGGCGCTGCGCAAATCCCTTACGACGCTTCCGGGGGTGGGCGTGAAGGTGGCGAATTGCATTCTGCTCTTCGCTTACGAGCGCCTCGACGCTGTTCCGATCGACACATGGATACACCGCATCCTGCTCACCATGCGCGGCGGGCGCGACGGCACAGCAGGTGAACTCGCCCGCTACGCCCGGCGGCGACTCGGCCCCTATGCGGGCTATGTCCAACAATACCTGTTCCATCACGCCCGCTCGCTGAAGCGGGCAAAAGGAACAAACTGAACCCGGATGCCATTTCGCTCTCGCGGATCGGGCCTGCGGAATGTTTCTCTGGTTCCATGAAATTGATCTCATGGAATGTGAACGGCATCCGCTCGATCCTCGGCAAGGGGTTCATGGATTACTTGGATGCCGAAAAGCCGGATGTGATCTGCCTGCAGGAAGTCAAAGCCCGTGAGGAACAGGTGCCACGGACATTCGATGGATACGAGGTTTTCTGGAATGCGGCCATCAAGCCCGGCTACTCAGGCACGGCAATCCTCACCCGCAAGAAGCCCCGGAGCGTCATCAATGGCATAGGCCGCGAGGAACATGACAAGGAAGGACGCGTCATCAGCGCCGATATGGGAGATTTTTTCCTGGTGAATGTTTACACGCCCAATTCCAAGCGTGAGCTGACTCGACTGGACTACCGCACGCAGGAATGGACGCCGGCATTTATTGACCACCTCACAGCACTCGAAAAAACCAAACCCGTCATTTTTTGTGGCGACATGAATGTGGCACACCGAGAGATCGATCTGGCGAGGCCGAAGGACAACACGCAGAACGCTGGATTCACGATCGAGGAGCGGGAGGCCTTCGACCGCACGCTGGCGGCGGGGTATGTGGACACCTTCCGCCATTTCGAGCCGGGCGGCGGGCGCTACACCTGGTGGAGCTACCAGAATGGCGCACGGGAGAGAAATATCGGGTGGCGCATCGATTACTTCTGCGCCTCGGCCAAGCTCACGCCATCCCTGAAATCCGCATTCATCCACGACTACATCCCCGGTAGCGACCACTGTCCGGTGGGGCTGGTTTTGGAGGATTGAAATTTTTTTGAAAAAACTTTGAACACCGCGATGGAGCGCAGGTCTAACTTATCAGTTGAGACAACAACTCAGGTCACCGCGGTTCAGTTTTTAATTGTTTTTTCTGAACCACCAAGCGGTGACCTGATCTTTTTGTTGCATTTGTCCCCTTGCAGGTCGTCAGGCACTTGTTTAAGGAGGCCCCATGGATGACACCGTGCTGTTGGTCGAAGATGAAAGCGATGTGGTGGACTTGTTGCGTTACCATTTCAAGAAAGCCGGATTCAAAGTGGAGATCACGAATTCCGGGGATGCGGGCCTTGCTGCTGTGCGCTCAAAAAGGCCCGACGCCGTTGTGCTGGACCTCATGCTGCCGGGAATGACCGGCTTGGAAGTGTGCCGCGCCTTGAAGGCCGACAGCGAGACCTCGACGATTCCGGTGCTCATGCTCACAGCCCGCAGCGAGGTGAAGGACCGCGTCAAAGGTTTGGAACTCGGAGCCGACGACTATGTCACCAAGCCGTTCAGCCCGAAAGAGGTCGTCCTCCGTGTGCAAGGCCTCCTGCGGCGCATCCGCAGCGCAGCCGAAGAGGTCAATGTGCTTGATGTGGACGGTATTTCCATCGACAAGACCGCCCTGCGGGCCTCGCTGAATGATCAAAGACTGGATCTCACCACGATCGAGTTCAAGCTCCTGCTCAACCTCGTCACCAATCGCGGCAGGATTCTCACCCGCGAGAGTCTTCTGAGCGATGTCTGGGGGTATTCGACCGGAGCGGACACCCGCACGGTAGATACACATATGCGGCGCCTTCGCGAAAAACTCGCTGACCATGCAGCCAAGTTGGAAACCATCAGGGGGCAAGGCTACCGCTTCAATACGGATTCCGCAGCTTGAGCGCGACTGGCATTTTCCTGATTCTGGCCGCAGTGGGTGTCGCGGTTTGGTTGATCCACCATCGATTCATCCGCCCTCTGAACCGCATCCGCGAGGACATACAGCAACTGTCAGGCGGGAACTTCCAACTCCCAGTCCTCGACTCCGAGCCCTCGACCTACCAAGCCACGGCCCTGCACATCCGAAAAATCGCCGAGCGCCTACGCCAACTCGACGAGCAAATGGTGGAGGGCGGACTCAGCCTGCGCGGCATCCTCTCCGGCATGAAAGAAGGCATCGTAATCGCCAACCGCGAAAAAAGAATCACGCTCGTCAATGAATCCCTCGAAGCGTTCTTCCCAGCCGCGAAATCCCATGTGGGGCGCTCCGTGCTTGAGGTCTTTCGACGACATGAAATCGAGCAGGCGGTTACGGCAACGCTCACCAACGGGACCAAACAGGACCTCGCGCTGGTCTTTGAATTCCCCTCGCTGACGGGCCCTGTGCATCAACGGCATTTCGATATTCACATATCCCCCATGTCGAGGGATTCCGACCAGCTTCCGCAGGCTGTGTTGCTGGTGTTTCAGGATGTCACCGCCATCCGGACACTGGAAGCAGCCCGCAGGGATTTTGTGGCGAATGTTTCGCACGAATTCCGCACACCGCTCTCCGTCATCAATGGATATGTCGAAACGCTCCAGGACGGTGCCATCGAGGATCCGGAAATGACAAACACCTCGCTGCAGGCCATCCATCGCAATGTGCAAAGGCTTTTCCTGCTTCTGGAGGACCTGCTCACGATTTCCAGCATGGAGGGCAAGGGGCGGCGCTTGGAGTTTTCGCGCGTGAACATCCACAAGCTCGCGCAGCGGGTCATCGAAAACTTGGACACCAGTGGAACGGCTGGACAGGCCGTTTTTGAATTGAACTGGGAGCAGGACGCCGCCTTCGCGGATGCCGATGAAAACAGGCTCGAGCAGGTTTATTGGAATCTTCTGAACAATGCCATTCGCCACGGGGAATCCCGCTCGCCCATGATCCGGATCAGCGCGGGCCTTGCAGGAGATTGGGTGGAGATTTTGATTTCCGACAACGGCGTCGGCATCCCCCTCGAGGATCAGGCCCACATTTTTGAAAGATTCTACCGCGTGCACAAACACCGGGCTCGCGATGCCGGAGGCACCGGACTCGGGCTCTCGATTGTGAAAAACATCGTCCTCGCACACGGTGGACAAATCTCCCTCCGCAGCACCCCGGGCGAGGGGGCGACATTCATCATCCGCCTGCCGGTCACTCAAAACGAAATCGCGACCGCCAAATAAAAGTCCGCAACTTTTCGAATCTCTGCGGGTTTGAGATTTTGACATATGAAACCCATCCAAACACTCATTGCCATCGCAGCCCTATGCGTATTCCCGCTTCTTGCCACAGCCCAACAACCCGCCGCCTCGCCAGACTCCCAAAAACAGGGAGCCGGTGAATGGAGGAAGCAGCGAGAATTCATCGAAAGCCTCCCCGAGGAAGTGCGGAATCAATTCAAGGCGGCGCGGGAAGAGGCCATGAAGGATCCGAAAATCCAAGCCCTTCGCGAAGAGGCCGAGGCCGCTTCGAAGAAATTGAGGGATGCCATGCGCGAGGCGATAGCATCCAAGGATCCCGAACTCGCCGCAAAACTCGGCGATTTTGTGAAGTCGAAGGAAAAGGAGTCCGGGGCCAAGGAAAAAAAACAACGACCCGCAGGAGCAATGGAGAGTGCCATCCAGAAGCTCCCGCCGGCCGAACGCGATCGTCTCCAAGCCGCCCGCGAAATCGCCAAGCAGGCGCCAGCCGTTCAATCGGCGGAGGCGGCCATGAAATCAGCTCAAACGCCCGAGGAACGGCGCGAGGCCGCCAAGAATTTCCAAAAAGCCATGCGCGATGCCATGCTCACTGCGGATCCCTCGCTGGCGGATGTTTTGGATAAAATCAAACCGCCCAAAGCAGAACCCGCGCCCGCTGCTTCCACCGAAATGGCCCCTTAAATTTCCCCGCCGACGGGCGGCTTCACTTCCTTCGAATCATGCGAAGCGGAGCCGTCCGCAGAGGATTCGGGAGCAACTTTGACAGGGACCGGCTTCTGTTTGCGCCAACTTCCGTCTTTCAGCATGCGGGTGTAGGGACCATTGACCGGCTGGGGTGAGTAAAGATCCCTGCGGTTTTGAAGAGTGGTGCAGGAAGCGAGCAGCGGAAGTGCTAGAGAGGCGGCAACGAGGGCGGGTTTCATTTTTTCCATGTAGAACCTTGGGCGCACGAGGTGTCAAGGATGAGGAGTTTCTCATTTCATGATGAATGGCAGCTGGCTATGACCATGCCCCTCGCTTCACATGGAAATCACAGAAAAATTCCTCGTCTCGCTCGGCGGCTGGCCGGTCTTCAAAGAGGCAAAAGCAATTCGCGACGCGGGACGCATCAGCGAAGCCAGCTACGAGCCTCCCGTGCTGAAGGGACGAATCAGCGAGGGAGGGAAGGAATTTTCGACAGGCCTGAAAATCAAGAATCCCGTGGATGTCGAGAATCTCTGTCCATGCCGGGATTCGCGACAGCGCGGAGTGATCTGCGCCCATGCTATCGCCACCGCGCTCGAAATCATCGCCCCGGCTCCGAAGCGTGCGGCACAATCCCCCTCGATCATGAAAACCTCAGCGCCACAAGCGGTGACGGCCGAGTGCCCGCGCGTGGAGTTTTCCATCGAAGGCTCGCTGCGCCATCTTGAAGGGGCAATTTCGTTTCATTACTCGCAAGAGGGGCTTCAAAATCCCATGGCCGAAGCCGCCGCACTGGCGAAGCTCGTAGGGTGTGGATTTGAAAACGACAAGGGAAAAGCCGTCCTGCGCGGCGAGGATACCATCGTCCGATTTTTCGCTACCGATCTGCCCCGGCTCAAAAAGGAGTGGAGCATCCAGGAAGGCGAGCGGTTTCAACATGTCACCAAGGATATCGTCCGCTTCGAACCTCGGTTTGCGCTGAAGGAGCGGAGTGATGGCTGGCTGGATTTCCATATCCACTTCACCGCAGGCAAGGAGGCTGTTCTCAGCGCCCAGGATTTACAACGCCTACTGCAAAGCGGAAAACCCCAGCTGCGGCTCGCCGATGGACGCCTGGCCGTGCCGGACGCCGAACTGGCGAGTGATTTGGAGGAGGTCCTCCGGGACTGCGATCCCTCGCAGGAACGCGGTGCCTACAAACTCCGGGAATCCCAACGCGGCTACATCGAATCGAGCATTGCCGATTGGACGGGGCAAGCGCCCTCACCCGCTACCGACCTCAATGCGGGTGCGCTGGGACCTCTTCGCGAACGCCTGCGACCATATCAGGTTGAAGGGGCTCTCTGGCTTTTGAAAAATGCCCGCCAAGGCGCGGCAGGGCTTCTTGCGGACGAGATGGGGCTTGGAAAAACAATTCAAGCGCTGGCGATGATGGAGTCTTTTCACGGTCCGCACCTCGTAGTCTGCCCCTCCTCGCTGGTTTGGAATTGGAGCCGCGAGGCAGCGGCGTTCTGTCCACAATTGCGCGTGTTGACCATCGAGGGTTCCGAACGCGCCGGGCAATTCGCGAAAATCCCAAACCATGATCTGGTCATTACCAGCTACGCCCTACTGCGCCGGGATGCCGAGCACTACAAAGCACTGGCATTTTCTACAACGACACTCGACGAAGCCCAGCACATCAAAAATCCCGACAGCCAGAACGCCCGGGCGGCGTGTGCCATCCGCTCAAAAGCCCGGTTCATCCTCACCGGAACACCGCTTGAAAACTCGATCCGCGACCTCTGGTCGCTCTTCGACTTTCTGCTGCCCGGCTATCTCGGCACGCGGAAGGATTTCCAGGAACGCTACGAAAAACCACTCGCCGCCGGGGAATCCGCCGGCGTTTGGCCACGGTTGCTCCGTCGCGTGAAACCATGGATGCTTCGCCGCACGAAATCGGAAATCCTCAAGGAACTTCCACCGAAGATCGAACAAGTCGTGCAGGTGGAGCTTACGCCAGACCAAAAAGCCGCCTACACGCAGCTCCAGATTGCCGCGCGCGCGGAGGTCGATGCCGCGCGCGAGTCCGGTGGAGCCGCCCGCATGAAGGTTCTCACCGCCCTCCTGCGCCTGCGTCAGGCGTGCTGCGACCTTCGCCTACTGAATGGCGAATCCAACGCGCCCTCGGCAAAACTCGAAGCCCTGCTGGAGCTCCTCGGCGAGGCAGTGGATGGCGGCCATCGCACACTCGTTTTCAGCCAATTCACTTCGATGCTCGACCTGATTGCGCCGGCACTCGACGAGGCCGGCATCTCGTGGTGCAGGCTGGATGGTTCCACAAAAGATCGCGGGGCCGTGGTCGAGCGCTTCCAATCCGACCCGACCATCTCCGTTTTTCTCATCAGCCTCAAAGCCGGAGGTTCAGGCCTCAACCTCACCGGCGCGGATACCGTCATTCATTTCGACCCGTGGTGGAATCCCTCGGTGGAGGCCCAGGCCACAGACCGCGCCCACCGCATCGGGCAAAAAAATGTCGTCACTTCCATAAAGCTCATCGCCCACGACACGGTCGAGGATCGCGTGCTGGAAATGCAGGCGAAAAAGAAGACCCTCAGCATGGAACTACTCGATCCGGAGTCCGTTACAGGCCTAACCATCGAGGATGCCAGCCAGCTTATCGGGTGAAAGGCGTTGAGTTTGGAGAGAACATCTGCCAAGTTCGGCGCAACTTTTGATGAAAACCTCTCAAGATCCCGCTCCTCCCACGCAGCACTCCAAAGCCTCGAACCCCCGAGCGATCGACCTCGAAGTCAAGGATGCCAATCTCATCTTCAATGCCGCTTGGCAGGATTTGGTCGATGAAGTCGGCATCGAAGGGCTCAAATTTCCCAATGAGGTCATCTGGCTGAATGGCGCTCCCGGTGCCGGCAAAGGCACGCAGACGAGGTTCATCCAGAACTATCGCAGCCTCACCGCTGAGCCGATCGTGGTAAGTTCCCTGCTCCAGAGCCCGGCCGCGCGCAAGCTCATCGATGCGGGCATGATGGTTGGCGACCGCGAGGTGACCGGTCTCCTCCTGCGAGCGCTACTGCATCCCGAAAACCAAACCGGCGTGGTGGTGGATGGCTACCCACGCACGAAAGTCCAGGTCCTCTGCCTGCGCCTGCTTCACGAGAAGCTCAATAATCTGCGCCACCAGTATATCGGAACGCCCCTCGCTGCGCAGTTTCGCAAACCGATGTTCCACATCGTCGTGCTCTTCGTGGACGAGGCCGAATCCGTTCGTCGTCAGATTCTCCGTGGCGAGCGCGCCCGCGCTCACAACGCCTCTGTGGAGGCTTCCGGCGTCGGGGAGTTGGTTGAAACGCGTGCCACGGATTTGTCCGACGAGGCTGCACGCAACCGTTACCGCACCTTCAAGGAAGTCACCTACGAGTCGCTGAAAACCCTGCGCCAAGTCTTCCACTACCACTATGTCAATGCACATGGCACGGTGGATGATGTGCAGCGCCGCATCCAGGACGAACTGCGCTATCAAAGCTCGCTGGAGCTGGATCAGAGCACTTTCGACAAGATTTCCCGCATCCCGATCGCCAGGGAGTTGAGCATTCATGCCAGGCAGGAGCTCGTCATGCGGTTGGACTCCTACAACGCCGAGCACCCCGATCTTTTCGAGCAGTCCGTTGCGCTTATCGATGAAAAATTCATGCCCATCATCCGCCGGCACAACATGTCCGGCCGGGCGCACATCAACTCCGAGAATCCCTTGCTCGCCGACCCGCTCGTGCTGGCCATGATCATCGATATCTTTGCCGATCGCGGCTACGACACCGTCATCGACATCCGCCGCTACGAAGTCCCTTGCAAGGTAAACCCTGAAAACTGGGAAATCGAAAACCGCGAGAAAATCGTATGGCGTTTCATTGTCAACTTCCCCGGATCGCGCATCCGGCGAGGTCAATAATGAGGGGAATTGGAATGCAAAGTGGCTTGGGGAGTTGGGCGGTTCGCTTGGCTTTGCTTTTGCTTCTTCTCGCAGGCGCATTTCAAGCTGTGCAAGCCAGCGAGGCCAAGACGCCGCTGCGCATTGGCATCCACGAGAAGCCGCCATATGCCTTGAAAAATCCAGACGGCACCTGGACTGGCCTTGCCCCGGGTCTCTGGAAGGGAATCAGCGAAAACACCGGACTGCCGATTGAATTCGTCGAAGTTCCCTACGAAAATCTCATCCAGCAGGTGGCGGAAGGGAAAATCGACGCGGCAGCCGGCGAGATTGAAGTGACTCCAGAAGCCGAGAAAATCGTGGATTTCACCCAGCCTTTTCTAACTTCAAGCCTCTGCATAGCTCTAAACAAAGTCAGCTGGGAGTCGTCATGGAAAAGCGTCCTTAAGGATTTTTTCAATTGGACTATCGCAAAGTATCTCGTCGGCATCTTTGTGGCCATGCTTGCGATCAGCCTCCTGCTCTGGTTCGCCGAGCGGCATCATGGTGCCGGGCATTTCCGCGGAGGCATCACAGGCATCGGCTCCGCGCTTTGGTTTGCGGCGGTCACTATGACCACTGTCGGCTACGGTGACAAAACACCGGCGACCATCGCCGGGCGGATCATCGCTGTTTTCTGGATGATTTTCGGCGTGGTGCTGGTCTCCGCCTTCACAGCCACGGTCACATCGAGCATGGCTTCGACGCAATTGAACAACAGCATCGAAAGCATATCGGACTTCAACCACCTTTCTTGTGGAGCCCTCCGGGGATCCCTCTCCGCTCAAATCCTGCAACGCATCGGCGTCATGACCCACGAATACGAAAACATCCCGGATGCGTTCGAAGACCTGGCCACCGGCAAAATCGAAGCCGTCGTGGGCGACCGCAACACCCTTTCCTATGTGCGCCGGGAATTCGCCGCGCGCAGGCCGCGAGTCCATATCAATATCCCCGCCTTCCGCCTCCGAGAGGCTTTTCTCGCCATTCCCGTTCACGAGGGCCACAAGGACTACAAGCAAATCAATGATGCCATGCTGCAATTCACAATGTCCGAGCAGTGGCTGGAGCTTCTTCAGAAATGGACGGGCAACACGACTTCGAGGTTGTAGGCGGCCGCTTCAAGCCCTGCCCAGCAGGTTGACCACCACAGTGCCTCCCATGCCCTGCCCGATCTGAAGGGCTGTGGCGGGCGGATGCGCGGGAGGCGCCGGATTTGCGGGAAGTTCAAAAGAAGGGTCGATGTTCCCCGGCCAGGCAGGCCATTTCCCGATACGCAGGCCCTCGGCGAGAAGACTCGCCTCCAAAAGCCCGGAGGCCGCCAGCGCATGGCCGGTCGTTCTTTTCATGGCGGAAATCCAAGGCGCTTCCTTTCCAAAAACACGGCGCACACAGGCAATCTCCGCTGCATCGAAACGAGGCGTCCCAGTGGCATGAAGCGAAATCCAATCCACCGGCGCGGCTTGATTTTTTGCATCCAAAAGAAGTCCCTCAAGCACCTGTGCCCCGGGGTCGGGAGCCATGAGATGCCGAGCCTCGTTGGCACATCCTCCACCAAGCCACTTGGACAGGGGCAACGCGCCACGCCGCGAGGCATGGGCGGCGGACTCCAAAATCACACAGGCGGCACCTTCCGCAGGGAGCATACCCGAACGCCCGGCGCTCAGGGGCCTGCAATCCGAATTCCGCGTCACACTGCCGCCACGGCCCATGGCGGATCTCAGCGCGGGCGACACCTCGGCATCCGCCGCCACGGCCACCACGGCATCCAGCATTCCCGAGGCGACCAGCGAAGCAGCCAGATAAAGGATCTGTGCTCCGGTGGCGGAGGCCGCGTTCAGTGAGAAATCTGCTCCCCCGAGCCCATATCGAAGAGTCGCAGCAGCTGCAATGGCATTTCCCCGCCATCGACTGATCGAATACGGTGAAAATTTTTCGGCGCCGACCGTATCCTCCTCCATTGCCACCAAGCCCCCGAGCGAACTTCCGCTCACGCACCCGATCGCAGGCAAGCGGTGTTTCGTTCCCTCCCCGCGCAGGCGGTTGCGTTCGGCGGGAAGTCCCGCCGAACTCCAAGCGCGCTCCACCACGGCCAAAGCGAGCAGCTGGTGACGGGCCAGAATCGAAGCATCCCCCGGGTCCAATCCCGCGATTTCCGCGAACTGCTTCGAGTCCGGCAAGGAACCACCAACCAACTTGTCAGCACACAGGGCTTCAAAAAGCCCTCCCACGGAATCCACCCCTCCGGCCAGAACGCCGCAACCGGTCAGGAAAACAGGGGAAGATTGGGAATCAAACAACACGCGTCCTTGATAAATGACCCTGCGCTTCAATTGAACGCAAAAGTGCGACTACTTGTTCAGTGCTGGCATTGGAATTTGGAAGAGATTGCGACTTCAGCAAGCCCGTTGTATGAGTAGGAAATCAATGGCTAAAACATCGCCTCTTAAAATCCCCCGCGCTCTTGGCGCCGTGCTCTGGGGAATCTCGATTGCGCTATCCTGGATGTGGGGGCTCGGCCTGTTCTTCTCGGTTCAGTTCACCACGCAATTCGGACTTTTCGGGTTGCTGACCTTCGCGATCCCGAATTTTCTGGGACTTCTGATCTTTGGTTTGGTCACGCACCACTTGGCCCGCAGGGAGTCGGGATCCGAGTCTCTGGCGAAATTTTTTGCCTCGTGGTCGAGGCCGTTCCGGCTGGTTTTTTTCCTCTATCAGCTACTCGCCATCACGCTGACGATTTTTGCATTCATCCGCTACGCATGGGCACCGCTTGGCTTCCGTCCGGAACTCCTCTACCTACCGCTCACAATGCTTGTGGTGCTGGCTGCGGCAATTTTGTTTGGCGAGGAATTCGACATCAAACGCATCAAATTCAGCCATGGAGCGCTTTTCCTGCTGCTGGCTCCGGCGTTGGTGATTCTCACTGTGCACACACTCGGAAAGGGAACCGGCCCACTAACGATTCCCAAGCTGCCAACGAACGACTGGAACTACTGGGGCTACGCCGTGCCGATCATCATCGGTTTTCTCGTCGGCCCGTGGCTTGACCTCCAGCAGTGGCAGCGGGCGATTCAGATGCACCGCGAACGCGTCTCCATCGCCGCCGGATATATCATCGGCTCGTTGCTCTTTTTCGGCCTCATCCTCTGGCACGGCATCACAGCCCTGTGGGCCCTTAACTGGGGCGCAAGCGAGTTCATTCGGGTAGGGATCACCGGCCACAACTACGGTCAGGAAGTCTTGACCATGGTCTTCTCCAACGCGTCGTCATGGACATTTGCCGCCTACGCGGTGTTCATCTGCGTGTGTGTGCTCACCACGCTCGACAGCGGCTACATCGCCTTGAAGTGGTTTTTGCAATCGAACGCCAGCACAAGCAACCACCCGATCTTCTCGCTCGTTCCGCCAAAGCTCCTCACCTCTCCGATCCCTGCCTACCTCCTTGCAGGCATCGTCGCCGTGGCGGGAGTCATGCTGAAGTTTGAGCTCGAATTTTTCATGATTTTTTATGCCACATTCTTTGTTGGCTACTCGATACTCGCGATCGCCCGCTGCTACATTGTGAGCCCGGCGAATGCGATTCCACAGGTCAAAATGTTCTGCATCGGCAGCATTGCGGTGGTCATTTTTTCCTTTGGCTACTTCCTGCGTTCGCCAAGCCTGCAAATCGTCGGCTCGCTCCTGCCGCTCGGCTATGTGATCTGGCTTCTCCTCAAGCCCACCTCCTCGGAGGAATTCGTGAGCGATACAGCGGAATTGGACACCACCGCACCCTCCGCCCTTGCGTCACGCCCAGAGAGCGCTGTGAGCGTGGCGAGCCCGATCACTGTGCTCGACCCGGGAGCCTCCCAGCACAGCTTGGCAGGGCATTTTGAAGACAAGTGGTTCGTTTACACCCTTGTCGCGACCTATGCCGACACCAACTCGGTCGGCAATGTCTATTTCGGCATGTATGCCATGTGGGTCGGCAAGGCGCGCGAACTGTTTTTCAACCGCGTCATGCCGAAGTTCAATCTCAAGAACACGCCGTTCTACATCCTGACCCGCTCGTTCGAGCACAAGTTTGTCCGCGAAACCCGGGAGTTTGAAACCGTGCAGGTAAAAATCCGCGTTGCCGGCTACAACCGCAAATTCGCAACGCTGGAACACGAAATCTACGACTCGCTCGGACAGCTTCTCGGCAAGGGCAAACAAACCCTGCTCTTCGTTTCATCCAGCGACTACAAGATGCTCGACATCCCGCCGGATGTCTACTCGGCCTTCATCGCCCACACCTGAGGAATGAAAGCGGGCGCGACGGCAGCCAAGTGGCGCAGGAGATTTGCAGCTCTCGGGGTGTGCTTCGCTGCATTCAGCCTCACCGCTTGCCCGAAACCTCCGCCGCCACCACCTCCTCCTCCCCCAACGCCGACGCCCTCCCCCACGCCTACACCGGTTCCGACTCCGAAGCCGATACCCGCGCTGGTTCGCAAGCCCCTGCCGACCGCCACGCTTTTCAGCGGCATATCACTGGAGTCCGCCGCCGTGGCCGAAAAATCGCTGGAGTTGGCATCCCAGGACCGCGTTGACTCGGACGCCTACAAGATCGAGTTGACCCTCCGCGCCCGCCTGCCGCGCCCCGCCCTCACGCTCGAAGACATCGCGGCAAGCGACCCATCGTTGCCAGATGTTTTCAAGGACCTTCCCGTCCTACTGACAAGTGCTTCGGTGTCTCCGTTTTTTGAAAAAATCTACGAACTCAAAACAAACGACCTCAACCGCAAGCTCGCCAACCTCGACGCCGTGCTCACGCGGCACAATTTTTATGACTGCGAGACGATGCTTGAGCTCGAGAACACTGCCACATCCCGCCGCGCGCTGCTAGTCATCGCCGACATGGATGTGAACACCGACGGCTCGGATGGCGACCGCAATGTCCAAGTCGATTCGTCGTCCGTTTTCTTCCTCCCCCAGACGAGCTACCGCTGGCCGAAACAGACCGAGCGGGCGAATCCCATGCTGGCGATCGAGGAAAAGCGACTCGCCGATTTCAAAGCCGAAAAACTCAAGCCCGACCTCAAGCCGGCGCGCGTGACCCAGATCAACGAAGGCATCGACCTCGCAACCCGCCGCATCCACGACCTCAAGAAATGGAGCTTTCTGGTCTCCTCGGTGGACCCCTTCATCGTCCTGCCGGGATTCATCATGCGCGACCATACCGGCCCCTTCGTGCCGAAAATCGGGGACTACGCCATCGTGATCTACGAAGGCCGCGCGTATCCCGCTATCTTGGGAGATTCAGGCCCCTCCCACAAAGTCGGTGAGGCCTCGCT
>JBILMW010000094.1:0-10003 GCA_044375335.1 Terrimicrobiaceae bacterium | reverse complement strand
ATTTCATTCGCTCGGCCAGAGTTCGCATACAGGAAATTCAAGCCAAGGTCGGCTCAGGTGCAAAAATCACCTGGCTCGTTCACAAGCCAAGCTACCTGCGCCGCGCTTCCAGACAGGATAAGCAGGACCTCATCGCAAACATCGTCTCCGTGCGGGACAAATTCGGCGTGAACCTCGTGTGGTTCGATGAGGGCGATGAACTCATTGAGTATTTGAATGCCGGACAGCCGAGGGATCGCGTGAAGATTGCGAATTTTGAATACTACGGACACTCAAACCGGGCGTGCTGGATGTTCGACTACAGCAACGAAATCGATAGCGGATCCAAAAGCTGGTTGCATGAAAACGAACTCGGCCGCGTTCACAGGGATATCTTCACTCGCGATGCCTTCATCAAAAGTTGGAGCTGCCACACCGGTGAAAGCATGAGCAAGAAATGGAAGCGCGCGACGGGCAAGCGGATGATTGGAGCCATCGGCAAGACGGATTACGCCTACGGCCACCTCCGAAATTGGACGCCTGCCCTCAGCAAGGGAGCCCGCTGGGGAGGTTAGGACTTAGGATTTCTTGCGGCCGTTTGCCAAAAGTTTGGCGGCCTTTTTGGCGTCGTCCTCGGTATCGACCCCGGGGCCTGCGGCCTTGGTTTTGATAACGCGGATTTTTGCGCCGTGTTCCAAGGCCCGGAGTTGCTCGAGTTTTTCGGATTTTTCCAGAGGCGTTTGCTTCCACTTCACAAAATCCAACAGAAACTTCCTGCGATATCCATAAATGCCAAGGTGGCGCAGGCGGGCAGGGTTCGTGTCGCCATCTCGGTCGCACGGGATCGGGCTGCGGGAGAAATAAAGGGCGTCGCCGGTGATGCCGGTGACCACTTTCACGCAGTTGGGATTTTCCAATTCGCCGGGAGCAAGCGGACAGGCTGCGGTTGACATGGAGAGGCTTTTTTCCTTTTGAAGAACTTCAATGAGTCGGCGGATCAAGGCCGGTTCAATGAACGGTTCGTCTCCCTGCACATTCAGGATCACATCGAATCCAACCAGCTTCTTGGCCACCTCGGCGATGCGGTCGGTGCCGCTCGGGTGCTTTGGCGAAGTGAGTGCCACTTCGGCGCCGAATTCAAAGGCGGCTTCAGCGATTCGCATATCATCGGTCGCAATGATGACCTCCTGGGCTTCGCGGACCTTTTGGCAGCGCTCCCAGACATGTTGCACGAGGGGCTTTCCACCAAGGTCGAGCAGGGGTTTGCCGGGTAGTCGGCTCGAGGCCCAGCGGGCGGGTATGATGATCGCGGTTTTCGACATGCGCGAGTTCCTATCGACTTTCAGGAACCTGATCGAGAAAAACGCTGCCCGTTTGCTCAAAAACACCGATATTGAATCCATGAAATGGCTCAATATCACTGCCTCATTTTTTCTCCTCCCCGTTATCCAGATTGCGTTGGCAAAGGACAAGGAACCATCCAGGCAGCCGCTGATCATCCCGGTGGCAGGTTCCGGTCAGTCCACCACTTCGCCACTTGGAAATTCCCAAGTGACCCGCACATCCACCGGACAATCCTTCTCAACCAGCCAACTCGGCAGCACAACAATCACCCGCGACAACTCGGGCAATACCTGGCGCACAACGAAGGTGGGGAGTAGTTATGTCACCCAAGGGCCGAATGGCCAAACCCAGACGACAACAAAACTCGGTAATAGCTACATAACCCGCGATTCCTCCAGCGGCACAACCCTCACCACTTCGCCACTCGGGAATTCTTATCAAACCCGCTCGAAATCAGGTGCAAGCTGGTCCACAAGCCAACTCGGCGGGAATTACATGACCCGCGAAACCTCGCAGGGCAAGGATTCCAAGCCCGCTTTCATCGTCATACCGGGAGCCAAGTGATACGGGCCGCGCGGCCCTGCCAATCAGGCCTTGTGAAAATCCGCAATCGTTTCCCAGAGGACTTTTTCTTTTTCGCCGGGTGACTCGGGAACTGTGATGCGCACCTCTGCGAAAAGGTCGCCTCGTGTATCGGCATTCAGTGGCATTCCCATGTTGGGAAGGCGAAATTTTTTGCCTGACTGCGTGCCTGCCGGAATCTTCAGCTTCACGCGTCCGCTCAGTGTGGGAACCGTGACAGTGCAGCCCAGAACGGCATCCCATGCCGGAATTTCGAGGTCGTAGTTGAGATTGGCACCCTCGATTTCAAAGTCGGGGTGGCGCTGGTATTTGACCCGCAGGTAGAGGTCTCCCGCGCCGCCGCCAGATGCGCCCGTGCCGCCTTGGCCGGCGAGGCGAATGCGCTGCCCGTCGCGAATTCCCTTTGGGATTTTCACTGTGAAAGTCTCGATCTTCTTGGATCCTCCCCGGCGGAAAGAAACCGGCCGCGAGGAGCCGTTGAGGGCCTCCTCCAGAGTCACCAGAATATCAGCCTCCGCATCCTGCCCGCGTTGTGGAGCCTCCTCAAATCCAGCGCGAGTTCCCCGGCGTCCACCGAACATCTGCTCGAAAAAGTCACTAAAGCCCGTGCCTCCAAACTGAATGTCCTCTTCAAAAGCCGCCGCACCGCGTTTTCCTGTGAACCCACCAGCTCCGGGAGGGCGTTGCCAGCCGCCGCGCTGTTGAGGTCCATGTTGCCAATCCGCGCCGAATTCATCGTAGCGTTTGCGTTTCTCTGGATCGCCGAGCACCTCGTAGGCTTCGTTGATTTCCTTGAATTTCTCCTCTGCGGCCTTCTTGTCCTTGGCCGTGTCGGGATGGTGCTGCCGGGCGAGTTTGCGGAACGCGCTTTTGACTTCAGCCTGGGTTGCGGACTTGGAGACGCCGAGTGTTTGGTAGTAATCGCGGAATTGCGCTGACATCTGTTCTTGAAATTGCTCTCGGCATTCTGACCATTTTATTCATTCTGTCCAACCCATGCTTGATATCCGCTATCTTCGGGAGCAACCCGATCTCGCCAAGTCCCGCCTCGCGTCCCGCAATGCAGACTATTCTCAAACCATCGACGCCATTCTTGCCATCGATGCCGACCGCCGGGCTTCGGAAACCCGCTTGCAAGGCCTCCAGAGCGAGCGCAACCGCCTGAGCAAAGAGATCGGAAAACTCCGCGCCCAAAAGCAGGACTCCGCCGGCTTGGAGGCCGAGGTGAAATCCCTCGCCGACGAGATGCAGGCCCTCACCGAGAAGTCCAATGCCCTCTCCGATGAGCAAACCGCCTTGCTGCTCGTTCTGCCGAATTTTCCGCAGCCTGCCGTTCCGGTTGGCAAAGAGGCCGCCGACAATCCCGAAGTGCGCGTGCATGGCGAAAAGCCCTCCATTTCCAATCCCAAGGATCATGTCGCCCTGGCCGAGGGGCTTGGCCTCATCGACCCAGACCGTGCCGTCAAAATCAGCGGCAGTGGTTTCTCTGTTTACACCGGCCAAGGAGCAAGGCTTGAGCGGGCGCTTCTGAACTTTCTGCTCGACCTCCACACCCGCGATCACGGCTACACCGAGGTCAGTCCGCCTTTCGTAGTGAAGCGCGATTGCATGGTCGGCACAGGCCAGTTGCCGAAATTTGAGGAAGACATGTATGGCATCGATGGCGGCGGGCTTTTCCTCGTTCCGACCGCCGAGGTTCCCGTTACGAACCTGCACCGCGAGGAGATCGTCAACGCCGCTCAATTCCCGATCAAATACGCCGCCTACACGCCCTGCTTCCGCCGTGAGGCGGGGTCTGCCGGTCGCGAGACGCGTGGCCTCATTCGCATGCACCAGTTCGACAAGGTGGAGTTGGTGAAAATCTGCACCCCTGAGCAATCGGCGGCCGAACTCGAAGCCCTCACCGCCGATGCCGAGCGCGTTCTCCAAGCACTCGGTCTCCACTACCGCGTCATTGAACTCTGCACCGGCGACATGGGATTCGGCGCCGCCAAGACCTACGACATCGAAGTCTGGGCACCCGGCCAGAATGCTTATCTGGAAGTTTCCAGTTGCACGAATTTCGAGGATTTCCAAGCCCGTCGCATGAACCTTCGCTTCAAGGGTGAGGATGGCAAAAACAGGTTCTGCCACACGCTTAATGGCTCGGGCACGGCACTCGCCCGCCTCTATGTGGCGCTTCTCGAAAATGGCCAGCAGCCCGACGGCTCCGTTCACATTCCCGCCGCGCTCCAACCCTATTTCGGTGCCTCGAAAATCTCCAAGTAGCCCAGCGCCAGCCGATCCTGTGGTGGCGGCCCTCGCCGAGTCGATGGCAGGCGTTTCGAAGAGAAAAAAACTCCTCGTCGGCGTCTCGGGCGGTCGTGACTCCATGGTCCTGCTCCATGCGCTTCTGGCGGCGGGTTTTAAAAATCTCGTCGTTTGCCATCTTAACCACACCCTGCGCGGGCGGAGTTCCGATGCGGATGCCCGCCTTGTCCAGAACGAGGCTCGGCGTCTCGGGCTACCGATGGAGCACGCCCGCTGCCGAACGGCGGAGTTTGCCACAGACCAAAAAAAATCCCTCGAACTCGCGGCCCGCGAATTGCGCACGGCCTTCTTCGAGGAGTGCTCCATCCGGTTGAAAACAAAATCCCTCGTTCTGGCCCACCATGCCGATGATCAAGTCGAGACCTGTCTTTTCAACTTCCTGAGAGGAACAGGTGCCGCAGGGTTGGGGGGCATGAAACCTCTCTCTCAACTCGGCAAACTCACCATCCACCGCCCGCTGCTCGGCATCACCCGCACGCAAATCGAAACCTTCCGCAAGCAGCACAAAGTCCGGTTCCGCGAGGACGCGACGAATGCTGAGTTCGAACACACGCGAAATAAACTCCGCCACCGCGTCCTGCCGCTCCTTGCGGAGGTCATGGGCGAGTCCTACCGCTCAGCCATTCTCCGTGCCGCCGAAATCCTCCGTGGCGAGGAGGACTGGATGGCATCTCTCATGCCTCCGAGTCGCCCGGAACTCGACTGCAAGGACCTTCGCTCGATGCACCCCGCCTTGCGCTCCCGCGTCGTTCTGCGCTGGCTGCGCCAATGTGGCGTTCCTGAGGCCGGCCATGCCGAAACCATCCGCGTTCTCTCCCTCCTCGATCCTGCCAATGGCCCCGCAAAAGTGAGCCTTCCCGGCAATCACCACGCCCGCAGGCGCACAGGAGTTCTCTTCTTAGAATCGGGGGCCGCGTGACCTTTCGCAAAGCGCTTCAGACCGGCCTCCGCGCCGCCCGTGCCAACCTGCTGCCGGGCCTCCTGCTCCAGGCGCTCATGCTCTCCTTCCTCGCAGCCTATCTCCTTCACGACGGCACCCAGGCCTTCCTCACAAGGGTGGGGGAGTTGCGTCAGGAGTTGAGCTATGGATTTTCCCTCGCGACCTACATCATCTCCGGGGCTCTTTTTCCCGAACTTCTCCGCATTGTCTTTTTTCAAAAAGGCCGTCCCTGTTTGGCCAATTTCTGGAATTTCCTCACTGCAGCACCGCTCTGGGCCGGGCTCGGAATGCTCGTGGACTTCTTTTACAGATGCCAAAACGATTGGTTCGGGACTGGAAATGCCTGGCACATCATCGCAGCCAAGGTGCTGGTGGATCAGTTCATCTACAGCCCCTTCCTCGCAAACCCCATCACTACCGCCTACCTCGCCTTCCGCGCATCTGGCCTCAACGCACAAACCGCCCGCGAAGTCTTCTCCTGGAATTTTGTGCTGGAAAAAATGCTACCCACCCAAATCGCAGGCTGGGCCATCTGGATTCCCGGCGTCTGCCTCGTTTACTTCATGCCACCCTTGCTGCAGCTACCAACAGCCGTATTGATCCAGTGCTTCTGGGTGCTCCTCCTCACCACTCTTCACGAACGCGAATCCGCCAAGTGATGCCGCACTCGTCTTGTAGGAACGCCGAGGTCCTCCTCGGCTCATGACTTGAACTAAAGTCTCGGAAAATCAAAGAGTGTCATCGTTCGCGCCATGATCTCCTGCACGAACCCCGGTTGAGCCTTGCAAATGGGCTTCCACCGACGCTCTTTCCAATCCAAGGAGCGAATATGATCGCAAAGAACCACGCCGCCCACGGGCAACCCCTCCGGCACCGCAAGTTCAAAGGGATAGCCTTTGATTTTGCTGGTGATTGGACAAAAAACGGCCAACCCCGTCTTTTCATTGTATCGGGTGTGACTGAGAACAATTGCTGGTCGTCGCCCAGATTGCTCCCGACCCGCCTGGGGATCGAACACCAACCATCCGAGTTCCCCGAGTTCAGGCACGGGTGGGTTTTTCTCCTTCATGGCTGTAAAACCTCGCGCCCGCAGTCCGCGCCCCAATCGCTTGCCGTGTGAAGGTTTTCAGATGTCACTTGAAGGAGCAGATCATCCAACTCGATTCTCTTGGGAATGGCCTTCACAGTAAGTCCCGAGACCCCGACTTTGAGAGTCACAGGATCGCCCTCCTGAATCTGAATTTGCTTGGCAACAGCTTTGGGAATTCGCAGAGCCAAACTATTACCCCATTTTTGAATTGTGGCGGTCATGTTTCTACATTGAGGCTACAAATAGCCTTCGTCAAGATTCCCCCGAATGAGTGAGGGAAATTTTGAAAAGAGCGAACTCCTATCTACGGTAAAAATGAAAGTGAATGGTGCCTGCCCTCCCCCAGTTTTCCCACAACCTTCTGCTCAAGTGCCCTTCGTATTTCCAAAGAGTCGTATGTGCAACCGGTCGCAGTAGCGGTTGCCACGCTGCGTGCAGAGGCTGACGAGTTCCATTTGCCGTGCGGCGATGTGCGCTTCATCGGTTCCCTCGGGCATCAGAAGAATCTTGTAAGGAGGCACAGGGATGCCGATGGACTCGATGAGCGCATCGATTTCGATCAAGTCCGAGGGGCCGGTGTAAACAAATTTGAGCTGATAAATTCCCGCTTTGATCCATTCGCGGAGGATCGCGGGCTGGAGGCGCGTTCGCTCATGACGCTCGATCCAGGCTTGGTCGATCTCACCCGCGATGGGCGTGGAACTGGCAAGTTTCGGGCTCAGTGAGGCTAGGTCGCAGGCGATGCCTTCGGGAGGCACGGTGCCGGCGGTTTCGATGGTGATGTGGAGGCCTTCCGCCCGGAGTGCAGCGGCGAGTTCCTTGATGCCTCGGGCGACCATGGGTTCGCCGCCTGTGAGAACGCAATGCCGCGCGGGATGTTTTTTTACCTCACTGAGAATCTCCTCGATCCCCATTTCATCGCCCTCTGGGTTCCATGAGGCATACGGCGTGTCGCACCAGCGGCAACGCAGATTGCAGCCCGAGGTGCGAATGAAAACGGTCGGCACGCCTGTGAGCTCGCCCTCGCCTTGGATCGAATAAAAAATCTCGGAGATTCGCATGGTCTCAGAGCGGTTTCGGTGGCAGTGGGGCGTTGCTGAGGTAATCCGTCGGATCCTTCAATCCCGCCAACTGGAAAGCCTCGCGGCGCTCGACGCAGGTGCCGCACTCGCCGCAATGCATCTCCCCGCCGACATAGCAGGACCAGGTCTGCGAAAAATCCACGCCCAACTCGTGCCCCCGCCGCGCGATTTCGGATTTCGTCATCGAAATGAACGGCCGCAGCAATTCGACATCCGCATAGGTTCCCAGGCGGATTGCATCGCCCATCGCCTGCATGAAGCTCTCGCGGCAATCGGGATAAATCGCATGGTCGCCGGAGTGCGCTGCAATAACCAGTCCACCGGCATGGCGGCTCTCCGCAAGACCTGCCGCCACTGCGAGCATGATGCCATTTCGGAATGGCACTACGGTCTGTTTCATCGTTTCCTCCTCATAGTGTCCCTTGGGAATCGAGGCGCCGGATTTAAGGAGGTGCGACTCGAAGAGGCTACCCATGAAATCCAGCGGAATCGTGAGGTGCGCTGTTCCCAGCAGATTCGCATGGTAAGCGGCGAAAGGAATCTCCCGGTCGTTGTGCTTAGACCCATAGTGGAAGCTCAAGGCTGCCACCACCTCGTGCACCCGCGCCGCGTCATGCAGCGCGACGACGGAATCCATCCCGCCGCTGCAAAGGACGATGACGCGTTTTTTCAAGCTCCCGGACATGAAGATCGTTCTAATCAACGGAAGCATCAGCCGCGAGACTTGTTTGGCAAATGCGCAACCCCGGGGTTGCTTGCCCGCCGCATGCCGGGAGATTGATCTTATGAACGCAGGTGCATGGTTGAGGCGCACCGTTCCATGGCTTGGAGCGGTTGGTTTTATTTATGCTTTGGCCAGTCCACCGCCGCATGAACTTCCTCTCGCGGGTTGGCATACTCTGGGCGTGGCTATTTTCATGGCCTCTCTTTGGGTCTCGGAGGCGATTCCGTTTGCCGTCACGGCCATGTTGCCGCTCGTGCTTTTTCCCGTATTGGGCGTCTGCGGCATTGCAGGTGCCGCCGCGCCCTTTGCAAATCCCGTGATCTTTCTTTTTTTCGGCGGCATGCTCATGGCCCAGGGAATGCAGCGGTGCCAACTGCACACCAGGCTGGCGATCTTTTTGCTCCGACTCGCTGGCAGCAACCAATCCTCCATCGTTGCGGCCTTCCTGCTCGCATCTTCCCTCCTTTCCATGTGGATCAGCAACACGGCCGTTGCGCTTTTGATGCTCCCCATCGCCCTCTCGGTCATCAGTCTTTTCCGCGAGGGATGTCATAAAAACTTCCCAGCCGCCCTGGTTTTATCCGTCGCCTATGGCAGCAGCATTGGAGGTATGGTGACGCTTGTCGGAACCCCTTCGAATGCGATCTTCGCTGGTTTTATGCAGGAGACCTACGGCATCAAGATCGGCTTCCCGCTTTGGATGGCCTTGACCATGCCCGTCTCCGCCCTCCTGCTCGCCTTCGCATGGGTCCTTCTCACCTGCATTGTCTTCCGCTTGGGTGGAAAGGTTGTCGGTGCCTCGGAATTTTTGAAGGCCGAAAAACTCCCGCCTTTTGGCATGGGGAGTTTCGGTGTGTTGATCGTCTTCGCCGTCTCGATCGCTCTCTGGATTGCGAGGGGATTTCTCGAGGCCCACCTGCCCTGGCTTTCCGATGCCGGTATCGCCATGGCGGGCGGATTGGCGCTGTTTTTCTGGCCCTCGGGGTCTTCAAGCGGCGGCGCCGTCCTCAATGCCGAAAGCCTCAAAAAAATTCCTATCGATGTCCTCCTGCTAATCGGAGGCGGCCTGAGTCTCGCCGCCGCCATGCAATCAAGCGGACTCGCAGCTTGGATCGGCAGCCTCGGCGCCCAGGCCGGTCATGTTTCGCCAACCACCCTGCTGATCCTTGTCTCCATCGTCGCAATCAGCCTCGCCGAGTTTACGAGCAACACAGCTACAACCGCAGCATTTTTGCCCGTTGCAGGCGCGCTTGCACTCAGCCTGGGACACTCGCCAGTCGCACTTTGCATGGCTGTCACGCTTGCCAGCAGTTGCGGATTCATGCTGCCTGTCTCAACTCCGCCCAATGCCATCGTTTACGGAAGTGGGCATGTCACCCTGCCGCAAATGATGCGGGCAGGGTTCCTCCTCAATATTGCCGCTCTGATCCTCCTCTCCATCTGGCTTGGATGGATAGTCCCAAAACTATTCGCACTCTAACCGGAAGGAGCTCTACAGTAATCAAGTATCAAAACCTCGGCCTCAGTGCTTCTTTGCTGGCACCAGGAAGGAAACCAGTATCGAGCCACCGATGAGTGTCGAGATGATGGCAAGGGACCAACCGATCGGGAAATGGCCGCCGAAGACTTGGTTGAGCCACACCATTTTGAGACCGACGAAGACCAGAACCAAGCCGAGTCCGTATTTCAGGAAGCGGAACTTGTGGACGATGCCGGCCAGTAGGAAGAACATGGCTCGAAGTCCGAGGATGGCGAAGATATTTGAGGTGAATACGATAAGCGGTTCCTTAGTGATGGCGAAAATGGCCGGAACGCTGTCCACAGCGAAGACGATATCCGAGATTTCGACCAGAATGAGAGCCACGAAAAGCGGGGTGGCCATGCGGACACCATTGTGGCGGGTGAAGAATTTCTGGCCATCAAGCTGTGGGCTGACGGGTAGGAATTTCTTG
>JBILMW010000093.1:0-10009 GCA_044375335.1 Terrimicrobiaceae bacterium | reverse complement strand
ATGGAATGAATGTGGTGCTGGATATGCGGCAATCGGAGTCGCCGGTGTCGCGGGCGGAGCCCGGCCTGGAGGATGCTGTCGGCGTGGTGGGGTTGATTGCTCCCGGCGGAGCTTGGCCCTCGTTGATCCAAATTCGAAATGGATCGGCCGAGGTTCTGGGTGAGAATTTTCGTCATGTCTTCGATGGCTTGGAGCTATCCCTGAATGCTGGGGCACATGGGCGGCTTCGCCTTGAGTCGCTCACGGTGCAGGCGGGGAAGTTCAACAAGGTGTTCGGCCCATTTACGGCTCCGACAACTTGGGAGCAGGGAAATGCCGGTCTCGCTGGCTTGGATTTGCTGCCCGGAGTGACCATCAGCGATCTGGCTTTGCGGTTGGGGGCGGTGTCCGGCCCTTCCATGTCTTTCAGCGCCCGCGTCTTTGGAGGCGCTCTGAGGGGGGATGTGAACCTGAGCAACGGCCCCCGGGGCCAGGTGTGGGATGTTGCGGCTTTTGGATCCAATATTGCGGTGGATGACATTCCGACCTTGATGGATCTGAGCGGCAAGGCGAAGGGAACGCTCGTGGAGGGGCGCTTCACCTTCCGTGGCGATTCGGCGCGTCCGGTGGATGCCGAGGCTTCGCTGCGCGTGCTGGCCAAGGATTTTCGCTGGAATGACCGGGGCTGGGAGTCACTTGAAATTGGAGCCAGCCTGATTCATCGGCGTCTTTTGATTTCGAATTTCGATCTTCGGCAAAAAGAGAACAAAGTGACGATGAACGGCGAGATTTCGCTCGCCGAGGGATGGTCCAAGATTTCGGAGTCGCCGTTTCTGGCGAATGTGAGGGCGAACATCCAGGAATTGGATTCCCTGGCCGGGCTTCTCGGTGGGTCGCTCGGGAAGACATCCGGTCAACTCACTGCGGAAGGCTCTGTGAGCGGGCGGCCGGGTTCGTTGGATGGATTTTTGGGGATTCGCGCAAATGGCATTGTCGTGCAATCGGTGCCGGTCGAGCGAATGAACCTGGAAATTCTTTTCCGGAAAAAACAGGTCGATCTTGTGCGCTGCGAAATGCTCTCGGGCAAGGATGCCTTGAATGCCAAAGGCACGGTGGAACTCGCCGCGCCGCATGCCTACTCTGCCGAATTGAATGCGAGCCTCGCTGAGGTCGCCACTTATCTTCGGCCGTTTTATGCCAAGGGCGACGGAGCGGTGTCGGGGGGCGCGATGGGAATTCGTTGGAAAGGCCAGGGCTCGGCCGCCGCGCACTCCGGTGAGTTCGATGTCGATCTCTCTAAGTTCGTCTCTTCCTACACGCCGGCTGGATTGACCGGTCACTTCGTCGGGTTCTACTCGCCGGAGAGTTTGTATTTTTCCGAACTTGATCTGGAGAACGGGAATTCGCACCTGCAAACGAGGGCGACTCTGACATCCACCGGATTGACCCTCGAGGGACTTGAATTGACGGGTGCAGGGAAGCCATTGCTCTCGGGTTCAGTTTTTTTGCCTGTGAATGCCCTATCCATTTTGCGCGGTTCGGACTGGAAGACGGCTGTGCTGCAGAGCGGGGACATGTATCTCCGAGCAAATACTCCGCGTGAAATCGACTTGCGGGATCTCCTGCGCTTGGCAGGGCAGGACTGGCCTTTGAGCGGTTTCGTGAAAATGCAGTTGGAGGCCTCCGGGCCGCCATCGAAGCCGGATTTCAATGCGCTCATCAAGGGTCGCGATGTGGCTTTTGGCGGAGGAAATGTTCCGGCATCCGCTGTTGATGTGGATCTCAAAACCAGCGCTGGCACGGCAAGCCTCTCCGGAAAAGTGGAGTCCGTCGGCATGGCGCCTTTGATTCTGAAGGCCTCCTTTCCGCTTGGGCTTTCGCAGGCCGAAGATGGGGCGTTGCGGTGGTTCAATGCCAACGCTCCCTTTCAAGCCGATATCGAAATGCCACGGCTTGATCTGGCCTTGGCGCGCCCGCTTCTTCCTTTTCTGCACAACCTTTGCGGCGAAATTTCAGGGTTCGCCAAGATCAGTAACTCGGCCGACTCGCTGAAAATCTCTGGCGAGGCGGAGGTGCGCTCGACGAGTTTCGGATTTGACGGCTTGGCCGCAGGGGTTGAGGGCCTTCATGGGAAGGTGGCAGTGGTCGACGGGGCGCTTCTTTTTGAAAACATCGAGGGGGAGGTCGGGCAGGGACGCTTCGCGATGGACGGGCGTTGCGAGTTTCCGGAACCGTGGAAACCGAAGTGGAGCCTGCGCTGGCGCGCGGACTGCGTTCCACTGGCCAGCCATCCCGCGCTTTCCTTGCTGGCTACCGGCGAACTTGCTGCGGTGGGCGATGAAGAAGGCGGTGCGCTCACGGGGGATATCGGCTTTCAGGGTTCGCTGATCCACGGCGCTCTCTCGCTTCGCCCGCTTCTCTCGCAGAAAACGGCATCCGTTCCAGACTTTCCGGGTGCGGCGCGCATCCTCTCCAAGCTGGCTCCGTCCGCCGATTGGCTTCTGGATGTGAAGATCGATGGTGGCGAGGGTGTGGAAGTGCGTGGCGAAAAATTCAGCGCCTTCCTCACGCCGGATTTGCGTTTGATTGGAACCGCTGGTCAGCCTTTGCCGGTGGGGCGTGTCGCATTGACCGGCGTCGATGCGGGTGGGTTTTTCATCGATTCCGGGGAGCTGTTTTTCCTGCCCGATCAGCCTTGGGATCCTTTTCTGCTCGTCGAGGGTGAGGGTTGGTTTGCGGATCGGTTGATCCATGCGTTTGCTTTCGGCCCATTGAGCGAGTGCAAATGGATATTGTCTTCCGACAGCGACCCCGTGCAATCGCCGCAGGATCTTTTTCTCGCGGTGGACAAAGGCTCGGCACCGGTTGCATTCGATGGCGTGGGGCCAGTTGATGTGCGGGTCCATGCAAATCCCCGCGACTCGTCGCTGCAGGTCGTGAGCACGCGAATCGAAGAGGATTCCGTGTGGAGGAACGGCATGAAGTTCAGCGAAAGTCTGGATCTCGCTCCGGGGGCGGGAATTTTTCCGATCGATTCCTTCCGCTCGGGTTTCGAGTGGCGTCTGGTGCCGGTTTTTTAAGCGACGCTCAATGCGTGCCGGAGATCAGTTCCAGAAAGCGGTGCCCCGAGTCGGTCAGGCGGGGTGAGCCTTTGGAACCGGCGATGATGCCTCGCGTGGCAGCATGGTAGGCGTAGGGAGTTTCCTTCACCCAATCCAGACGCGGTTCCATGGGGGGCTGGTTTGCGGCCACGGCTTTCACCGGGACGCCATATTGCGTGAAGGAAACCGTCCAACCTCGTGGCGTGGCAGGTTCCCCGTCTGGAACGATCCAGGGATAGTTGCGAATGATCGAGAGGTTGGGGGAGTTCGGGATGGTGATCTGGTAGGCCGCCTCTTGATTGCGGATGTGGTCTTTCAGGCTGAATGCGGGATTTTTGGCGGATTCCAAAAGAATGGCCGCTGGTTCCATGCCGACGAGATTGTATCCGTGGTAGATGCCGTGCTTGTTGGGCGATCCTGAAAAATAGCGGTGATACCAGTCTTCAAAGTCCTCATTCAGAAGGACGGCGATTTCGAGGTGTAGGTGGGCCCGTTCGCGGTTGATACCGGCGCCGGTGAAGCCCATCTGGCCGATGACATCACCTTGCGCGACCTGCTGTCCTGTTTGTGCCGATATGGTGCCGAGGTGCGCGTAGAGCGTGTAAATCGGGCTGCCGTCGATATTGTGACGAATGACGACATAGCGACCGTAGTTCGAGGCGCCAGCTTCATGGCTCACATGGACGACAGTTCCAGCCGCGCATGACTTCACCTCATCGAGCGGGTTGCCCGAGGCATCGCGGCGCACGGGGGCTATGTCGATGCCCTCGTGGAGTGTGTTGTAAACAACATCCGCGCCCACCCGCTGGGGACCTCGCACATAGCCGTATGATCCGCCCTCCCATGGCTTCGTCTCGACGCCTTCGAAATTCCGGTCGACATACATGTAGAAATCCTCCGGTCGGCCTTCGAGCAGAGCCTTGTTTTCTGTGGGCCAATCGAAGATCGCTGCTTGAAGCGAAACAGTGGTCGCGAGGAGGATGAGGAAAAGACGCGGGATCATGGCTGGGGTTGCTCGTTTGCCGGACGGCGTGGTTTTTTCCCGAATTCCGATTCCCTGCCGATAACCGGGAATTGTTTTTCGAGCAGGAGGAGTTCTTCGGGCAGAATGCCTCCCGGGACATAGAGAATGCCATCATTCACACCGGCGTTGATTTTCATATTCGCCACGATGCGGCCGTTGATCATGACAATGGCTGTGCGGCCTTTTTCCTCGACAGTGAATTGCTGAAGCTTGTTGGCCCCATGGGCATCGAGGCGGAAATAGGCGCCGGCCTGACCATCATTTCCCGGAAAGGGGAAGAAGGCTTTGATGTCGCGCTCGCTCGTGACCGGCACATTGCGCATGAAAATTTTCACCGGCGGGTTGTTGAGTTGGATCTCGCTCGAAAAGGAGGGTCCATCGCTCGCGCTGCCCTCGCCGTGGAGGCGAATCGTGAGGGGAGGGGATTTTTTGCCTCCTGCGAACAAGGGGCTTGGAATCAAAGTCGCCAGAAGAATCAATAAAAGGCCGAGTATTTTCATAGAGGCATGTCATCCCGCCATGGGCGGCGCGAGCCTATGCGGATTGATAGGATTTGCAACTGCGGGCTTGCTTGTTTATGGATGAATCCATGATGCGCTTCGCTGCTCTTCTGCTCTTTGCCTCCGTGGTCTTTGCCAACGCCCAGGATGGATCATCTCCCTTCGCCGAGACACCGCCTGACGAGTCGACACCGTTTTTTGTTTCGGGTGGGTTGAAGGCGGAGGAGGTTCTGGCAACGGAAGTGCGGAACTCGCCCTCGACCGGTTATCCCCGGGTCAAAAAGGGGCCTGATTCGACTTTTGCCCAAATAGGTGGTTTTTTCACCGGCTTAATCCCTGCAATTCGCCTCGGTGGTCCTCAAGTTCCCTCGGAAACGGCATCTCTCGTCGTCACTCCACAAGACCCGGTTCTGAAGGATCAGAGGGAATTGGATGTCACCTACTCGGTTCGCAACAACTCGAGCGAGATGACGAGGCTGGAATTCCCCACCACGCAGCACATCGATATCGTGGCAAGGAACGCCTCTGGCAGCGTCGTCGAGCGCTGGTCGGATGACCGGGGCTTTCAAAAAGAGGAGGGTATTGTCGTCATCAATCCCCGGGAGCGCATCGAGTATCAGGAAAAAATTTCCACGCGCGAGCTGCGGGCCGGGCAGGCCTACACGGTCGAGGCGTCTTTGAAAACCCAGCCCGACCAAGCCATCAGCCAGCCTGTGAATCCCCGTTAGTTCCTCCTCGCAGTGAAACGCACCCTCCCCATGGTTCTGGCTTTTTCGCTGATCGTCCCGCTCTGCGCGTCGGCCCAGCAGCAGGAAAAAACGCTCATGGATCGTATTCAGCGACCCGACATGCAGCTGGGAAGCCCGCTTCAATCCAAGTCCTACGAAGGCACCTCGGATCTCAAAATCAAAAGTGCCGCCGCTTCCTCTAAAACCTACGGGGTTGCCGGGTCCGCGAATCTCAAGGAATTCCAGGGTTCGCGCTCTTTTCTCGGCATAAAAAATCCCTGGTTCGGCGAGCGCACCTATGACGCCAAGACAGCCTCCTTGACTACTCGGGGTGGGGGCGACCTCACCAAATCCTATCGCGTCAAACAAGCCGCCGCGTCGCCATATTCCGCCTCAACCCGCAGTGCCAACCCGTCAAAGCCGGAGGTTCCCTTGAAGCCTTTCCTCGTCCAAGGCGAGGCCCAGGGGGCCATGCAGCAAATCTCCGACAAGGTGAAAAAAGAAATGACCATTGACGATGTGCGTGAGTTGTTGAACAAACCCCGTTGATTTTTAACTTTCATGTCCGATATCGATTTTCTTACTCGCGGTGCCGCCAAAGTCCTCAGCCTTGAAGAACTCGAGGCAAAACTGAAACTCGGCCGCCCGCTCCGCGTCAAACTGGGCGTCGATCCCACTGCGCCGGATATCCACCTCGGCCACAGCATTGCGCTTTCGAAGCTGAGGGATTTCCAAGACGCCGGTCACGATGCCATCCTCATCATTGGCGACTTCACCGCAATGATCGGTGATCCCAGTGGGCGCTCGGTGACGCGTCCGCAATTGACCCATGACCAGGTCATGTCGAATGCGAAGAGTTTTCAGGAACAGGCCTTCAAAATCCTCGACCGCGAGCGCGCGAAGATTGTTTTCAACGGCGAGTGGTTCGAAGGCATGAGCTTCGAGGAGGTCATCAAGCTGAACAGCCGGGTTACCTTGCAACAAATGCTCGTGCGTGAGGATTTCCGCGACCGCCTGGACAAGGGAATCCCGATCCGTGCCCATGAAATCCAGTATCCCATCATGCAGGGCTGGGACTCCGTCATGATCAAGGCCGATGTTGAACTCGGCGGCACCGACCAGCTTTTCAATATCATGGTCGGCCGCGACCTCCAGCGCGAGGAGGGCTTGCCGCAGCAAGTGGCCATGGTCATGCCAATTCTCGAGGGCTTGGACGGCCACCAGAAGATGAGCAA
Organism: Terrimicrobiaceae bacterium; assembly: GCA_044375335.1. GTDB lineage: Bacteria > Verrucomicrobiota > Verrucomicrobiia > Chthoniobacterales > Terrimicrobiaceae > UBA967. The sequence goes on along the minus strand of JBILMW010000093.1, from coordinate 3,442 downwards.
GAGCCTCGGGAACTACATCGCTCTTACGGATGCCCCAGCGGACATGTTTGGAAAAATCATGAGCATCAGCGACGAGTTGATGGTCCGCTACTACGAGGTTCTGCTCCACGAGAAAGTCCCTGCGGATATGCATCCCATGGACGCCAAAAAAGCCCTCGCGCGCCGTATCACCTCCCGTTACCACAGCGAGGAAGTAGGCAGCAAGGCCCTCGAGGACTTCAATACGCGCTTCAGTTCCCGCGACCTGGAATCCGCCGATCTGCCAGTCTTCACTCCCTCAGGCGCGCGGGATTTTCCCAGCATCGTCGTGGAGGCGTTTGCCTCCTGTTTTCAAACCACCCGCTCCCGATCCGATGCTCGTCGCCTCATCGAAGGCGGCAGCGTCCAGTGGAAAGGCGAAAAAGTCACAGACCCCAAAGCCCAACTGCCGGCAGATGCCGAGGGGGTGCTCAAACTCGACAAGACCCGCGCCGTGAGGGTGAGGGCCTAAATTCGATTGAGACCCAATTTCTATCGGAGGCGCTTGACGCCTAATTTTGGAATAAGTTGGAAGATTTTTCGTCGCTTTTTGCTTGCTGGCTTAGCGATTTTTCTTGGTTTCAAGTTGGTGGAGTTTGTTCAGGAGGGTCTTGCCTGGCGTGAGGCTTCGCGACTCGCTGTGTTGGCTGCAGAGGATTTGGCAAACAACCAGCGCGAGTTGGCGCGTGGCAATCTCAGCCTCGCCCTGAGCATGAGCCCCGACCATGTCGAGGCGTCGCGCTTGGCAGCACGACTTGCTGACTTGGAGGGCGATTCAAGGGCTCTTGGTTACCATGAGACAGTCTTGGGCAGTTGGAGCGCGACCGCATTGGATTGGACTCGGGGCGCTTTGTCAGCCGCGCGATTCAAGGAATCCGACCTTTCCCTGAAATGGGCTGCCAAGGCTTCAAAACTCAACGATGACCCCGCCTTTCCCCATATCGTCCGCGCGGAAGTGCACGCCTCCCGTGGGGAAACTTTTGAGCAGGAACGCGAATTGCGTCTGGCTCTCTCCCAGCGGGAATCCACTGAAACTCTCAACGCCCTTGCCTTTTTTCTTTTAAACCGAAATGAAGACATTTCTTTGCACGCAGCCGAGGCGGCGTCCTTTCTTTGGAGAATTGGCCAGATCGATCCTGGTCCGGCGGGCCTTGATGCCTTGAGATTGGCGCTCTCGTCGGGTATTTTGGATCAGGAAAATCTTACCGAGTGGCTGGATGCATATCGAGTGCATCCCTCATCCGATCCTGCTGCATCTTTGTTTGTTGATGAAATACAGCTTGGTCTTTTTCCGGAATCGCGAGCGAGTGTTTTCGAAGGCGTTGTTTCGCGGGGCCTCGCCCTCCAGCCACTGGAGAGGGTTTCGCTGGCCCGTTGGCTTCTTCAAAATCAGCAAAATTCCGCAGTTGGGTATCTGCTGCCATTAAATGAGGCCATAAAGAATTCCCAAACCTTCCAATGCTGGATTGATGCCACGATTGGCCTGAAAAAATGGGATCAAATCAATGACGCTCTCAAAGACCCTGCCAACCCTCTGCCATCTTATCAAACACAGGCCCTCTATGCGACGATGGCAGGCATAAAAGGAGACTCTGCCGTGTCTGAGAAGCTTTGGCGCGAAGTCATGCAGAACAATCGGGTCCGGCCCGAAATTTTTCTCGAACTTCTCATACAACTTGTCCGCGCCGGGGAGTGGAAAACTTTTTACCTTGAGCTGCCCGTCCTGTTGAACGACCCCGCCTGGGCTCTCAAGACGGTGGAAACTTTGATTCCTGTGGTTCGAAAGTATCAAGACTCCTCTCTCATGCTTGATTTCTATCAGCAAACCATGAAAAGCCGTTTTCTGATCAAGGAACCTTTGCCTAAAGATCGAGCTGCCTACACGCGTCTCATTCTCGGCGAGACCGTTCCGATGGAAGAATTGGAAATGCGTGCCAAAAAGTATCCCGAGAATGCCTCCTTCCGGATTACCTATGCCTTGGGGCTCTTAAAATCGGGATCGAAGGTGAAATCCCTTTTTGTTGTCCAAGATATCGAACCCGCAATCCAGCCGGGCGGGCTTTTGCCCCATCAGAGAGCCGTCTACGCCGCAATTCTTGCAGCCAATGGACTCCATGAAGAAGCTCAGGATGTAATAAAAACAATCCCTCCTGCCAGCCTCACGCGGCAGGAGGAGGCGCTGCAGGCGGTTCTTTCGGGTGCCAAGATGGGCAATTGACGCATCTCCCCGCGGTGGACATGATTTCAGCGATGAAATCTGGTCAAGTTTTTGCCTTTGTCATGGCGGGTGGAAGTGGGGAGCGGTTCTGGCCGATGAGTCGGCAGAGCACGCCCAAGCATCTGCTCCGCTTGCTTGATGACCGCACGCTTTTGGAAACCACTGTGAGGCGCTTGGAGGGGCTTGTTCCGCTGGAGAACACCTTCATTCTGACAAATGCCGCGCAACTTGAATCCACCAAGGCCGCAGTGCCTTTTTTGTCGGAGAAAAACATCATTGCCGAACCGGCCAAACGCGACACCGCACCGGCTTGCGCGCTGGCCACCGCTATCGCGCGGGCACTCGATCCCGAGGCTGTTTGTATCGTCCTTCCGGCGGATGCCATGATTCATGACACGGGTCGATTCCGTTCTTGCTTGAGTGATGCGGCGGATTTGGCCGCGCGCACCGGCACGATTGCCACGCTCGGAATTCCCCCTTCATTTCCAGCGACAGGTTATGGCTATCTGGAAACCGCCGGGTCGCTTCCCGACGGCCCTCAAGGCAGTGCTATCCACACGCTGCGGCGCTTCGTGGAGAAGCCGGATATCGAGAAGGCCCGTGAATACACCGCTGCGGGAAACTTTCTCTGGAATGCCGGTATTTTCGTCTGGCGGGCATCGGCGTTTCTTGAGGAAGCAAGACGCCAATTGCCTCCGCTTGCCGAATTCATCGAGTCACTCGCCGGCATCGACGATCTTCCTTCGCATCTCGCAAACCGCTTTTCCTCCCTGCCGAAAATTTCCGTTGATTATGCCATCATGGAAAACGCCAAATCCATCGCCACCGTGCTGGCTGCCTTCGATTGGGATGATGTGGGAGCCTGGACCGCATTACCCGCCCATATTCAAGCGGACCCTGACGGCAACTGCAAACGCGGACAGGTCATTCATTACGCCGCCCACAACAATATCGCCATATCCAATGGCCGCCTCATCGCCCTTTGCGGCGTGGACAATCTTGTGGTCGTGGAAACTCCCGACGCCATTTTGGTTTGCGATAAGGAATCTGTGCAGGATGTCAAAGCCCTGCAACCTCTGCTTCCCGACGCTTTGAAGTAATACCAATGCCTATAAGGTTTTGGATTTCAGCCGACTTTCCCCCTGAGACGCCGCTTCGCGGCTGAAGAATGGGTCAAGCCGGAGGTCGACCCTCCAAGGGTTTCGC
>JBILMW010000251.1:0-2740 GCA_044375335.1 Terrimicrobiaceae bacterium | reverse complement strand
AGACAACCAAGTGAACATTTGCGGGCTCTTCAAGACCCGGAGCACTCGCGGAGCCAAGGGAAGCGCCCTGCTCCTCACCATGCTTCGGGAGTCTTCACTCCATGCGCTCGCAGACCGCTTGGAAGCTGCGGATTTTGACGAATCGAGCGTCTGCGGAGTTGCGGGATTTCAGATGGGACAGCAGGCGGCGCCAGAGTTCAGCCTCGGCGATGCGGCGAGCATGATCCCGCCTTTCACAGGAAACGGAATGAGCATGGCATTCGAGTCTGCCGAGTGCGCGCTACAACCGGCGATGGACTACGCCGCAGGCCGCAAATCATGGTCAGAAGCGGCATCGGCATCCACAGCCGGTCAGGCCTCCCGTTTCAGGCGACGCCTAGCGGCGGCGGGCATCCTGCACCACTGCCTCATGAATCGGGCCGCATTGAGAATCACCTGCAGCCTCGCCCGCAGAAAAATGGTGCCCTTTCAAACCCTCCTCCACCTTGTCCGCTGATGTATTTGCAATCCCTCGCCACCGCCTTTCCGCCGCATACCTTCACTCAAGCGGAGTGCTTTGAAACCCTTGAGAAATCAGGCGCGATGGATGGCTTGCGCGGGCGTTCGAGAGAACTTCTCCATAAAGTTCTGACGGGAAATTCGGGTATCGAAACGCGCTGTTTTTGCGAGGGGGATTTGCGGAGGACATTCGGCTTCGATGCCGGGGAGTTGCATCGGCACTTTGAACACCACGCTCCCCGACTCGCCTCGGAGGCGCTTCTCAAAGCCTGCGATCTTGCCTCGCTGAAGCCCTCCGGCATCGATGCACTGTTGGTCTGCACCTGCACGGGCTATCTTTGCCCGGGCTTGAGCAGTTACATTTCAGAAATGCTCGGACTCCGCCCGAATGCCTTTCTGCAGGACCTGCTTGGCCTCGGGTGCGGTGCCGCCCTGCCTCTTCTCGAAACCGCGCGGGGCCTGCTCGCAGCGAATCCGCAAGCGACCGTGGCCACAATAGCGGTGGAAATTTCCTCCGCCGCTTTTTACCTGAACGACGAGCCGGGCGTGCTCATCAGTCTCTGTCTCTTTGGCGACGGAGCCGCCGCTGCCATCTGGAGAGGCGAAAACCAAGGTGGGCAATTGCGTTTCCAGAATTTCCGCACCATCCACAAACCCGAGCACCGTGAGAAAATCCGCTTCGTCAATGCTGGTGGCCGCCTCAAAAACCAACTCCACCGTGCTGTGCCCTCACTTGCAGCTGAAGCGGTCGCAGAGCTTTTCGAAATGCGGTCGGGCACGCCGGATCACCTCATCGCCCACACGGGTGGACGCGATGTCATAGAAGCCATCGAGTGCGCGATTCCCTCGCACCAACTGTGCGCCACGCGGGAGGTTCTTCGCCAATACGGCAACATCAGCAGCCCAAGTGTTCTTGCCGCACTGGAGCATTCGCTCACGAACAACCCCGGGAGCGAAAATCTCTGGCTCACCGCCTTTGGAGCGGGATTTGCCGCCCACTGTGGCGAACTTCAGAGATCCGCGTAAATTCCTCCACTCAGCGCATCATCGGCACGCCGTCGCGCAGAAGCTGCTCGACGAAGCCGGTGTGGTATTTGCCTTGGCGGAAGGACTCGTTGTGCATGATTGCTTGCTGGAAGGGAATCGTGGTCTTGATTCCAGTGATCATGTATTCGTTGAGGGCCCTCGACATACGCTTGATACAAGCGCTGCGGCTGGAGGCGGTGGCAATGACCTTGGCGATCATTGAGTCGTAGTTCGGCGGGATCGGGTAGCCGGCGTAGGCGTGGGAGTCGATGCGGATGCCGCGCCCACCGGGTGCGTAGTAAAGACCGATATTGCCGGGGCAGGGTTGGAAATTTTTCTCGGGATCCTCCGCGTTAATACGGCACTCGATGGCATGCCCGCGAGGCTGGGCCTCCACGACATAGCTGCTGAGGTGCTCGCCTGCGGCCACTTGGATTTGCTGCTTCACGAGGTCGCATCCATAAACCTCCTCGGTGATCGGATGCTCGACCTGGATGCGGGTGTTCATTTCCATGAAGTAGAAATTCCCATCATCGTCCACGAGATACTCAATGGTGCCAGCATTCGTATAGCCGACGCTTTGGCAGAGGCTGATCGATGCATCGCCCATTTTTTTGCGAAGCTCGGGCGACATCAGCGGCGAGGGACACTCCTCGACGATCTTTTGGTTGCGGCGCTGGAGTGAGCAATCGCGCTCACCGAGATGCACGACACGACCATGATCGTCACCAAAAACCTGAAATTCAATGTGATGCGGGTTAACGATAAATTTCTCGATATAAACCGCGCCGTTTCCGAAGGCCTTCTCGGCTTCCATGCGGGCGGCATGGTATCCTTGCACCAAGCTGCCTTCGTTGCTGGCAATGCGCATGCCGCGACCGCCACCGCCGGCGACGGCTTTGATCATCACTGGAAACCCAATCTTGCGGGCAATGCGCAGCGCCTCGGCCTCGCTATCGATCGTGCCATCGCTGCCGGGCGAAATCGGAACGCCAGCCTTGCGGGCGCAATCGCGGGCGGAATTTTTGTCACCCATGAGGCGGATCGCCTGCGGCGTGGGACCGATAAACTTGATGTTGCAGCTGGCGCAAACCTCGGCGAAATGCGCGTTCTCCGCCAAAAATCCATAACCCGGGTGAATCGCATCCGCATCGCAGATCTCGGCCGCGCTGATGATGCGGTCGATCTTGAGGTAGCTCTCGGAACTCACGGCAGG
>JBILMW010000250.1:0-2747 GCA_044375335.1 Terrimicrobiaceae bacterium | reverse complement strand
ACCATTTCTGGACCGGCGTCCTCCACTACCGCGAAAAACAATGGGACAAGGCCGTGGAAGAATTCACCAAGGCCCGCATCACTGGCATTCCCGACGCAGCGTTGGATTTCTACCTCCGCCGCATCGAGCAGGCCCGCCGTCAAAATACCGACACCCACAAGGAATCCGTTCCTGCCCTCTTCCATGCAGCTTGAACTTCCCCGCATCCTCACCCCTGCGCAGGCCCGTCAGGAACGCGACTATCTTCATAGCCAGGGAAAAAAACTCGTCTTCACCAACGGATGTTTCGACATCCTTCACCGGGGTCACACGCAATATCTCGCCTTCGCAAGGGCACAAGGCGACGCCTTGGTGGTTGGTCTCAACAGCGACGCCTCCGTCCGCCGAGCCAAAGGCCCCACACGCCCTGTCAACGCCGAGCAGGATCGCGCCTTCGTTCTCGGTTCCCTTCGCGCCGTGGATTATGTCGTCATTTTCGACGAAGACGAACCCCGTGACCTCATTTCCCAAATCCTCCCTGATGTCCTCGTGAAGGGAAAAGACTGGGCCCACTATGTCAGCGGCCGCGACATCGTCGAAGCCCACGGCGGTAAAGTCGTCCTGGCTGACATGGTCGAAGGAAAATCCACCACTGCCACGATCGAACGCCTCCGCGCTTAAGCCGCCCGCTGATTGGCGTGTTCGGTGAGCGCCGGGGATTCGGGGCTAAAGGGAGCTGGTTGCGAAATTGTGGGGGGATAGATCCTCTGCCGAGGCCAATTGGTCGAGACCGGCAGCGATGTCGAAGTATTCCACAAGTTCGGGCGGAACTTGGCTTTTTTGGGGATGAATGAGGGAGAGCGTGAAGCCGAGCAGGAGGATGCTCAGGGCTGCGGCTTGGAGCCAAGGCAGGATGAAGCGCGGGAGCAATGGGGCAGGGGAGAGGCTTCTAACGGACCGCAGGACATTTCTTGCGAAGAAAGGCGAGGGCGTGGTTTTTCGGGCTTGGCCCAAGAGGTTCCACAGTTCGTCATTCTCCGCAAGGTCGTCTTTCATACGGGATCAAACCCGGCTGGTTGGCTGAAGTTGCGCGAAATTTCAGGTTTCGTGCGCGTCGAGGAAGCCTTCGAGTTGGCGAATGCGGGTGGGGTGGCGCATTTTCCGCAGGGCCTTGGCTTCGATTTGACGGATGCGTTCGCGGGTGACCTTGAATTGGCGTCCGACCTCCTCGAGCGTGCGGCTGTAGCCGTCCACGAGGCCGAAGCGTTGCTCGAGAACCTGGCGCTCACGCTCGGTGAGGGATTCCAAGACATCTTTGATTTTGTCCTTGAGCAAGACGATGGCTGCCATATCGGCAGGGTTCTCGGCACCTTTGTCTTCAATGAAGTCGCCGAAGCTTGTGTCGTCGCTGTCGCCCACGGGTGCTTGAAGGGAGATCGGTTGCTGGGCCATCTTCAAGACGGCACGCACACGCTCGACAGGAAGCTGGATTTCGTCCGAGATTTCCTCCGGGGAGGGCTCGCGTCCGTATTCCTGAACAAGCTGTTTCTGCACTCGGATCAGCTTGTTGATTGTCTCGATCATGTGCACGGGGATGCGGATCGTGCGGGCCTGATCGGCGATGGAGCGTGTAATGGCTTGCCGGATCCACCAAGTGGCGTAGGTGGAAAATTTGTAACCTCTGCGGTATTCGAATTTCTCAACGGCCTTCATAAGGCCCATGTTGCCTTCTTGGATGAGGTCGAGGAATGAGAGTCCGCGGTTGGTGTATTTTTTGGCGATGGAAATAACCAAGCGCAGGTTCGCCTCAACCATTTCGGTTTTGGCTTTGAGCGCCTTGCGGTGCCAGACTTTGAGGTTCTCGTGATGCGTTTTCAGCTCGTCGGGAGTGAGCCAGAACCGGGCTTGCATCTCCTTGAGTTCGGCGGTGTGTTGGCGGCGGAGTTTGGGGTTGGCATCCTTCGCATGCTTGCTGAGTTCCTTTTGGATATTGCCAACAGCGCGATGGTTTTCCTCAACGAGCACAACAAAATCTTCAACGACCTTTTGTTTGAAAAAGAACTTGGGATAAAATTGTTGAAGCGACTTGAGGGCGCGATCGAATTTCTTGCGTTTTTCCGAATTCAGACCGACCTGAGCGGCTTCCGAGTAAAGTTTTGAAACAGAATCCGTAGCGCGCTTCACCTGCTGGCAGAGGCGGGGGAGGGCCTTCATGTAGCGCTCGCGGCTTTCGATCTTTTTGTCGAGAATGACGCGGTCGAAGCGCTCGCGTTGATCGATAAGTTTTTGTGCAAGATCAACATGTGCTCTTGCGACGAATCCAAATCCGTAGAGGAGTTCTTGAACTTTCAACTCGGCGTCTTCGATGCGTTTGGAAATTTCCACTTCCTGCTCGCGGGTGAGCAATGGGACTTGGCCCATTTGTTTCAGATACATCCTGACCGGATCATCCAAAATATCGAGTTTCGCGTCGCTTTTTTCTTCTTTCTCTTCTTTTTCCTCTTTTTCGTCCTTGTCCTCTTCTTCTTCGTCTTTTCTAACCTCTTTTACGCGATCGACATCTGAAGATTCAATGATTTCGATTTCAACGCCGCGCAGTTGGCTGATGATGGCATCCAGATGCTCCGGATTGCTGACGCCTTCGGGAAGATGCTCATCCAGATCCTCGTAAGTGAGGTAGCCTTGTTCCTTGGCGAGACGAATGAGATCGCGCACCTTCTCTTGAATCATCTTGGGGATGCTCATCGGAAGCGGCTGCGCAGTTAACT
>JBILMW010000249.1:0-2751 GCA_044375335.1 Terrimicrobiaceae bacterium | reverse complement strand
GCTGGTGTGCTCGGCCTCGCCTTGAACTACGCCGCCTACGAAGCCGAAAACTACCGCGCCGGACTGCTCGCCATTCCGAAAGGCCAGATGGAAGCCGCCCGAGCCCTCGGCATGACGCAACGGCAGGGTCTTTTCAATGTCGTGATCCCGCAGTCCTTCCGGTTGGTGCTGCCGCCCGTGACAAACGATTTCATCTCGCTTCTCAAGGACTCCTCGCTCGTTTCCATGGTCACGCTGGTGGACCTCACCGGTGCCTACAAACAAATCGCCACACAGACATTCGACTATTTCGGTGCCGGTTTGCTGGTAGCGGCATTTTATCTTCTCATCGGCCTCCCCTTTGTTCGCCTCGCCCGCTACACCGAGCAGCGCTTGAATCCCGCTGCCAACTCCCATGGCGCGAAGGGTGGGCGGTTCCAGTTTCATCTTGGAAAATCCTGATCCGCCGCACGGGTCTCCGCCTTATCGACATTCGTGCGCCCCGCGATTAGCTTGCCGCCGTGTTCAACCGCTACCGAAACATACAACTCACGCCGGTGAAGGTCCTCATTGGCCTGAATATTCTCGCTTTCGTCTTCATTGAAATCCTGCCGCAACGCCAGCAGGCGGTTGCCGACCAACTCTTCGGTCTCAGCGGTTCCGGCTTGGGGCAGGGGATGCTTTGGCAGTTCATCACCTACCAGTTCCTTCACGCAGGAATCCTCCACCTTGCCGTGAATATGATGGGTCTATGGTTCACAGGAAACATCCTCGAGCGCGTGCTGGGAGCGCGGAGTTTTATCTTCCTCTACCTCCTCTGCGGCGTCGCCGGCGGCGTGCTTCAACTCATGATCAATCCCGGTCCGACGCTGATCGGGGCCTCCGGGGCCGTCTGTGGGCTCGTCGCCGCCTTCTCCACCCTCTACCCGCGAATGCCCATCACGGCGCTGTTGTTTTTTGTCATCCCGGTTCGTATGCAGGCCATGTGGCTTGGAATCATCGTTGTCGGCATGTCCCTGTTCTTTTTGCTCACAGGCCTCTTTGGCGACATCGGCAACGGAGCGCACATCGGCGGCGCGCTCGCTGGTTTTTGCTGGGTCAAATACCGCCAACGCCACTTCCGCGTCGTCCGCTCCTGAACGGGATCGACTGCATGGGCCTAATTCAAAGACGGCGCCTGCGGAGTCGCTCCGGGAATGCTCATGCGAATATAGTCGGTCGAGCCGCCAAGGATTGTGCAGGTCAGGAGTCCAACCCTCTCCCGGCGGAAGAAAAAAACCGTGAAAAAGCGGTTCTCGACCATGCCGCTTCCGTGAAAAAAATCGAAGCGCGGGTAGTGCAAAATCCTGATGCCGTTGGGTGGCGATAGAATCCCGAGACGGTTGCGCAAGGCCGAAGAAATCGCCATTTCCAAAAGGTCGTTACTTTTGGGGCGGCAGTGAGAGTTGAGGTCTGTGCTCTCGGCAAGATCCAGAAACTGGTTCGCGATTTTGGAAAAAACAGGCTCGGACTGGACTTGGGCCAGCAGATCTTTCAGGGCGGTATCACAGGTGTTCATGGCTAGCGCCGTTGAATGGCCCTGCACGAAGATCGTTTCCAAGAAAAATCCCCTTCGTTACAAAAATGTCACACGGGCTGTTCGGACTCGCGGAGCATTTCGTTAAGGAATGCGGCATCGTCCGTCAGGGCCTCGGGTGAGTCTCCGGCGACGAATTCGAGAAGGATGTTGGCATCCACGCCGAGGGCGCGGAGTTCCCAGACATAAGCGGTCCAGCGATCCTTTCCTGACCGTAACGGTAGGCGGTGAGAGGGGTCGGGCCACCAATGAAAACCATGCACATGATGCAGTCTCGGCGCGAGGGTGCGCAGACCGTGAAGGCATTCCTCCAGTGGACGGCCATGCGGCGGTTGCCAGAGTGTTTTGATGAATGGATGTTCCGTTGCGGCAAGCAGGTTGCAGGTCGACTCGAGCGTGTCGGTGAGCGTGCCTCCGTGGAATTCGTAGCAAATGGTGATGCCTTTTTCCGCCGCCAGATCGGCGCATCGCAGGGTGTCTTGGATCACCTCGTCGCGCCATGCTGCATCGGAATCTGCCGAACCGCGATTGCCTGCCCACACGCGAATCGCCTTGGTCTCCAGCGCAACGGCGGAATCCAGCACGGAGGAAAAATGGAGTCCATCGGCCGGACTCGCCGCGAGGCGGTAGTAGGAACCATAGGCGGCGACATCAAGCCCGTGCAGGCGCGTCAATCGACCCACTTGCGAGGCTATTTCCGTTTCGCCATGCGGCACATGCACATCGCCGCCCCACTCGATGACTTGGAGTTGGTTTTTGCAGCACAAATCGACAATTTGCTGCGGGGTAAGTTGACGGAAGGTGATCGATACAAGTCCGGGAAGCATAAAAAATATGTTAGGCCATGCGGGCGAGCATGTCTTCGGAGACGCTGTGTTGAAGTGGTTTGCCAGCCAGATAGAGGTCCAGTTCGTCGTTCATCCAATAGCCCATGCGAGCGATCTCTCCGCCAATGCTGCCGGCGATGTGCGGGGTGAGAATGACATTTTTTAATGTTCGCAAAGGCGAGTCCGGAAGCGGCGGTTCGGGGTGGGTGACATCCAGAATGGCGGTTATGTCTTGGCGCTCGGCGAGAACCTCGCAGAGATCAGCCTCATCGATCACCGCTCCTCGCGAGGTGTTGATGAGCGTCGCCGCCTCGGGCATGGAGCGGAGCAGCGGGGCATTGATCATTTTCTCGGTTTCTGGCAGCCAAG
>JBILMW010000092.1:0-10144 GCA_044375335.1 Terrimicrobiaceae bacterium | reverse complement strand
TTGATTGCGGATTCGAAAACCTCGCCCACTTTTACCGGATATTCAAAGCAGCCACGGGCACGACACCCCGCGCCTACCGCGAGAGTCATCAGCTTCTGATCCGGTGAAGACTTTTTCGCCGATGTTTCGGAATCTCGCCGCGCCATATGCACAACTGCGAAACACCCCCCCAGAGAATGTGACATCACAGAAACAGAAGCGTTAAACACCATCGCAATCCAACCCCATCCTTATCGTCGTAAAGCCCTTCCCTGGGCTTGCGAAATTCTTCCAATCCGACGCCTCGTCAATGCGACGGCTTCTCTAAAGCTCCGGTGGACGAGGGCCTCCAGGTTGCTTCCGAAATGCGAGCGGGGAGAGCCCTGTGCAAGCAAGAAAGCGGGTGCAAAAGTAGCGGTCCGTTTGAAACCCGCACTGGCTTGCAATTACTTTGAGCGGCAAGCGGGAATGCCTCAACAAATCCTTGGCACGATCGATACGCAATTGTGCGAGGTATTGGGTCATGGAAATCCCCTCCAGACTTTGAAAGAGGTGGCGCAGGTAGTCCTCGCTTACACCGGCGTGTCGGGCCACTTCAGCCACGCAGTGAATCGAACCGAAGTGCTCCTGCATGAATTGTCGCGCATTCTGAACAAAGACCTTTTGCGGATAGGAAATCGGGCTTTCGCCTTCCGAGATCGCGCAAAGCCGCAGGAGAAGCGCCGTGACACGAAGGTCCAGGATGCATGATGTGGGAGAACCGGACATTGGAATAGCCCGCGACAGAGACCAAAATTCTTCACCGATCGATGGATCAGAAAGATGCGCGAAGCAATCGGCTGCCGGAAAGAGGTCCGCCGCTTTCGAAGGAACATTAAGATGAATGCAAACATCCGCTCCGGGGCGCGAAGGAGTTTGATCATGAGGAACCCGCGCGGAGTAAAGCACCACACTCCTGTCGGAGTAGAAGATTTCCGTCCCGTCCTCCAGGCATGATATTCCCTCCCCTGACGGATGGTAAACGAGTTCCATGGCCTCATGCTCGTGCATAGGGCAACGACGCAGAGTTGTCTCTTGAGACCAGCTGCAAACAAATGTGGCGGGCTTGCGGAGAAGAATGGTGCTGAGTTTTTGAAAAGAATTCGACAATGCCGGGAAATCAAAAGAAGTGCTTCATTTCTCCGTCAAGTAGCCCCTATCGGCAAATCCAAAAAACCGAAAAGTGGAATAAATAGCCGATTTGTTCATTTGAAGCCTGACAATGAGTCGCCCAAAATAGAATGGCATGATCACATCAGTCCCAGCCGTCGTTTTTGCAGAACACAACGATCTTTCCGCGAAGCATGAAACGAGCAGTCCATGGCTTGAGGCGTCAAAGAAACACTGGAACGGAAAGTGGATTTGGTGTGAAGGAGGTGACGCGCCACAGCGCAATGCTTATGCCTTTTTCCGGCGCGAATTTGAATCGGTAGGTGGCACTCTTAAAATACACATTTCGGCGGATTCGTTTTACTGGCTTTATATCGACGGTGAACTCATCGGACGAGGCCCCTCCCGCGCCCATCTTGATTTCTACACATTTGACACGCACTCAATAAGACTCGCACCCGGGCGCCACTGCATAGCTGTGCAAGCTCATCACATCGGTGAGGTAAATGCCACAATCATGACAGGCAAAGCGGCACTGCTGGTGGAGGCGACCCTCGTCGAAGAGTCGCGGCACATGGACATGTCGTCGGGCAATGATTGGCGCGCTATCCCAGCCCTCGCTTGGAAGCGTGATCTTGAGGAAATGATGTCACACTTCGGATTCAGTGAAGTCTGCGACCTGCGAAAGATCCCCCGTGGCTGGACAAACGCAGGCTTCGAAGACGCCGCATGGCCGGCCCCCATAGCGATCGGCACTCCACCTTGTGCTCCATGGACGACACTCTGTCCACGGGACATTCCAGAGCCCAAACTCCAAGATTTTTACCCTATCGCATCCGTCGCCAACGGCACATGGACGGCAGGGGAAGAGTATCCCTTGCCATCGAAAACCGTCTCAGAAAGGCACCGATCCGCCGCTGATGCATCCGCAGACTCTCCATGGCAGGGGGAACTGAAGGACGATGGTCGAGGATCATTCCTCGTGCTTGATTTCGGGCGATGCCTGTCCGGTTATGTCGAACTGACATGGCACTGCCAGAACGATGGAAACCGCGTGGAGATTTCCTATGACGATTTGCTATCGCCGGATGGTGTGGTGAACCCTGAACGCTCCTACGCACATCTCTCTGATGTCTTTTATCTTACCAACGGCACGATACGGATGCGCACAGCACATCCGCGTGGTTTCCGCTATCTGATGATTGATATCAGCGGAACGGGAAAATTCGAACTGGAGGATGCAAAGGCTGTCCACGAAACTTATCCGTTTGAAATCCTGCAATCGCCTTGTTCGGGAGATGCATGGCTGGACAATCTCTATCTCCGCTGTGCCGATACGCTCCGCGTTTGCACAACCGACGCCTTCACCGATTGCGCCTCTCGTGAGCGGGTTCAGTGGACACAGGATCTCTATCTGGCAAACAGGGTCGCATTCCACGCCTTCGGCGAGACGCGCATGATGCGCAGGGCGATCTTTCAAGCTGCCCAAAACGCCCTTACGGACGGGCGAATCAATGGCTTTTTTCCGAGCGAGCGGACGAACTGCGCCTTTGCCAGCAGCAGCTTACTTTGGCTCCACCAGGTAGCTGATTATTGGGAATTCACAGGAAATTCCGACACCCAACGACTCCTTCCAACTGTGGGCCGATTATTGGACTTCCTCCGATCACTCTACGACAAGGAAGGATTGATCGCCTCTTGGCCCTCCGGCCAGTTCTGGGACTGGGCTCCATTGGAGGACAAAGGCAGCCTAATTATTACCAATGCCGTCCATATTCGCGCCTTAGAACGCCTCGCAGCGCACCCAATCTTCGAACAAGTGCTCGGAGGCAACGGGTCCCAATCCCACCTCGATACCTTAAGGCTCGCCGCCCATCGGCGTTTTTGGGATGATGGTCGAGGACTTTATCGCAATGCAGCTCCCGTTGTCGGCAGTGATCCGATTTTTAGTCAACAAGGCAATACGATGGCCGTTTGGGGGGGGATTTGCCCGCCTGCGAAAGCGCAAAATCTTCTGCGAAAGATTTTAAACCCAGCCCTACTCGGAACCGTTCCCGTTGGCGAGCAATCGCTGCACATTCAACAGCAGCCATCACCGGAGAAATTGGTTCCGGTCGGCACCCTGTGGTTTGCCCACTTCATCTGCGAGACGCTCTTTGAAACTGGGCTATACGAGGAGGCCTTGGAACAAATTCGATACTTCTGGAGTCCATACGACCACCTGCCGAACCTTCCGGAAACACGGATCCAGCACGGAAACACCACCCTCTGCCATGCATGGGCGGCTGGCCCCGCATATTTGCTTCCAAGATTCCACAAAGCATTCCAATTCAAACCATAAAACTCAATTCCATGCAATCAAAGCCCAGAGCAACACTCTTCGAACACGCCAAAGACATCTACGCTGCTTTGGGCGTCGATGTCGAAGCGGCCCTTCAAACCCTGCAATCCATCCCGATTTCACTCCACTGCTGGCAAGGGGACGACCTTGGGGGATTCGAGGGTGGCGCATCCTCGCTTGATGGCGGCATACAAGCCACCGGCAAATTCCCTGGCAAGGCCCGCACGATCGCCGAACTCCGGCAGGATCTCGACAAGGCTCTCTCGCTCATTCCCGGCAAACACCGCCTCAATCTCCACGCCTGCTACGCCGATCTCGAAGGCCGGAAGGTCGAACGCAGCGAATACTCCATCCGAGAATTCCAAAGCTGGATCGAGTGGTGTCGGGAAAAACAAATGGGCATGGATTTCAACCCGACCCTCTTCTCCCATCCCCTTGCTGCTAATGGTCTCACCCTGACCCACCCGGATGCCGCGATTCGTGAATACTGGATCGCCCACTGCGTGGCTTGTCGTGACATCGCAACGGAATTCGGCAAACAACTCGGCACCCCCTCGATCGCGAATATTTGGATTCCCGACGGCTCAAAGGATCTGCCCGTCGATCGCAAGTCGCCGCGCCTGCGTTTGGAACAGTCCCTCGATGCGATCTTCTTGCCCCAGCTCAATCCGGCACACGCAAAGGATGCCGTCGAAAGCAAACTTTTCGGTATCGGCTCGGAATCCTATGTCGCAGGATCGCATGAATTCTATCTGGGCTATGCGGTGAGTCGGCAGAAAGTTCTCTGCCTCGATGCCGGCCACTTCCATCCGACCGAAAGCCTGGCCGACAAACTCTCATCGGTGTTGCACTTCGTGCCGGAAGTTTTACTGCATGTCAGCCGGGGCGTTCGCTGGGACAGCGACCATGTTGTTATGATGGATGATCCCACGCGCGCCATCGCCGAAGAACTAGTCCGCGGGGAATTCCTCAATCGCACCCATATCGGACTGGATTTCTTCGATGCCAGCATTAATCGCGTGGCCGCATGGGTCATAGGCACGCGCAACACCCTCAAATGCCTTCTCAGTGCCCTCCTCGAACCGATCTCCTTGCTTCGCGCCGCTGAAAGGTCAGGTGACTTCACAACCCGTCTGGCGATGTTGGAGGAGCTCAAAACACTGCCAATGGGAGCCGTCTGGAACGAGCACTGCCGCCGCAACGGCATACCGGAATCAACCGCATGGATTCCCATTATCAAGGACTATGAAGCAAATGTGCTTTCGAAACGCTAACCCAACCGCCAAACCATGAAATTGCAACGCTACGAAGAGAAAAACCTCCGCATCCGCGAGGCTTTCCAGGCTTTGAAACAAACCGACCCGCATCGCTTCAAAGAACGCCTCAGACTCTCATGGAGCAACTGGGGGTTTGGGATGGAGCCCCTTCAAAGCTCTGCTGCCCGCCTGCAACGCGCAGGCATTCGATTCATAGAACTTCACGGCAACCACTATGGGCCCGACCTCGGCTACCGCCCGAAAGAAACAAAAAGACTGCTGGATGATCATGGCATATCTACCGCCGGAATCTGCGGAATGTTTTCTCCAGACAACGACCTCTCCAGCAACCGCGCGATCCACCGCCAGGCGGCCATCGACTATATACGGCGGGAAATCGCTTTTACTGCCGAAATGGGCGGCTCCTACCTGCTGGTTGTTCCTGGTGCCGTTGGACGCCCTCAGGCCTACGATTCATCGGAGTTTCAGCGCTCGTCAGAAACCCTGCGCCTCGTCGGAAACGAGTTCTCTCAATCCGGGATTCGCGCAGCCATCGAACCCATCCGATCCGCAGAGGTGAGCTTCTGCCACACGGTTGCCGATGCAAAACAATATCTGGCCGCAGTTGCCCACTCGGCCATTGCCCATATCAATGGGGATGTCTACCACATGCAGAGTGGCGAGGCTCATATTGGCGAAGCGATTCTCCGCGCGGGCAGTATGCTTACCAACCTCCACCTGGCAGATAGCAACCGCTGTGCACTTGGCGAAGGAGCGCTGGATATCGACACGATGATCATGGCCCTCTATCTGATTGGGTTCAACCAACCGGGTTGTTATGTGACTCCAGAGCCTTTGGGCCCCGGCGGCGATCCCTACCCCGCCATGCATGGTCATCCCGACCCCTCGGAATTGGACTGCATGGTTGAAACCACCGCATCTTACTTCCGCGAGCGGGAGGATTCCCTGCTGTAGAAATGGACGGGACAAAAACGCTCTGCGGATGCAATCGGGAACCAGCCGCGCAATGAAACAGAATACCGTGAACACACCAATCCCAGCTGTCGTTTTTAGCGAACCGAACAAAGTGACCCTCTCTACCGTGCAGCGGAATGAGTGCGGTCCCACAGAGGTTGTCATCCGCACCCATTACTCGATCATCTCGCCAGGAACGGAACTCCGCATGCTCGCGGGGCACTATGGCGCAGCGGGAAAGTTCCCCTATGTGCCGGGCTACACCTCCGTCGGAGAAATCATCGAGGTCGGCAGCGAGGCGAAAGGTTGGCGCGTTGGCGATCTGGTGAGCGCAAGAAACACCCGTCCACTTGCGAATATGAGGACCCTTTACGGAGCGCACAGCGCAGAGCAGGTCGCATCCACAAATGATACCGACCGTCCCGCATTGCTGCCCGCTGGAGCGGAGCCGCTCGATTACATTCTCACAGAACTTGCCGCAATCCCCCTGCGTGGCGTCGAGGCGGCCATGCCCAAACCGGGGGAGACCGCGGTCGTCATCGGCCAGGGCCTCATCGGATCGCTTTCGGCAAAATGGCTTTTGCTGGCAGGCTGCCGGGTGGCCGTGGTTGACATGGAGGAATCCCGCCTCGAGCGCGCCCGCAGGAATGGAGCCGCCCTCGCCGTCTCAGCCGCCGACAAAAATCTCAAGGAGCGTCTCGGGGTTTTCACCAATGGCGGCGCCGACATCGTCGTCGAGGCATCGGGCTCCTCGCCCGGAGTCGAACTCGCGCGTTCCCTGCTTCGCCGCAAGCCGCAGAACTATTCCACCGATTACACCGTCGAGCCGATTCATTTCTACGGTGGCGACTGGCCCCGTCTGATCTTTCAAGCAAACTACCTCGAACCCGTTTCTTGGAATCCAGACCACACAGCCCCAGGTGAGGGATCCATTATCATCACCCCGCGCGATCGGGGAATGGAGGAACGCCAGTGCGTGATCGAGCATATACGAGCGGGGCGTTTCAAATCCTCGGACTTTCTAGATGCCATCCTTCCCTACATCGAGGCACCGGAAGCCTATGCAGGCCTCAAAGAGCGACGATTGTTCTCGGCCGTCCTTGACTGGAAGGGAGCAACGAAATGAATTCTCCGATGCGCGCCGTCATCATTGGATGCGGAACTGGCGGTCAGGGTCGGGCCGGACGCCACTCAATAGCCTACGCCCATGCCCTGAGCATGAAACGGAGCGGCGCTCTCGTGCATCTTGCCGCCGCCGCCACGCGCACTCCGAGGAATGCCGAAGCCTTTGCCAGCGAGTTTCCGGGAACCACGATGTATTCCGACTATAGGGAAATGCTCACCGCTGAGGCTCCGGATTTCGTGAGTGTCTGCGCCTTTCCGACTGAGCGTGAGCAAATGGTGATGGCGGCCATCGCGGCAGGCGCCAAGACAATCCTCGCGGAGAAACCCTTCGCGCTCGATGCGGCATCAGCCCACAGAATGCTTGATGCTGCCGAATCTGCTGGGGCCCGCATTTTTGTGAACTTTCAGCGTCGCTATGGGGCTCCCTTTGTAGCGGCCTACGACGCGATCCATTCCGGAATGATCGGTCGCATCAGCTCCGTTCATGTCGTTCACCCCGGCACGGGATTCATCAATTTCGGCCCCCACCTTCTGGATACCGCCGCAGGATGGCTTGCGCCACGCAATCCAGTGAGAGCGTTCGCCGCGATCCACTGGTCCGACTCCGAAAAATACCAAGGAGTCGGTATTGAGAAACAGCTGTTGGGAACCGTTCATTTCGATGACGGAACCAGATTGGTTGTGGAATCCGGCGAACACACGCCATCTCTTTGCACGATTCTGAGGGCTGACGGCGATCAGGGATTTGTCGAACTCGTCCTTAGTCCTGAAGAAGGCGACATAGGCACACTGCGGGGTTTTTCAGCAACATCAGGCGCAATCAAATGTCCTGTCGCCGATGAAAACTTCCATCACGGAACAATCGAGACAAACCTCTATTTCGACAGATTGTTCATGGATATCCTTGCTCACCATCAAGCAGGCAATCCCTCGCGCGTGGATGCAAAAATCGCGCTGCAAGGTATCGAGATACTGGAAAAATGGAGCATCTCAGCAAAAGAGAACCGCATCGTAGGCTGGTAGTCTTTTCGCTGGTTCTATTCTCTTAGAGCACAAAACTCAAGCCGCCGTCGGCAACTCGGGAACGAAGACATAGTCCGGGTTCTCGCGTTGCTTCTTGAGAACGGGAATGATCTCTCGCCATGTGGCCCAGAGTCCGTGTGGAGCGGGTGGAAGGTCGTGCGCGATGGCTTTGCGGAGCGCCGGGAGATTGTAGAACGGCACTGCGGGGAACATGTGGTGCTCCACATGATACTGCATGTTCCAATAAAGGAACCCGACGAAGGGGCTGCAAGTGTAAGTGCGGCAGCAGAGCCTGAAATCCGGTGCGTCGGGCATCATTCCAATGTGCTGGGGCATTCCGCAGAGCGTTACCAACCAACCACAATAAAAAATAGGCAGGTTGACCAAGAGAATCAGGATCCACTGCCCAGTGGCGATGAACAGGGCAGCCAAAGCCAAATGGCCGAAAAAAACCACACAGGCCCATTTGCGATGGCGGCGGCGAAGTTCCTCGTTCTCTTTGGGGAGGACTTTCTGCATCCACTCCTCCCCTCCAGCGAAGAGTCCCTCGCCTTTAAGGTTGCCTGCCGCATATTTAAACCATTTTTTCAAAGCGCCCCAAACTGCGACCGGATTCGGGAAGGGCACCAGTTGCCAGAACCAGAACTTTAGGGCATCCCAATCCACTTTTTGTGGAAGAATAACTTCCCCGTCATGGTCATGATGCACGGTCACTTGGTGGTGCTTCACATGGCTCACGCGGAAGCTAACCGGGTCGCTCCATGTCAGGAACGAGAACACATCCATGAAAAGATCGTTCAGCCACTGCCTTCGGAACGGCGTCTTGTGGACCAACTCGTGCACGGCCACGAGACCCATGAACTGGGTAAAGGTGCCGTGAAGAAAAACAAACAATACAAGCAACGGAACCATCCATACCCAGTTTGCCTGTGAGATGCTGCCATATGCAAAATAGGCTGCCGTGCCCGTGCAGGCGTAGAGACCCAAGTGGAGCAGCGCTTGTCGGAGCGCTTTTCCATCGTGGCGTTTCATCAGTTCGCTCATGAGGGATTTATCCACTTTCGTGCGATACCAGTTGATTTTGATTTGTTCGTTCATGGCAGGTTGAAAGAAAACATTTCAGCGCCAACGAGTCCATATCCCCACTGATCTATTTCATATCTCTATTGCCTTTTTAAAACATGGAGAGACATTGAGTCACATGGCACCCAGTTCCTCGAAACCGGTCAAAGCCCTTTCAAAAACGGAAGACCTCCATCGCGCCGAATCGCGCGGAGACGATCTCCACATGTTTGGAAGGGCCATCTACCTGCCTGGCGGCTGGCACGGCCCACGAAGGCAGAGTGTGTATTTTCTCATCACGATTCTGGAGGGCAGCGTCGAGATCGACTACGATGGGTGCCAGATTCAGGTTGAGTCAGGCGAGGGAGTCATCCTGCCTCCCCGAGGATTGGAGTTCTTCCGTTTCGATCCGGATGTGAAAAGCGTCCACCTCTGGTGCCAGATTACGCCTAAACTGACAAACAGGCACGAACGCGGAGTCCTTCGCATGGCTGGGCATACTTCACCCGTTCCACCGTCCGTCAACCTTCTCATCGAGGAGGGACTCTCCATCCCGGTGAATGCAGGCCCGCACTTGAACCTCGCCATGCAGAACCTCGCAAAAGCCTGTCTTCTTCGCTTTGCGGCCAACGCCTCCGAAAATATTCCGCTAAAGCAGACTCGCCACCAAGCCGTTCGACGGGCGCTCGAAGAGATTTCCATGAATCCCGCGAAATTTCGTAGCGCCGAGGACCTCGCGCGCTATTGTGGGATGTCCTACTCGCGTCTTCGAAAGCTTTTTCAAGACGATCAAGGCGAAAGCCCCACGGCAATGATCTGGCGCTTGAAGACCGATCAAGCGGTTCAATTGATCCGTGCCACTGGCCTGACATTAGCTGAAGTCGCCGACCAGTGCGGCTTCTCTAACGCATTTCACCTCTCCAGATGCGTCAAAGATCGCACAGGGATTGCGCCACGCGAACTCAGGAAAAATGAACAGGCAAATGGACGCTGATTCCAGATCGCGCGGTTGCCCCAGTGTTGATATCCAGTATTATTCCACACATGGCACTGCCCCCCTCAATAAGAGCGAGTAAGCGTGTGGTCTTCATGCCACCACGGCTTGGCATTGATTCGCTCGCCATGTTCGGACGCTACAATTACGCAAACGCGGAGGATGGTCTCGCGGAACACAGCCATCCGGGCGCCTTCGAGATATGTTACCTTGTCCGAGGGCGGCAGACCTACTGCATCG
>JBILMW010000247.1:0-2752 GCA_044375335.1 Terrimicrobiaceae bacterium | reverse complement strand
GAAGCTCAACATAGGTTTCGATCCTGGCCCGAAAGTAGCGGCTCTCGCGTCCACCGAAGCGGAGGAGTTGCCGGAGTTGATTCAAACGCGCCTCGATGGCCGCGCCATTCGCGGAGTTGCCGGAACGGGTGGCGGAGAAAAGGTCACGCAGATCGAGAAATGCGCCACGCAGGCCGGTCAAAAATTCATCGGCTGCGTATCTCGGCCAGAGCAGGCTTTGCACAAGCAGCACCGCAAGGATGCCGATGCAGACCTCCTGAATCCTCCAGATCATAAACTGCCACGACTTTTCAGGGTGTCCCAGTCCGTTGCTACACACGACAACGGCCGTCATGGCGCAAAGCAAGAACGCGTAGGGGTAGCGCGCTTGGCCGAACATTGCGGCCGTTGCGGCAACGAACAATCCCAGCAGACTGAGATAGATCAGCGGGTCTTGCTCGAAAGAGGCTGTGAGGAGGTAGCCGACAACGCCGCCGATCACAGTGCCAACTACTCGAAGAATCGATTTCTCCTCAATTGCCCCGATGTATTGCGCCACCATGAGCACAAAGACGGTGAAAAGCGCCCAAGTGGGCTCATGGCTTTTATTAAAGAGAGCCGCAAAAACCGCGAGTATCCCGGCAATGCCGAATTTCACGCTGAAGCGGAACGAGCCATCGCGCGGCAATGCCACAAGCCAGCTCCAAAACGAGCCGATTGCGGAGGGCGGCTTCAAGACAGGTTCGGCGGTGGCGTTCATCGAAGAACCACGAGCTTATCCATGCCGCGCAGGCCGACAACGAAAGAAAGAACTTTACCCGCCCCGCGCTCCCGCAATGATTTCCCGCTCATGAGCGAGAAACAACAGACAGCCGTCTCTCCGAGGCGGGAAGAGGATTTTCCGGAATGGTATCAACAGGTCATCCGCGCGGCGGATCTGGCCGAGAACTCCGAGGTGCGCGGTTGCATGGTCATCAAGCCCTGGGGCTACGCTCTTTGGGAGCGCATGCAGGCTGTTCTGGACGGAATGTTCAAGGCAACCGGCCACAAAAACGCCTATTTTCCGCTCTTCATTCCGCTCAGCTACCTTGAGAAGGAAGCCGCCCATGTGGAGGGCTTCGCCAAAGAATGCGCAGTCGTGACGCACCACCGACTTGAGGCCCGCGACGGCAAACTCGTGCCCGCCGGCGAACTCACCGAGCCGCTGGTCGTGCGCCCGACCTCCGAGACTATTATTGGTGCCGCCTACGCCCGCTGGGTGAAATCCTGGCGCGATCTTCCGATTCTTCTCAACCAGTGGGCCAATGTCGTCCGCTGGGAAATGCGTCCCCGCCTCTTTCTTCGCACCGCTGAGTTTCTCTGGCAGGAGGGCCACACCGCGCACGAAACCCGCGCTGAGGCCGAGGAGGAAACCATGAAAATGCTGCGTGTTTACGAGACCTTCGCGCGGGACTTCCTCGCCGTGCCGGTTCTCTGTGGCGAGAAGAGCGAGGGTGAACGCTTCCCCGGCGCCGAGCGCACCTATTGCATCGAGGCGATGGTGCAGGACCGCAAAGCCATCCAGGCAGGAACCTCGCATTTCCTGGGGCAGAATTTCTCCAAAGCCGCCGGCATCCAGTTCCAATCGCGCGAGGGTCAACTCGAGCATGCTTGGACGACGAGCTGGGGCGTGAGCACACGACTCATCGGAACACTTATCATGATGCACTCGGATGACGATGGACTCGTCGTCCCGCCGCGCATTGCCGCCACGCATGTCGTGATTGTGCCGATAACCCCCAAAGAGGACAGCAAAGCTGCGATCCTCGAGGCCGCCGAAAACCTTGCCTCCAGCCTGCGCACGGTGAATTTCCACGGCGCCCCGCTCGGCGTGGAGGTCGATGCCCGCGACCTCGGCGGTGGTGTCAAAAACTGGGAGTGGATCAAAAAAGGCGTGCCAATCCGCATCGAGATCGGCCCGCGCGACCTCGCGCAGGGAACAGCTGCCGTCGCCCGCCGCGACAAGGGGCCTAAGGAGAAGGAATTTCTCGCGCTCGCCGAAATCCCGCAGCGTGCAGCCGCCATGCTGGAGGAAATCCAGAGCACGCTCCTCCAGCGCGCCACGGAATTCCGTGACGCCAACATGGTGCGGATCGACACGAAGGAGGACTTCTACAAATTCTTCACACCACAAAACGCCGCGAAACCCGAAATCCACGGCGGCTTCGCCCTCACACACTGGAACGGCAGCACCGAGGTCGAGGAACAAATCAAAACCGATCTCAAAGTGACCATCCGTTGCATTCTTTTCGACGAGTCGCCCGAGCCCGGCACTTGTCCGTTCAGCGGGGAACCCAGCCGCCAACGCGTGGTTTGGGCGAAGTCGTATTGAGCGAAACTCAGGCCTCGCCGGCGGAGATCGTCTCCTCTGGCGGGGCGGCTTCTGCCGGCGGTTCGGCGGGGGCGGGAGGTTGGATGCGGCATCCTCCAATGTGGATGCCGCCTTTTTCCACTACCATGGCGCGCGAGGTTACCGGACCTTCCAGGCAACCGCCGCTCAGGATTTGAATGATGCCATTGCACTGGATCGGGGCGCGAAGTGTGCCTTGGATCGTGATGCGGTCGGCCTCGAGTGGTTGGGAGCACTCGATGGAGGCTTTTTTTTCGACAAGGATGGAATCCGCCGTGATGCGCCCCGTGCAGGGCTTCTGCATATTTAGGCGAACCTCGCCCTCACAACGCAGGTGGCCGTTGAATGTGCCTTCGATGCGCGCCGAACCGCAGATGATCCAGG
>JBILMW010000248.1:0-2752 GCA_044375335.1 Terrimicrobiaceae bacterium | reverse complement strand
CTGCCGAATCGGAGCCCCCTTGTGTTCATAGAGACGCCGCCACAGCATCCGCGCGGCTGCGCGCTCGTGCACGCAAGGTAGGGTCGGCGCGCCGTCGCTGACCCATTTGCGCGGCGCAGCCGCCATTGCATCCAAAAGAAACGCCGCTGGGGCGGCTGAAAAATGGGTCAAGCCGGAGGTCGACCCTCCAAACGAATCGCGCTGCCGCGCGGTTTTGTAGCGGCTGTCTATGACTGCCGAATCGGAGGTCTCTCCGGCGCTCATAGAGACGCCGCCATAGCAACCGCGCCGATTCCTCAATCCTACCGCCCTGGCCCGGCGCGAAAATCCTTGGCCAGCACTTCCTCCAACGCGGTCATCGCGCCCCGCAACTCCGCGCGCAAAGCCTCTGCGTGAGTGGAGGGGTCGAGTGGAGGAGTAAAAACACCCGCACACCGCGTGGCCAGCGGCCGGATTTTTCGGTCGTCGCCCAGCATTTCCAGCAGCTCCCGCACACGATCGCTGCGCCTCCGTGCTTCTTGGATTTTTTCCATGGCCTGCGCCTCGGTGATTTGGCCCGCTGAAACGGCCAGAAGTTGGCGGCAATCGAACGCCCGACAGCGCTGTGGGCGTTCGGCATAAATCCGGCAGCAATTCCCGTCATGCGCCGGACAGGGTTGTTGAAATTGCAACTCCCCATCGCGCCGCCTCGCCCTCAGCCCCTTCGCTGCCAAGGCTCGAAGTGAATCCTCCGGTTGGACGGCCATTCCATGGAAAAGCACCCCGTTGCAGCACATGCCACAGGCGGAGCAGAGTCGTGCGGCGGATTCGGAATAAGCAGACTCGTTCATCGGATATCAGGCGACCTTACCACGCATCTTTTTCGTTTCCGAGCGTCGGCGCTTCGATTCAACCAGCTTCGCCTTCGTGCCCCGCGAGCGCTTGGCTTTTCGCCGCCGTTCCCTCGAGGCCTCGGCCAACTGCGCCAGTTTCTTCGCCTCGGCCGCTTCATTGATTTTTTGCAGCAGCCTCCGCCGAGCGGTCTCCCGGTTCATCGCCTGCGAGCGCGAATCCGAAACCGTCACACTCAAGCCCGTCGGAACATGACGCAGAGTGACAGCCGTCGAGACCTTGTTCACATGCTGACCGCCAGGCCCGCTCGAGCGTGAGAACATCTCTTCAATATCGGCATCGCGCAGATTTTTCATTCAGATGACTTCGTTCCTACTCGCAAAATCGTTCTTTGCAGAACTCATTTTGGGAGGGCCATCGTCCCGCATGGCCCAAATATCAAACACGGAAGCCGCAAAGCCACTCCCAGACACCTCCCCCGCCAAAACCGCTCGAATAACGCCCTTCGCCTGCACCGGCGAGACCGGCACGCCTCCCAGGCCGCCGCTTCGCGCCTGAAAAATCGGGCAAGCAAGATGATGCCCCCCCCGCAAACGCTTCATAGACACTTCCGTCAAAAAGCGATGATACTCGGGGCGATTCATTCTTCATAACCATGCGAGCATTTCTTTTTCTGAGCATGATTCTGTGCCTTCTTTCGCCGTCAGCTGTTCAAGGTGTGACGGTTTTTTCGGAGGAGAAACTTTTGGGGCACCTCTCGGCTGGTGATCAAGATCAGGCCGAGGCTGAAGTGCTGCAGGCCATCAAGGATGGAGAGCGCTCACCAAGGGCGATTTTTTGGGCGGCAATTTTGGCCCGCTCGAGGTTTGATCTGGACGACTCCATGCCCCTGTTTGCCGAGGTCTTGGCCCAACAACCGGATTCCCTCGAGGGCCGCTCCTCGGGATTTGTTCTGGGCATCGACACCGCCAAAGATGCTCGAACCATTTTGTTTTACTACAATGCCCTGGTTGCGCAAACAGCCTTGGAGCCGAAATCCATTCCCATGCAATGGCTCAGTGGCCTCATGTCCACGACGATCAGAGAGAGCAAATTGAAGAAGGGCATCACTTCTGAAACTCGCAAGCGCATTCTGGCATGGGGGATTGAGAGTTATTGGAAAGCGCTCTCGCTCCTTGGCATGCGGGAGGGTCCATTTCAAATTCATAAAACTCTTGCCAACCTCTTGGAGGACTTGGAAGCCCACGACCAAGCTCTCGACCACCGCAAGATTGCAATCTCAAAGAAGCGTTCGGCATATAACCTCTCCGGGACTGCAAACACCCTTCACAACCTTTTTCAAGAAGAAGATGCTCTTGCTTTTATCAACCAGGCTATCGCTCTCGATGGAAGCGACAAAGATGATCTGGAATTGAAAGCTCGTATTCTCGAGCGGCTCGACCGCCTGCCTGAGGCAATTGAGTCGTGGAACAAAGCTGCGGAATGGGCTTCAACCGACAAGTCCGTTTACTGGGACCTCTGTTCACGGGCCAGCGTGGTTCTGGGAAATCTGGCGCAAGCCAAGATCTACTCCGCAAAAGCTCGAGCCCACGCCCCTCAAGACCCTGATCTGGTGAAGGCATCTCAAGCCTACGAAATTCGCGATGCACGGCTTGCAGCGATCTTGGGAGAAATGGACGGCCCCGAGCGGGTCAAAAAAGCACCAACTTTTGATTTCAACGGGAGTGTTATACCGAGAGATTTCAAGGAGGGGGAGGATCAAACCGACTCGCCACTGTATGCGGCAGCATCAACCGGCGATCTCACCGCCTTGCGCGCGGCTCTTCCGTCCCCCGACATCAACGCTCTGAGTGGAAAATACAAGCAAACCGCCCTGATGGTGGCCGCCCAGTGCGGCTTCACGCACATTATTGACGAACTC
>JBILMW010000246.1:0-2787 GCA_044375335.1 Terrimicrobiaceae bacterium | reverse complement strand
TTCACCGCGAAAAAAGGTCTGACGAGTTTTTGAAATTCCCTCTTGCTCCTGCCCCGCACGCCGACTACAACCTCTGCCTTCAAGATTCCTCCGATTCATGGGAAAAATTCTCATCATTGTCTCAATTGTTCTCGCTGCGGCATCCGCCGGCGTGGGCTTTGTAAACCGAAGCCATCTCCTTAAAACAAAGGATGACTTGGCTGCGTCCCAGCAAGAGACGGCGACAGTCAAAACCAACCTCGAGGGAGAGATCAAAAAGTATGTCGAGGCCGATAAAACCATTTCCGAACTCACGGCTCAAAAACAAGGCCTCGACTCCGACCTCGCCAAACAACGCAGCGAAGTCAGCACAAAAACAACCCAGCTCACCGAGTCTCAATCAAAACTCACCAAAGCCGAGGGCGACCTGGCCATCGCAAATACCGACATCCTCACCAAAGCCGAGAAAATCACCCAACTCGAAGCCCAAGTCGCCGCCGCAGCCACCGCCGTGCCAACGCCGGTCTCGACCGAGGAAGACAAAGCTCGCATCACTGAGCTCGAAACCCTGAACACCAAACTCGACGAGGACAACAAGAACCTCGAAGGCAAACTGGTCGCCCTCCAGAAGGCAGCGCGCGAAAAAGAAACCAAACAAGGCCTTACACGCGTTACCGGTCGGGTCCTTGCCGTCAACCAAGCATGGAATTTCGTCGTTCTCAGCCTCGGAAACAAAAGCGGCATAGAGAGCAACATGGAATTTCTCGTAAAACGCGGCTCCACCCTCATCGGCAAAGTCCGCACGACCACGGTGGAACCCGCCACATCCATTGCAGACATCATCCCAGCGAGCCTCGCTCGCGGACTTAGCATCCAACCCGGCGATGACATCGTTTACCAAACTGCTCAAAATTAGCCTCCTCATCCTCCTGGCAGCCATACTCACCGGCTGCGCAACGGATGATTCCCAATCCGCCGCCCACGCCGAAGGCTCCCTTCCGTGGAACCGACCCGCCTCCTGGGAAGGCGCCGGAGCCCTCGGCTCCGCCATGCAAGGCACCCGCTAAAAAAGGCATCGCTTGGCGAGAAGGAAGCTCCCAGGTTCATCTGCAATAATTTTGCAGACGATGGCAGTTATTATGCCTTCGGCCAAGTTCCCGCCCTTGCTTAGATCAATGCGGCATAAGCGCTTGGTTTGCTTGAACTGGCGGATTTGTTTTTCTGCGGCGCGTCCGCTGATGCCAAGTAAATCGGTATTTTATCCCAGCTTTTCCCCGAACATTTTAATCCGCGTTGTTTGAGACCGCTTTTGGCGGGTTATGCGGGCAGAGACCAGACTGTTTGGCCACTAACGATGGTGCGGACGGCGCGGCCGCGCCAGGTGTGGTTGTGGAAGGGGGTGTTTTTGGAGAGGGAGGCGGATTGGTTTTTGTCGAATGTCCAGTCGAGTGAGGGGTCGATGAGGACGATGTCGGCGGAGGCGCCGGTTGAGAGGGTGCCGCGGTCGAGTTTGAGGAGGGCGGCGGGTTCGGAGGTGAAGAGGGCGATGAGGCGGGGGAGGTCGATCGCCTGCCGTTTGTGGACGAGGATGTCGTGGAAAATGGCGAACTCGGTTTCGAGGCCGGTAATGCCGAAGGGGGCGTGGTCGATTTCGACCTCCTTTTCGTAGGCCGCGTGTGGGGCGTGGTCGCTGCAGAGGATAGTGAGGGTGCCGTCGGCGATGCCTTCGATGATGGCGTCGATGTCCTCCTGAGTGCGCAGGGGCGGGTTCATTTTGAAATTGCTGTCGAAGGCAGCGAGTGTGGCATCCGTGAGCGCGATGTGGTGCGCGCAGACTTCGCCGGAGATTTTGACACCCCGGGCGCGGGCTTCGCGGATGAGGCGCACGCTGCCGCCGGAGCTGATGTGTTGGCAGTGGATCGGTGAGTCGCAGAGTTCGGCCAGCATGATGTTGCGGGCGACGATCATTTCCTCGCCGGCGCGGGGCCAACCGGGCAGGCCGAGGCGGAGGCTCCACTCGCCCTCGTGCATGATGCCGTCGCCGACGATCGAGTAGTCCTGGCAATGGTCCATGACGGTGAGGCCGAACATGCGGGCGTATTCCACCGCGCGGCGCATGATTTCGTTGTTCTGGATGCAATGGCCGTCATCGGTGAGTGCGACCACTCCGGCATTGAAAAGCGAGCCGACGGGTGCGAGTTCCTCGCCTTTCAGCCCCTTGGTAATCGCTCCGGTGCAGAGAACATTCACGCAGGCTTCGCGTGCGGCTTTTTCTTTGATCCAAGTGATCGTCGCGGCGCTGTCGGCCGATGGATTCGTATTCGGCATGGCGACGACGGTGGTGAATCCACCGGCGGCTGCGGCGCGCGTGCCACTGGCCATTGTCTCTTTATGCGATTGGCCTGGCTCGCGGAGGTGGACATGGATGTCGATGAGACCTGGAGCAACGATGAGACCGACGGCGTCAATGGTCTCGGTTTCCTTGCCGGGCATCGGATCGATGATTTTGCCGTCGGCGATCCAGAGGTCGGCGGATTCGTCACGGTTGTTGGCGGGGTCGATGACGCGGCCGTTGGCTATGCGGGTGATTTTTTTCATGCTTGGACGGTTGACGAGTGCGTCGATGAGGTTGCCGCGCAAAAATCTTTCACAGGCGGGACGCCCGTGCCCCTCTCTCTTGCGATGCGGGTGATTTTTTTCATGTGGGCACGCCGGCTCCTCCGGCGCAGGAGTAGAGGACGGCCATGCGGACGGCGATGCCGTTTGTGACTTGCTCGAGGATCACGCTCTGGTGTCCATCGGCGATGT
>JBILMW010000090.1:0-10411 GCA_044375335.1 Terrimicrobiaceae bacterium | reverse complement strand
TGTTGAAGATGCGCGGGTGGCCGCCCAGCGCCTCGGAAAATGTGCCTCCGCCTTGGACGGAGTCGGCTATGGAAACGATGGTTTTTTTAAGGACTGGATCGGGCTCCTGCTTGGAAAGGACAGTCAACCCGCGAAGGAGTGGCAAGCCAGCGTCGATCAGCGTTGCAAGCTGCCGCGTGAAAATCATCAGGGTCCGCCCCTTGATCGTCTTCTTTTCAAGGAAGGGGATGTTCAGGTTGATCTTGATGTCCTTCTTGGCAACGGATGCCGAAGGCGCTGCGGCCTTGCGCTTGGGTGCCTTGCCTCCCTCCGTGATCGACTTGGGAAAGTATCCCGCCTGCCTGATCTGGGCTACGGCTTCGGCTTGGGAGGCGGCGTCAATGACACCGCTGGTTTCCTGGCCTCGGGCGTCGAGTGCGACATAATTGAAGCTTGGCATAAGATAGATCGGGGTTGGTGGGTAGCTTCAATAAGAGAAGCGGAATCCGTTGTGGTCTGTCGAGCTTGGATTTTCAGACCTCGCCAACATACGGGTTCCATTCGATTTCATGGCCGACCGTGGTTTCGGGGCCATGGCCCGGCAGGACGCGAGTCGCAGGGTCGAGTGGAAAGATTTTTTTGCGAATGCCATCGAAGAGGAGCGGACCATCGCCGCCCGGGAGATCCCATCGGCCTACGCCCTCACGGAAAAGGACATCCCCCGCCACGAGCAAACCGTCTTCGGCAAAGTAAAAACACAGGCTTCCCGGGCAATGGCCTGGCACATGGAGGCAGAGGATTTTGAGTCCGGCGACTTCTTGAGTTTCGCCTTCTTCGAGAAGCAAATCCGCCTTGCAAGGCTCATATTGGATGTCGAATCCATGCTTCTTGAAAAAAGCCCCGTCAGCCAGCATGGGAACGGTATCTGGATGAAAAGCAACGCGGCAACCGTGGCGACGCTGGATTTTTGCGGCATCCATCACATGGTCGAAATGTCCATGGGTCAGAAGCAACCAATCGATCTTCTCCCCAGCAAAATAATCGTCGGCGCCTTGCGGAGCATCGAAAAGAAGGTTTCCCGCAGGGGTCTGGAAAAAGTAGGCGTTGGTGTCCAGCGGACCTCCGGTGAAAATTTTGAACGGCTTCATGTGCTATCGGGTCGTATGATGAGGAAGCGGAGATTTGATTTTTGTCGGGATCTCTGCAAGGTTTTCAATCCAATCATCATGAATTTTTCCAAACACGCCATCGCCTCCATCTTCACGGCGCTGGTTCTTCTCCTGCCGGTTCGCGCCGAAAAATCCAACGCGGTCGATCAGGGGCAAGTCGCCTTGGCCGTCGCAAATTGGCTACAGCAGGCCCACTACAGCCGCAAGGAAATGGACGGGGAGATGTCTGCAAAGCTCCTTGCGACCTACCTGGAACTCCTTGACTACAACAAGCTCTATTTCACCCAGCAGGATATCGATGAATTCAATCTGAAATACGCCGAGTCACTGCACAAATTCATCCGCTCCGGCGACCTCTCGCCTTCGAGGGAAATTTTTGACCGCTTCAAGGAACGCGTGGAAAACCGAGTCTCATCGAACAAAAAACTGGCGACAAAAAAATACGACTTCAAAGGCAAGCGCGAAGTCGAGCTGAACCGCCAGAAATCCCCGTGGCCAAAAAACCTCGAGGAAGCCGATAAAATCTGGCGCGACCGTGTGGAGGCCGAGCTCCTTCAAGAACATCTCAGCGAATTGAAACTCCGCTCCCCGGAGGAAACCGTGACACGCCGCTACGACCAGGCCCTGCGGAATGTGCGGGAAATGAGCCCGGATGATGTCACCAGCACCTTCCTGAAGGCCCTCACGCAAAGCTACGACCCCCATTCGGAATACATGAGCCCGACGGAGATGGAGAATTTTCAGATCAACATGAAGCTGTCGCTCGTGGGCATCGGAGCGGTTCTGCGTTCGGAGGATGGCTATACAAAGATCATGGAGATCGTCCCCGGAGGCCCGGCGGATCGTGATGGACGCCTCAAAGTCGGAGACCGCATCCTTGCCGTCGGACAAGGGGAAAAGGAGTTTGAAGATGTCGTGGACATGAAACTCGACAAGGTCGTGGAGAAAATCCGAGGGGCAAAGAACTCGATCGTCCGTCTGCAGGTCATCCCGAACGATGCGGATGATCCCTCAAAACGCTCAATTATTGAGATAACCCGCGATGAAGTGAAGCTGAAGGACCAGGAGGCAAAGGCCGAACTCCTTGATGTCACCGATGCCGAAGGAAAGGTCGCCCGCATCGGGTGGATCACTCTGCCATCCTTCTACGCCAATATGAGTGGCGATGGCGAACCCAAGAGCACGACGGTGGATGTCGAAGCGCTTCTGACACGGCTCAAGAAAGAAAACATCGAAGGGCTTGTGATCGATCTGCGCAGAGATGGAGGAGGCTCGCTCGAAGAAGCCATCAATCTCACCGGGCTCTTCATCCCGCAGGGTCCAGTCGTGCAAGCCAAGGATCCGAGCGGAAAGATCACGGTGAACAGCGACAAGAACCCCGAGGTTTCCTACACGGGTCCAATGATTGTTTTGATGAACCGCTTGAGCGCCTCGGCGAGCGAGATTTTTGCAGCCGCGCTCCAGGACTACGGTCGCGCGCTGGTGGTCGGTGACGAGCGCAGTTTCGGCAAGGGCACCGTGCAAACCATTGTGGACCTCGACAAATCCATGTCGCTTCCGTTTTTCAATGTCAAAAAGCCCGAGGCCGGCGCACTCAAACTCACGATCCAAAAGTTCTACCGCATTCTCGGGGGATCGACCCAAATCAAAGGCGTCGAGTCAGACATCGTCCTGCCCTCCCGCACCGACAACGCCGAGATCGGCGAGGCCTCGCTCAAGAACCCCCTCGACTACGACGAAGTGGCGCCCGTTGTTTTGATTTCGAAGGACAAAACACCCGCCGCAAACCTCTTTCTCGACGAACTTCGCGAACGCTCGAAAAAGCGCATCCTGAGCGATCCCGAGTTCATCTATGTCAACGAGGACATGCAGCGCTTCCGCGAGCGCCTGGCCAAAAATACCATCAGCACAAACGAAGACATCCGCCGCAAGGAACTCGCCGACGAGAAAAAACGCAAAGAAGCCCGCAAAGAGGAGCGCGCAGCCCGTGGCTCAATGGTGAATGCCAAGGTCTGGCAAGTCACACTCGACGATGTGAAGAACAATCGCGAAGAACTCGAAGTCGTCGCCTACGAGCGCGAGCGCGATAAAAAATACAACCTCGAAGAAGACTCTGAAGAGACCGAAGAGGAGAAAAAGGACTCCAAGAAAACTCCCGAACCTGATCCCATCCGAAACGAAGCCGTCCGCATCATCAGCGACCTGATCGAACTCAGCAACCCTGCCAGAACGGCGAAGGTCACGGAAAACCGGCAGAATCTGGAATAGGAGCCTGAGTCCCGAGGATCGCGTCCGCTCTATGAGCTCTGCGGGCGCAAGCGTGGTTTGTTTGTCGATGAGGTGGAGGCGCGATTCAAAAATTCATGGATGCCGCGCCGTCGGCGTCCCAAGATTGAGCCGCCCCGGCGGCGTTTCTTCTGGATGCAATGGCGGCTCCAGCCTCTGCGCTTCGCGTCTCCGGCTTGGCAAGCACGCCGCGTAAATGGGTCAGCGGCGGCGCGCCGACCCTACCTTGCATACACGAGCGCGCTGCCGCGCGATTGCTGTAGCAGCGTCTCTATGAGCGCTGGGGGGGAGGGCTCCGATTCGGCAGTCATAGACAGCCGCTACAAAACCGCGCGGCAGAGCGAAATCCTTGGAGGGTCGACCTCCGGCTTGACCCATTCTTCAGCCGCGAAGCGGCGTCTCAGGGGCGGCAGGCGCGATTTTTCTACCCCTCGGCCCTTGGGTGGGCGGCCATGTAGGCGGCCTTGAGGCGCTCGATTGTAACATGGGTGTAGATTTGGGTCGTTGAGAGGCTGGCATGCCCCAGCAGAGTCTGCACGCTGCGCAGGTCGGCGCCGTTGTCTAGAAGGTGTGTCGCAAAGCTGTGGCGGAGTTTGTGAGGCGAGAGATCGACTGGCAGGCCGGCTTGTGCGAGGCGGAGCTTCAGGAGGGAATTCACGGCACGCGTCGAGAGGCGGCGGCGCGATTTGTTGATGAAAAGAGGCCCGGCATTCACACGAGCGGCGTGGCGGTAGCGCTGGATAGCCTCAAGGGCGGGCCCACCGACTGGGCAGACCCGTTCGCGCGAACCTTTGCCCGTCACACGCGCCGTCTCGCTGATCGGATCAACATCCCGCACATCCAGGCCGACGAGTTCGGAAAGTCGCATTCCGGTGGAGTAAAAAAGTTCGATCACCGCAGTATCGCGGGCAGCCATCCAAGACGGCGCCTGCTTGTTTTTTTGAGCCGCAGCGGGCGCGGCAACAAGGTTGTCCACCTGCGAGGTTGTGAGAAACCGGGGCAGTTGCTTCTCGGCTTTGGGAAGAGAGACTTCGAGCAGCACATTTTTTGAGATCGTGCGGCGCATGTGGAGGAAGGCGTAGAAGGCCCTCATCGCGGCGAACCGCAAACGCACGCTGGATCTCGCCATCTCGGCTTTCATCATGTCGAGCATCCATGCCCGGAAGTCGTCAGCGCGCAGTTCCGTCCAAGAGCCGGAGGGACGGAATTTTCGAAATGCCTCAAGTGATGTGCGGTAAGTGCGAATCGTCTGCGGCGAAGCGTTTTTCTCCGCTTCGAGGTGCCGGAGAAACTCCTCGGCGTGGCGGTCCAGGGGCTGGACCTTGGCTGGCGAGTCTTTTGTTGGGCGGCGTTTCAATTCTGAGACGCGCTCCAACTGCTTGCCGCAAATCCCTGCGCGGCCATGATCTCGCTACTCCAACTCGAGATGGCGGCAAGCGCCTGCATGGACACTTCACTGCCTTTCCATGAGGAGGAAGACTCGGCAAGCCAGGAACTCAGCGCCGCACGGGCGGCAAACTCGCTGGCGGATGATAATTCGACGCCACTCCAAGAGGTCGGCGCCGACAAGCGAAGCAAAGTTTCCGATGCGCCTCCCCCACCCCAGCTGGTGATGAGACCGGTGAGCCAGCTTGAGAGATTGGTAGCCAGCATTTCCGTGAACGCCGCAGAGCCAAGCTGGGATGATGAACTGGAAATCTCGGTGGACATCTTTTGAAACTGGCTGAAGAGGCTGCTCTCCGCTTGCAGGTGCTGAAGACGCGCGAGCAAGCCGACGAAGGCCGCGGAACCCATCGAGGAAGAGGAGGTCGCAAGCTCGGCGGAGAACTTTTGAAATGCGCTGAAGAGGCTACTCTCCGACTGCAATTCCTGAAGACGCACCAGAAGCCCGACGAATCCAGCCGAACCCAACAACGATGAGGAACCTGACAATTCGGAGGCCAATTTTTGAAATCCACTGAAGAGGGCGCTCTCCGAGTTCCACTGCGGAAGGCGTGAGAAAAACTCCTCCACCTCGGCGGATGAAAGGCTTTCCCTGAGGCGCCGGGATATCGCGGAGTGCAGCTCCTCGGAGTTCCACTGCCCGCTGGAAATGCCAGCCAGAATCTCGCTTCCCAACAAGGCTTGCAAAATCTCGCGGTCGCGGGCCTCGAGCGGAAATCCACTCGACAGGCCCAGCGGGAGGGTTTGCTGCAGCTTGATTAGCGCCGGCAGGAGTTCCTCCGAAGACGCAAACGAATGCGACACATTTTCCACAAGCCGCTGAAAACTGATGTGCATCGGCAGCGTGGCAAAATCAAACGCCGCCGACTCGGAAAATTTATCGCGCGGCGTGGTGACAATCGGCGAACGCGCAATCGAGTTCCATTTTCCATAACGGTGGAAACCCATTTCGACGGCATATGACCCACCCGCCTTTTGCACGGGTATATACCAGTTTCGCGTCTCGAACGAGACTTCGATCTCCTGCTCCAGATCACCCGAAGCATGCTCCACCCTCAAAATACAAGGCCCACCCGGATGCCGTGAAATATCAATATCCCAATAGGTAAAGAGCCAATGCGGATCCTGGGCGACAAGGAACATTACCTCCTCGCCATAGCTGCGCGGCAGGCTGCCCAAATCATTCAAAAGATCGCCTGAGGCAACCGACTCCAACACCGCTGGCATCTTCGCCCTGCGCCGTGCTGTTTTTGTAGGAAGCGATGTCGATTCCTTGTCAGGAGATTTAACCTTTTTCACCGAAGTCCCAGCCTTGCTTCTCGCATGGGGGACTTGCGTTTTTGCTTCGACTGGAACCTCATCAATATCCGTTTTTTTCTTCGTGCTCATGATTTGAATTCCAAAGACTATGGGTCTTACTAATCACCCGCAAAATGGGTTGCAAGCCCCATATCGCATGGAATGCATTCTGTGCTCTCGCACCAGTCCTTCGGGGACCCTTTTGCTTGGAGTGGCCTCTATGAGAGGACAAAAAAGAGGCTCCCCTTGCGGAGAGCCTCCTGTTTGTTAATTCAACTTGTTTCCGGCAATTAGCCTTGGAGCAAGCGGACGAGCGACTGCTGGCTGGTGTTTGCCTGAGCGAGCATCGCCGTTCCGGCCTGCTGCAGAATCTGGAAGCGAGCGAGTTGACTGCTCTCAGCAGCCACATCGACATCGATGATGCGGCTGTTCGCGGCTTCGAGGTTGATGGCGTTAATCTTAAGCAGGTCTTGGGCAAAGCCAACGCGACTGGATTCAGCACCGTTTTGCGCCCTTAAATCAGCCAAGTATTGTATGGCGTCTTGGATTGCAACAGTATTAGCAGGTGCATTAGCAGCAGTGAGTTCAGCGATATCCAGAACATCAGCGATTTTACCGCCATTGATATCAGACTGCGTCATACCGAGAGTTTGGCTTCCATCTTCGGATGTAGATACTTCGAGAACAATATCTGCTCCAAAAAGTGGGACCCCGTTGAATTCCTCTGTCGCCAGACTCTTCATTTGAAGAATTAGGTTTTGAAATTCTTTGTTGTAAAGTTTGATATCACCATCATTTTTAGTGGGATCATTTGCCAATGTGGCAAGTTCAGACATCCTGCTTAGAACTTTATCAGCAACACTATAAGCACCATCTTGGGTCTGAAGGAAAGATTGTGCATTTTGTAAGTTGATTGCAGTAGCTTCCGTGCGCTTTTGGGCTGCTGCCATTTTCATCGAAACCGCGAGACCACCGGCGTCGTCGCTGGAGTTTACAATGCGTCGGCCGCTCGAAAGCCGAGAAAGGCTTTTCTGGAGGGCATCGTTGGTTTTTCCGAGGTTAAGGCCCGCACCACTTGCTGCGGAGTTGACATTGATTGATATCATAATGATTTGTTGGTTGTGACCCAATCCATGGGTCGGTTGAACTGCATATAATACAAAGCAAAACCCGTGCCAAGTCTTCTAATCCGGAAAAAAGCGGGAAAACTGGAAAAAAATGCCGCTAAAGAGGAATCCGCTTACTTTGAAAGGCGGCATTTTTTTCCTCTGCGGGTGAATTTCAGGTTTTTACAGAATCTTGCCAAGGCTCAGGCCATCGATTTTGACTCGCGGCAATGGCGGTGCACTGCACGGCGAAACAGCTTGAAAGATTTTTCTGTTTTTAGTGTTGACAAAACATATCAAGATATTTGAATATGAGGATACATTTACCATGACGCGCCTTCGACATGGCTCGGCCTGGTCGAACGCCCGAATTTTTCGAACAGCTCTTTTTCACATTTCAACCAATCCGTCGGCCTAGGAAAGCAAGGGTGGAAGTCCCTCACTGTCGCGCAAAGGTCAAAGTCCGGGTTCGAACCGGCGGAGAAAACCGCACAGCACCTGAAATCGGTGTGCGGGCAGCGCATGACTGTCCGTGACGGGGGTAGTCCTTTCACAAAACGGGGGAAGGGATTGTCCTTCGAGTTCCCCGTGTTTGAAACAAGGACAAAAATGAAGAAGATAGTATTGGCAGCATCGCTGCTTTTAATAGGCACCCTCGGGGTGAAAGCGCAGACGCTAGTGCAGAGTTTTGATGATATTCAGTTCTGGACGGGAAGTGGGACGAATCGGTCGGCGTTACTGATTCAATGGAGAGATCAAAAAATACCAGGTGCTTTGGTATGGGGGTTCCAGTGGAGTTCGAGCACGACGCTCGATACGATGATCAATACTTTGGCGTCTCGCAATCTAGGTTTGTATGCCAGAATCGATTCGGAAGGAGGTTATGGAACAGGATACTTTGGATTTGGATTTGATACAGGTTTCGATGGCTCATTCGGCGTAAGCGGAGCTGAAGACCCAATTGGAAACCCAGCGTCGCTCACTTTTACAAGTGGTGTCTCGGACGGGAATGCTGGACCTAGTTACGAAGCCCCTTTAAGCTCGACAAGTGCTGGACCAACCAATCCTGCAGACAGATATCAAGAAGGTTGGTGGAATAATGGGTATTGGGAGCTTTTCTCTGCTCAAGATGGCGTATCTCCCACTTGGACCTCGAACTGGACTGGAGGAAGCCAAACAATCGCAAACAACACTTGGTATGCCTATAGCTTGACTGAAGCAGAGGGCGCTTCAATTCCACCCGATTTAAGTGCTGCGGTTAATGCGGTTCCCGAGCCATCTGTGGCGATCCTTGTTACGATTGCACTGGTTTTTTTCATGCTGAGGCAGCGAAGAAATGCGTAGGAACAGAGCTTTTCCGAGAGAAACCAACTTGATTGTTGTTGAGAGAGCATACCTGCCGATACGCACAGACTCGCAACCAGAGAGGTGCACAGGCGTCTCGCCTGTGTGTGAGGTTGGCGTTGCTGTCCAAAACAGATTCCTCTTTGCAAAGAAATCCAGTGTCTGCACGGCCGGGACGGCCATGCCCCCCTCTAAGGCCTTCTCGCTGGTGGAGCTCATGGTGTCGATGGCGATTGTTTGTGTGCTGGGAGCGATTGTTTTTGTGGCGGCGAAGCAGGCTTATGCGAGTTCATCGCTGGCTGTGTCGGCAAATAACATCCGTCAACTGGCAGCGGGAGGCATGGCTTATTTGGGGGACAACAATTATACCTTTTGGCCCTACCGGACGAATGATGCTGCGAATGGCGCGGGGGCGACCTGGTGGTTTGGATTTGAGAGTGCGACGAGCATGAGCAGCCCGGAGGGCCAGCGGAATTTTGATCCGACGAAGGGGCCGCTGGCGAACTATGTGCCGAAGGGGTTCCGGCCGGACCCCAGC
The DNA here is from genome assembly GCA_044375335.1 of Terrimicrobiaceae bacterium. GTDB lineage: Bacteria > Verrucomicrobiota > Verrucomicrobiia > Chthoniobacterales > Terrimicrobiaceae > UBA967. The sequence goes on along the minus strand of JBILMW010000090.1, from coordinate 1,247 downwards.
TTTGCGCTGGGCGGGCGGGCGTTCAAACCGAAATACCGGAATGGGTATATCGGCGTCGGATACAACACGCTTCTCGGCGGAGGCTTCATGGGCAGCGGCGTGATAAAGAGGCAAACGGCGCTCTCCGATCCATCGCAAGTTGTGGTTTTCTTCACAGCGGCCCAGGTCAATACATTCCAGAGGCCGGCATCAGCTCGAAATCCGATGCTGGAGGAATTTTACGGCATCGACGAGCGCGAGGTCACCGCGCACTTCCGTCATGGTGGCAAGGCGATGGTGTCCTTTGCTTCGGGGAATGCGGGGTTTTTGCCGATGGATGAATCGACTCGAGACATGCGAAGCCCAAAGGCGAATATCGGGAGGTTTGCGCCGCGCGGAAGCAGGAAGTTTTTGGAGTGATCGCGAAACTCTCTGATGCCGAGAGGGCTTTATTTTACCACGGAGAACACGGAGAGGGAGCAAGTCAGAAAACGCCATTCACATCAGCAGAACATTTCCTGTCAATCTTGTTGATCCTGCAATCCTGTCTAAACTTTTTCGCCCCCCCTACTCTGTCTTGGGCCCCTCGGCGGCCTTGCGTGCAGCGGCGTCGCGGGCGGCTTGGGCAGCGAGGCGGAGCTTGCCGAGATTTTGCTTGGTGAGCGAGGTCTGGGGATTGCGGATCGATTCGAGGTTTTGAGCTTTGATTTCCTCGTAAATTTCTCCTCGGTAAATAGGGATTGTCTTGGGCGCTTCGATTCCGATGCGCACATTGTCGCCATCGATACGCTTTACGATCAGGACGATGTTGTCACCGATCTGGATCGTTTCGTTGATTTTTCGAGAAAGTGTAAGCATCGGAGTGGTCTTTCTGTGGATGCTTATGCTGTTTCGTCGATGAGGACATGGGTGGTCGAGTAGTTCTGATAATTCATCAGAACGACTTGTTTTCCCACCCGTGTGCGACGGTTGATGAGGATAGGGGCAGCAAGGTTGAGTGTCACCTTCTGCGGTTCGTAGGACTTGATGGTCGCTACATTGAGAATGAGGGGATTCGAATCTGCGCCGACGAGGCCGAGCATTTCGGCGTCGGCATCTCCGATGTCGAGTCGGTAATTTTCAACCAACCCGACCGGTTCCACGGCCGGGATTTGGATTTCATCACCCTCGACGGCTCGCAGCACCACGAAAGGCAGACTCTCCGGGTCCACAATGAGCTCGAACCTTTTGAAATCCGGAAGACCGATAAGACCCTCCGGCATGAGAAA
>JBILMW010000245.1:0-2839 GCA_044375335.1 Terrimicrobiaceae bacterium | reverse complement strand
CCGCCTCCGCTCCCACATCAAAACCCCACTCCCCGAGGGGCTGACTTTTCAATAGCAGAGGGGCGGCTTATTAGTCTGAGAATACAAACATTAGCCATCACCGATAATTGCCGGTGGGGTGACTCCTTCACCGAGCCTTTCGCGGAGAACTTTGAGACATGAGCGCGCGAGTTTCCACCTCCGAAAAGATCGGCCGAATTGATTATCTCAGATAAATGAACTCCTGTTCCCGAGATAATTCCCGACTGGTTTTGCCACACGCCCTTTGCTCCTCGGCGATCCGCTCGTCAAAAACCCCAGCCCATGTGTTAAAAAAATTATGTTGTTTTTTTAACATTATTCTAAGAAAAGAAATCGTGTCGAAGAGCGAAAAAATATCACAGCGCATTCAGAGCAAAGGAGAAGGGTGGGTTTTCACTCCCTCAGACTTCTTGGATATTGGCACGCCGCACCTCGTCGGAATGGCGCTCCTGCGAATGGCTAAGAAGGGAAATATCCGTCGATTGGACCGAGGGCTGTATGATTTCCCCAAAACTCACGCCAAGCTTGGAGTGCTGCATCCGCGCCCCGAAGGAATCCTTGAGGCAATCGCGAGGCGGGATGGAACGGAGTTTCAGGAGCATGAGTCCTATGCGGCAAACCGCCTAAGAATGACGGAACAGGTGCCTGCACGGCTGATCTATCTCACATCGGGCCGTAGCCGGATCATCAAGGCGGGCCCCTTGACCATCGAACTGCGTCATCGGACGCCGCGCAAGTTGACGAGTCCGGCTGGGATGAGCGCCATGGTCTTCTCGGCTCTGCGCAACATAGGGAAGGCGAATCTCACTCATGAACGAATCCAACACCTGCAGGGACTGCTGAAAGCTGAAGATCGCCGCCTTCTGCTGGAGGACTTGAGCAAAGCACCCGTCTGGATGCACCCGCATCTACGGTTCATCGCCGGAGAGGAGGCGAAAGGATGAGCGCGTTTGCTCTCGAGCCGACAGAAGAGCGGGCGGCATTCATCTACCAATTTGCCGCTGTGGCGAAATTTCCGGCCTACATCGTAGAGAAGGATTTCTGGGTATGCTGGCTGCTGGGGCGTATTTTTTCCGCGCCGAGTCTTGGGGCTGATTGTGTCTTCAAGGGTGGCACCTCGCTTTCGAAGGTGTTCGGGGCCATTTCCCGTTTTTCCGAGGATATCGATCTGGGATTGTTGCCGGCTTCCCTGGGATGGAGTGAAGCAGACTTGGATGATGCACCGAGTGCAAGCCAGAGGAGAAAGCGGGTGAAGCAAATCAGCGCGGATTGCGAGGCGGCGGTGCAGAATCGATTTCGGCCTGAACTGGAAGAATTGGTTGGCGGAATTCTGGGGCAGAAACCCGGAGGCGGTGGTTGGCTCAGGTATGAGTTGGATGCTGCCGCGCATTCCCCGGTGCTATATTTCGCGTATCCGCAAGCGGTGCCGTCCGGCGGGTATGTGGAGCCGGTGGTTAAAATTGAATTTGGCTCGCTGACAGACCAACGACCAACAGGAACGCACCGGATCGCTCCCATGCTGGCCGAGCTGGAGGGGGCGAACTTTGGCGACTTCGAGTCGGATGTCGTGGCTCTGGAAATCGAACGAACTTTTTGGGAGAAAGCCACCATCCTGCACGCGGAGCATCATCGACCGGCGGAGCAGGCATTCCGTGATCGATTTGCCCGGCACTTCTCGGACTTCGCGGCACTCTGGCGGCATCCATCTGGTCGGACTGCGGCGGAGCGGCTGGATTTGCTGGAGCGCGTGCGTTTGCACAAGAGTCGCTATTTTTCCTCAAGCTGGGCCCACTACGAATCGGCGGTTCCGGGAACACTGCGATTGCACCCACCGGAATTTCGCATGACCGAACTGCGGCGCGATTATCTCGCGATGCGCCCGATGTTCCTCGGCGAGCCGATCTCCTTTGATGAGATGATGTCCGTGCTGGCTGAAGCGGAGGAGGCATTAAACCAATGACGAGCAACTTCCATTTCCTCGCCGCCGAATGGCCCGAAGTGTAAGTTTAAGGGGACAGCAACTGTCTTTGACATGCTCGTCTGATCTCTTTTGTGTAGATCTGGTTCTGACAATTTTAGCCCGTGGCGCGTAGCGCCAGCAGACGCTCATCGAAAATCAGACGATAGCGTTCCTTGGCAGGCTCACTCAGAAACGAGCGTCCGAGTGGGATTTGCGGGATGGATCGAAATCCGAAGCCCCAGCACATTCAGCAATTTCAACCCGAATCCGGCTTTTGAAAAAAGTCGTTTCGTGCGGGAAGGCAGGCGAACAGTGGTGGTGTGAACAAAACCGACACCGCCCACGCCGCACAAAACGATACTTTCAATTTCAACCCGCTTTTTGGTTCTGACGAGCTGAAATTGCAGACGACGCCGAAGGCGGTGACGCCGTTTGGAGGGATGGCGTCGTTTTTTGCGTGGCTGGGAGCTCTGGAGTTTCCCAAGCGGGTAGCGGCGGTGATGCCTTTTGAATACCGCTCGCCAAATGCGATAGCGCCAGAGCAGACGCTGATGGCGTTCATCAGCGCGGTGGTCGTGGGAGCGAGCCGCTTTGCGCACGCGGGGTGGTTGCGGCACGACACGGCGTTCCATGCACTCTTGGGGGTGAAGCGCTTTCCTGCGGAGGATGCGATCCGGAGGTTTTTCCATCGGTTCACGCAGGCGCACATCGAGGCCTTCTGGCGTCCGCTGTGGCGTTGGATGCTGGAGTTGTTGGAGGCTCCGAAGGAGGGGTTTTCGTTGGACTTGGATTCGACGGTGTTTTCGCGTGAGGGAGGACAGGAGGGGGCGGCGAAGGGTTATAATCCGAGGCGACCAG
>JBILMW010000008.1:0-32141 GCA_044375335.1 Terrimicrobiaceae bacterium | reverse complement strand
GTCATGTCGATCATCGGCGCGAGTTGAAAGCCGATTTCGTCCTCTTGTTTTTTAGCGAGCTTCATGAGGCGTGGCGCGTGGGGTTATTCCGGGGCGTGCGCGTAGTCTGCGGACTCGATTTTTATTTCGCCACTGAGGAGATCGAGCATGAAGGTGACTCGTTTCTGGATGTTCGCCATGTTGATTTGGAGAAGATTCCGGAAATAGAAATAAAGGAACATGGCTGGAATGCCGACGAAGAGGCCGCCTGCGGTGGTGATCATGGCCTCGCCGATGCCGCCTGCGAGGTCTGCGGGTTCTGATTTTCCGGCTGCGAGCATGTCGAAGCTCGCGATCATGCCGGTGACTGTGCCGAGGAGGCCGAGCATGGGTCCGATTGTGGCAAAGACATTCAGGTAGTTCACCCAGAGGTTGAGCTTGGTCTCCTCGTTCGCGAGGGTTTCGCCGGCGGCCTGCTCCATGGAGACCTTGTTGGCGAGGTCGCGCTCGAAGTTCACCTTGAGAAGGGCCGCCGCCATCGTGTTGGCGAAAACATTCGGCTGTGAGTGGCAGAGCGAGTAGGCGGAAGAAGCGTCCCTCACCTGCATGAATTGGCCAATCGCTTCGGCCTGGGCATGGGGGAGCATTTTTCTGCTGTTGATCTGTAGGAGGCAATAAACGGCCACGGCCGCCGTGCCGATCGAGCAGGCGAGGAGCGGCCACATGAGCGCGCCGCCGGCGTAGAAGGTGTCGAGGAGTGTTTTGTCCTTCGGTTGCTTGGCTGCGGCGGGCTGGGACTGCTTGTCTTCGGCGTATGCGGGCGGTGCGGCGGAGAATACGGCTATTGCGAGGAGTGCGGATGCGAGGAGTTTTTTGTGGATGTTTTTCATGAGTCTTTCGGCTTCTTCTTTTTTTCTTTGGCGGGCTTTGGCGTTTGCTGCGGGGATGGTGATGGTTCGGCGGTCGGGGGTGCTTGGCTTGGAGCTGTTCCCGCCTGCAGCTCCTTTTTGGCTTCGGTTTCCCAATCCACCGCGAGTTGATCGGGCTTGAGAGACGCGAGGTAAGTCCGCGCCTGCTCGGCTTCCGGCGTTGCCGGATAAAAGGCGAGGATGTCGCGGGAGGTTTCGATGGCCAGTTGGGTCTCGTCGCTGGTGCGATAGATTCCCACGGCTCCCCAGAGGCCTCGGGCTGCTTTCTCGTTGTTTGTGCCAAAGAAAAGTGACGGGTAGAGGTAAAGCTCCAGCGCCCGTCGGTGCAGTTGGTGGCGCTCGTCGATCACGGCGGGGTCGATGTCCCAGCGAGGGTTTTCCTTCAAGAAGGAGCGCAGGGATTTTTCCGCAGCTTGGGCCATGAGGTAGTTCGCTTCGATGAGGATTTCGGGGTCCTCCGTTTCCGCAGCGAGGGTTTTTGCTTCCTCGATGGCTTTTGCGGCCTTGCCCGTGGCGGTCATGGCGCGGAGTCGTCCCTCGCGGGCGCGGGCTTTGTCCGATGCCTGCCATGCCTTTTCTTCTATGAGCGTGAACAACTCGAGCGCCTTGTCGGCATTCTTTCGTTCCTTGGTTGCCAGCAGGGCGTTTCCGAGCGCAGAGCCGATGGATGCCGACGGGGAGCGGGGGAAATCGAGCCAGGGGCGGAATTTTTCCCAATGCTGTTCGAGGGCGGGAATGTCCTGAATTTCTGCGGAGTGGACGGCCCTGTCGCGGCTTGTATCGATTGCAAAATCGATCGCTTGAACATCATTTCTCGGCAAGGCGATTGACGGAGCCGCCTGCAGAGCGGATCCCGACTGTGCCGGGATATCGAGTTGCAAGCGGATGAATTTCTCATCCGCCGAAATGATTTTCCCGACGCGGCGGTTGCCCGCTTTCATTTCGAGCACATCCTGCGCGTGGCCGATCGATGTCGCGGCGAGAAGGATGAGGAGTGTGCGTTTCATCCTTGTTCGGGTGAATCCTCCGACGGGTTTGTTTTTTCACTGGATTTTGAAGGCAGAGGCCCGCCAAGGGCCTGCAGACGCGCTTGGGCGGTTTTCGATTCCGGATAATCCTCGAGCTCGGTTTTGGAGAGGAACTCGCTGTAGGTGCGGCGGGCTGCGGTGGAGTCCTGGATTTTTTCAAATGCCTCGCCGCTGCGCGCGTAGGCGCGGGCCACCCATGGTCTCCAGCGGCCGTGCATGAGGTAAACGCGTTGGTAGTAGGGGATGGCGAGTTTGGGATTTTCCTCGGCCATGTGCAGGTCGCCGATGAGGCAAAGTGTCTCGGCCTTGCTCTCGCCGGATGTAGCTTCATTTTTGAGCACCTCTTCGAGAACCCTCCGCGCCTCGGCAAGGCGTCCGCGTTTCTGGAGGAGCTTCGCCTTGGAGAGCATCGTGGGGGCGAAGAGTTGGGTGCCGAGATTTTCGCGTTCGAAGCGGTTAAACCAATCCAGCGCGGCCTTTTCGTTGCCATTCTTCAATTCCAGTTCCCCGAGCGCGGCGAGGATGCGGTCTTTTTGCATCGCACGGGGGTTCCATCGCAGCGCGTCGCGTAGCATTTCCTCGCCTTGCTTCGTCTGGCCGGACTCCAGCAGGGCATTGGCAAAATCGACGAGCAGCGCAGGATTGGCCTCGCGCACATCGGCCAAGGCCGCCGCCTCGACCAGGAGGGCTTGGGAGCGCTTGGGATCGGATTTTTTCAGCGTCTGGGCTTGGGCGTGTAGAAGACGCATGCGAAGGGTGTCCTTTTTTTCGGCGGCCGCTTCGGCCAGCAGGTCGCCAAGGAGCGCGAGGTATTCGGCGGACTCCGCAGGTCCCCTGTAAAGACGGGCAAGCGAGGGAAAGAGGTCGTCCACCGAGCGGATTTCGGGGTCGTTGCCGTGGTCCCGGATCGCCTGCCAGTAGATTTCGCGGGCTTTCGAGGGTTGCTCTTGCTTTCGGTAATACCAGCCCAGATTCGCAATCGCCTCGGCAACCCGTGGCGAGCGAGGGTGGTTCTTGGCGAAATCCTGCATGAGGGTGCGGTATTGTTCGTAATCCTCGAGAAGCTTGAGGGCCTCGGCGGTGCGGAAGACTCCCTCCTCGTAGGGCTTGGTGTCCGTCGCTGGAATTTCTCTCAAAGCCGCGATCCCTTCCGGGACGAAGCCTTCGTTCATTAGGGCGTTGCCAAGCAGGACGCGGGCCTCGCTGTTTTCGGGCTCGCCGGGGAATTTTTCGAGGTAGTCGTGGAGTTCATCGACCGCTGTGCCGTATCGTTCGAGCTGTTGAGAGCAATAGGCTTTGCGGAAGACGGCCGAGCCTCGATGCAGGCCCTTGGGATGCTTTTGCAGGTAGGCATCCATCAGTTCGCGGCATTTCTCAAACTGCTTGTCGAACGAGTAGGTCATGCCGAGCCAGTAGGCGCCGCTGTCAGCGAGGCTGTGCTTCGGATATCTCGTCAGGAAGTCTTCGAATGCCTTTGCGGCGTCAGCGTTTTTTTCCGCCTGAAGCAGCGAGAAAGCTTTGAGGAAAGTTGCCCTCGGGGCGGATTCGGAGTTTGGAAAACGCTTGGCGATCTCCTCGAAGGCCGTTGAGGCCTCGTCGTAGCGGAGGCTGGATTGCAGCGCCTCGGCTTGCATGAGATAGACCTGCGGCAGGAGAGGTGACTCGGGAAACTTGAGTGTGAATTCCTTCGCGGCCTCGATGGTTTGGGGCCAGTCTTCCAAGGCGCTCCAGCAGCGGACGACATTGATAGCGGCCTGTTCGGTCAACTTGTCCGGCGGAAGTTCCTTGAGCATCGCGGACATGCTGAGCGCCGCCTCGCGGTGGCGTTTCATTTGGAGATAGGCGACGGCTAGACGGAAGCGCAGGGCCGTATCGAAGTTCTCGATTTTCTGGAAATTCTCCGTCTCGCGTTGGACTTCGTTAACCAAGCGCGAGTAGAGGATTTTTTGGTAGGGATCATCTGTCGCCCGCCCTGCTGCCAAGCGGCTTTGCAATTCCTCAAGACGCGCGGCCTGGTGCTTTAACAAACGATCCCTCGGCCACACGCGCTGGAGGCAGATGATGGCTTTGCGGAACTCACCGTTTTCCAGCCAGCGGTTTCCAAGTTGCAGCGTGAGGGTTTGAAACGAGATGAGCTGGGGAATGTCCTGCATGCGGGGGAATTCCTCGTTCAGCACTGCCATGGCAGCGTCGTTGTCTCCGAGTTGGAGCAAGGCGTGGAGTTGATAGATGACTGCTCTTCCTCTTATTTCCGGCTCGAGTGAGGGTTTCAGAGCCCCGTAGTAATCCGCCGCTTCGCGATATTTTTGTTCCAGAATCCAAGCGGTGCCGATGAGCATGCGGGCCTCGGCCAGACGGGCTGCAGCCGGGTTCTGGCGGATGAAGAGCGGATTTTTTTGAGCGCCGGCCGGGAAGAGTGCTATGAATTTCTCCAACGCCGTGCGCGCAGCGGCATGGTCTTGGTTTTGAAGATTGGCGATTCCCAGCCAGAAGGTGAGTTCTTGAATCCGCTGCGGAGCGAGTGGTGGATTGGCTTCCAGTGCTTCACTGATAGCTGGAATCGCTTCGGCAAAGCGGTTCTGTTGCACAAAGCACATGGCGAGGGGGTATAGCGATTCTTGCAGCGCTTTCGCGGCGTCGGGGGACGAGCTGAACTCGGCTTTGAATTTCAAGTAGGCCTCCAGTGCGTCCTTGTATTTCTTTTGGTTGAACAATGTCTTGGCCTGCTCGAACAACTCGTTTGCCGTGAGGCCGGCGGTTGCGACAGCAGGCTCTTGTTTTTTCACGCTCTGCGCCTCTGCGGAATGCGGCAGGATCAAAAGCACGGCGGCCATTCCTGCGATCTGAGTGACGAAGCGCGGCATTGTGAAAGTGGTCTCGGAAGCGCGCTCCTAATAGCCAGCCGCGCTGGCATGACCAAAGCGCTTCCATGTTACGATTTCGTCGGTTTTTCAACTTTGACGGGGTCAATCCCCCATGGCGGCCGTGACCGGGCTTGGCGACTTTCGCTCTATGAAGACGATCGTTTTTTTCCTTTTGGCGGTGGCAGGCGTGATGGTGTTTTCCGATGCACTCCTCAATGCCCTCCGCAAGTCCTGAACATGCGCTCTTCGCTCAAAATCGTGCTTTTTGCGGTCGCGGTATCGCTGGTCTCATGCACATTCAATGAATATCCCTTCGGGAAAGTCATCCCCTACGGCGGGGTGTCTTCGATTCCCAGCGGCTACACCGGAAATGCCTACTATTGGAATGGCAGCTATTACACCGGCGGTCGCTATGAAAGCGGTCGGTTCCACTACATCGACCGTTTTTATAACAGTCGATACATGTTCAATGGGAAATACCTCTATGGAGGAAGCCTCCAATACATCCAAGGAGTGAATGCCTATCCCGACAGGGGCTACTACTCAAATCAGAGATACTACAACAAGCACCGATACTATCAGCCCTTTCACCGCCATCTTTACCGTTGAGCCCTCCTAACACGGTGGGCCGGCCGTTGGAAGTTTCAGCCTAAAAGCGCGGCGGCGTGGGCGGTGGCAATTTTTCGAAATGATTCCGAGATTTGTGCGGCGTTCGAGACATGCCTCCAAAATTTTGCGGCGAGTTCGCGTTCCGGTGTCGCGGCGATCTCCGAGCGGGCCACGGCGAGCGCGTCATCGGAGAGTCCGGGTATCATGTTTTCAGCGCCGGGGCGGTAGGCCATGGGCAACATGTCGTAAACCGGGGCAAGCTGGAGAGGTGGTCGTTCGCTGAGAATGAGGGCTGCGTTCCCATAATGCATATCCGTATTCGCAATCAGACGACCGAAGCGCCAAAGCGAAGCCAGGCGGTCGGCATCCCTCCTTTGCAGCCAGCCCTTCGAGTGAAGCCGCTCTGCCGCATCGCTCCAAGGCGTATTCATTTCTCCAAAAAAGGCCGCGTCGTGCGCACTCAGAGAGACAAAGGGAATGCGACCTCCATTTCGCGTTCGGTCAAAGCGTGTGACCTCAAGAAACCGCCTTCCACCAGCATCAAGCCACTCGATTTCCGTAGTATGGAAGCCTACATCGGCCAGGACGGTCGATGCCATCGCCTCGGCCGCGAGCAAATCCGCCCAGCGTTCACCCTCGGGTCTTGAGAGCGGTGGAGAAAATTTCACGATGACGGAATGTGGGCCATCATGTTTTTTGACAGTTGCCGTGAATTTCGGTTGTTCCCCGCCTGCGGACGATCTTGGCAATCCACCCGCCAGAGCCTCTGCGGCGAGACGAGGATAGTCTTCCTTTCGCGAGTCCACCGAAATCGTCTCATGGTGAAACGACTGAAGCGCGCCCGCGAGGGCTTCGCGTCCGAGGACAAAACCACCCGGAAGGTCACCGCCGAACCTCAAGAGGGATTCGGCAACCGCGCGTTCAGACCAGTTGACGGGATCGTTTCCGACGCCAAGCAAGGTTCCATGCCTCCGGGCGAACGCTCTCCCCAAAAAGCCTTGGGGGCGTAAATCGTCGAGAAACCAAGGGAGGCCGGGAAAAATGGAATCCGAAAATTCGCTGCCGGTCAGCGACTGCCAAGGAAGGCCGGATGTTGATTCCAGCCACCAAGCGGGACCGGCAAGCGAATGCAGAACGCCGATTTCTCTGGGAGCGCCAAGGGGATCGATCAGGTAGAGCGGCCAGAAATGCCCTCGATCGCCAATCGGCGAAGCCAACCCGTAGCGCGTCGTTGGCCCGCGTCCGATCCGCACAAGAGACGCGCCCATGCTGCACAAGGCCCGTGAAACCGTCGGTTGGCTCACCTTCAAAGCCTCCGCCAAATCTCGAGCCCCAAGCACACCTCGGGAAAGAAACTGCAGGCGAATTTTTGAAACGAGTTCGCTCATGTGAATAGATTAAAATATCTATTCAATAAAGCAAATTATTCTTTTTGTATTAATTGCACGAATTGTTGTCTTGAAATGAATAGATTTCGCAATCTTGCGGCTGGTATGGGAGCGCCAATGTCCTCGTTGGCTTTGCTAAAGCACCATGCCGATGTCAGAGGGGTCAGCAAAGGTGATGAATCCATTTCTGGGCTGAAAGCCGATAAAATGCGGCATAATCTTCACGGCGTTTCCACCACATCGCCTGCATGGCAAGCCTCTCACGGAGACACCAAGCACGGAGAAAAGTTCTCGACCGGAACGCCGACGTCCTCGTCGGCAACAGCACCGCAGAGCAAGACAAGTATGGCAACTCGGAGACTCGGCTAAAAAATGCGTCAATACACGGGACTTCTCTGACCCCAAAACTGACACATTTGTGAAAATCAATACAAGAAACCAAAGAGCCAAAGTGGTATACGATTCCCCGAGCCAATAGGCAGATCATCCAAGGCAAGGCAGGCGTTTTCTTTTCCAATAATTTGTTCATGCCCTTTGTTCTTGCCGCCAACTTCCACAGTTAGGCTTCCATCCACAAGAAAGTCGGCTTTGTCGCCGGATGCCACATGGTGCGCAGAAGAAACCATTCGGCAGAAAAAGGTCTCCCTCAACGCCCCTAAATCAGGGGCGCTGGTTGCCGCCAGTGCATGGGCAATATTGGGATCCCCGAGGTAAATGCGATCCGGCTTTTCCATAGTTCGCAACGCCTTTCCTGCTTTAGTGATTGCCATTATGAGTCCAGCATCCTGAAGGCATTGCATATAATCCTTGAGCGTCCGGTCGTCACCAATGCCCAGCAGACCTCTGAGTTTATTGAGATCCGGCGTGAAAGGCACATTCGCGGCCAAAGCCGAGAGAAGCCGCTTGATTCGTCCGATGCTATTGCCTGTCATTGCTGGGTAGATCGCCGGCAAGTCGCCTTCGATCACCGCATGAATGCTTTGCTCAAGGGCAATGTGAAACGATTTCTTATCAGCAAATTGAAGAAAAAAAGGGTAGAAACCCCAAGCCAGATACTCGCGAAATTCCGCCAGGACATGCAGCCCCTTGGCCCGCAGATCTTCCACGATGCGAGGTGCTTCGACTTCGTGACCTCCAATGATCTCGAAGAGACCAATCGGCGAGTAGTCGTGGCCATGGCAAATCGCCAGATATTCCCGGAAGGAAAGGCCCTCGAGGCGATTGATTAAAACCCGCCTGCTCAAGTCGTGGCTTCCTTTCTGCAACTGCAACATGGAACTCCCGGACGCAACCACGCGAAGCGATGGCAGTGTATCGATGATACTTTTGAGATCACGCGACCAATTCGGGTTTTTGTGAGCTTCATCCAGACACAGCAACTCGCCGCCCCTATTGCAAAAATCCGTTGCGATCTCATAGAGTGGCTTTTGAGCCACTACAAAATGGTCAGCAGGCAGATACAGGCATCGCATTGAGGAAGCATAGTCCGGATAGCAATCCACGAGATGCTGAACCAGACAGGTGGTTTTTCCGACACCTCTTTGTCCGGTAATCATCGTGCAACGACTAACGAACGGGTCTCGCTCCATGAGATACCGGCGAAACGGACGATGAGTCTGCCTCACCATTTGACGACTCAATTCAAAAATCTGCGGATTCATTAATTTATGGAACGCATTACATTTTTATTCAGAACAGCACGGAACGCAATCCATTTCTGAGGTGAAAGCCGAGAAAAATGCGGCATAATCTCCACGGCGTTTCTACCACATCGCCTGCGGCGCAAGCCTCTCACGGAGACGCCAAGACACGGAGAAAACTTCTCGGCCGGAACGCCGACGTCCTCGTCGGCATCAGCGCCTCGTAGTGATGACAGTGTGGCAACTCCACCAAACCCGGTGCGTCAAAATGCGAGGCCAATTCTTGCGCTTGCTGGATTCAAGCGCGTGATTAGCGTGATTAAATATCAATAATTTAGCCTGGCTCCTCCGACACCTTTCCTTTTGATGGCTGGGTCTTGGGAAATACACGAACTCCCAATGCGTCCAAGCCTTGAGAATCGTAAAGCTTACGTGTAATAATGTAGTGCGTGGAAGCAGCGACCGGGAGTTCTGGTTGGCACGACAAATAGCCGGTAATAGAGGAAAATCCCGGATTATGTGTTGGTATGAATACGAAGCGGTTTGAATAATCATTGTAAGCATTTCGGGTTAAATGTTCGAACTTTTTAGAAGGAATCCAATAAATTGCGGCTTTTTGGGTATCAATGTATTTAATCCTAACTTTGGATTGAACCAGATCTTTTGATGTTTGCCTCGTGGCATCTGTTAAAAGTTTTCTATAGGCATCATTTGATGATGAGGAACATGCTACCCAAAAGAGTGAGGGGATTAAAATTAGTATGGAGCATAATTTATTCATATGGTTATGTGATGTTAGAGAGACACATGCTGTCAGGTTTTTTAAGGATTAGGGTCTCATATAAAATGTTACTTTTTTTCATCCCGCGCAACGCCTCAGCGGTTTTGAAAGAAAAATCTCTATAAATTTACTAAATTGGTTAATATCTACTTGAACTTTTTCAAGCGCGGTTTTGATGTGAGCATCTTCCGCTTCCAGTAAGGCCAGTAAAAGATGGATCGGTAATACAGGGCTACTTGTCTTCAGAGCTAGAACCTCGGCAGCACCAAAAACCACGCGAGTTGATTTTGCACGGCGGAGTCCACCGGGAGTAGGTTCCGCGCATCCTTCAGGAAGGATGCCACGAAGAAATCGGCGAGTGTAAGTCGTATCAAGAACAAATTCTCCTAGACAGCTTTTAAGATCAACTATGTCATACCTGATTTCGTCGGCAACTTCTTCGACTTGTTTTTCAAGAATCTTGAACAAATCAATATCAACGACTTTAAGTATTCCAAGAAGGAAATGAGCGGGTTTTATTGTATCCTGTTTCAGATTGAATGCTTCCAACTCTGCAAGCTGCCAAACTAATATCAGGGATTTTGAATGGCGAATCATTTTAGCAAGTGCATATAAGCGTAAAATGCTAAGGCTATGGTTAGAGTAAGACTAAGAACACTAGCGAAGAGCAACAAAAAACTTTTTCTTTGTTGCAATGCTGTGATGTGAAAACTTAGGGAATCAAGCGCATCTTGATAGCATTTTTCTCCACTGGAGATATTTAAAGCCTCGTTCCACCTTTTTTGAGCTTCGGCATATCTTTTTTGCTTTACAAGGATTTTAGCGAGTAAATCAAGCTCCGCTGCTGTATGCGGCAAACTACCATTCGGCATAAGCAGCTCCTCGGCTTCAAGAAGCCTTCCAGCCAATGCCATTTCAGCGGAACGGGCTAGCCTCAACTGGAGAGCGAAACCACGAACAGCCGCCTCGGCAGAATGCGCATCAGATTCAACCATATTAGCATCGTATAAGTGCGGAGCCAAATCCCCTTTGCACGGCTTCCACAACCTGGCGAGGCAACAATTCCCATAACTGGCCAACAACATTTCTGAGGCCATTTGCATTGTCTTCCTGCAAATATCGCTGTCCCATATCGAATAGACGCTCAGCCTTGTTCAGATCCGTCATTTGCGAACGCTTATTTTCCAATTGACGGAATTGATTGACCCAGAAAGAGGAAAGCGAAAACAGTATTTGGTAATATAAGTCCTGAACTTGCTTGAGTTTTTTATTCAAGCGTTCCACTTCCTTGCGATTGATGATTTCATCCGTCTCCTTTCTTAGTTGATCATAACGATCCTGTTGTTCATCACTCCCGTGCTGAGCGACGAGCTTGTTCAAATCCTCCAGCCAGTCATTAATTTCAGCCACCAACGCAGGCCATTTCAATACGGCCTCAGCCGCGTCCAATTTGAGCTTAAACTCCAAAAGACGTTTTTCGGCCTTTTCTGCTGCATCGGGATCCCCATTGGAAGCAGCGACCGCCTCTTTGATTTCCTTAACCAGATCGGAAGAACGAAGATTGACCAGTTCATCCGATACTTTATCGTCCTGAGCATCTTGCGCCTGACTCATTAGAGAACGGAGACGTTTCAATTCACTTTCAAAATCATCGCTAATAATTGTAGGTGATATTTTTACTTTACGCAAATCAAGCTGATGTTCAAATTCTTCATCCAAGTCTGGCACATAGGCGACCACTGTAACGAGCCGTGATTCATCAATTTTTAATGAAATTTCAACTTCCGATCCAGCAGGCAGATCGCGCTTGATCATTGAAGAAGTTATATGATATGAACCGATAAGGCGGTTTCTATCTGCTAAATCATTTTCTCCTTCAATCATAGGAAGAATAATAGCAGCATCCGTTTCGCCGACTTTTATAGGCTTAGCAGTTCGATAAGTCCGTTTGACCTTTAGCGGAAGTCCTGAACCTTTATTTGCCAGACGATCCCAGTCATTCCCAGCCAAAGCTACCCCGATGGTATTGATAAGAGGTTGTTCTTCAATGACCGCGCCAACGGTGTAGACCAGATGGTCGGGCACAGTTTTTTGACGCGAACCTGATGCGTCAAACAATTCTATTGAGAAGATGTTCCTTTCTCCTTTTTCAGCATGTAAATTGAGCATGAAAGCACCATCACTTCGCAAAGTGATTCGCCCGCTACGCCATTGCGATTTCTTGTTCACCAATTCTATAGTAAATTCCTCAACGCTATCTCCCGACGGAGAGGAAACTTTTCCTCCAACGATTGGATCGGTTTCATGCCCCACAGGTTTATACTTCAGATCAATCTGAAATTCACCTTCTTTAGCGGGCTTAAGAAGTTTGGCATCCAGCTTTTGAGTTCCTGCAAAAACCGCTGCACCTTTTGCCACAACGGTTAATGGATCGACACTGTAGTCAATCGGAATGCCAAGACTGGCTTTCAGAATCTCACGAAAGTAGGGAGCTTTTGTCGGACCACCCACCAGAATCACTTTTTGCACCCCGCTGGAATTTAGATTTTTATCATGCAAAACTTTTTGGCAGATTTCGATGGATTTTTTAATGATCGGTTCAGCAATGTTGACCACATCAGTGCGGGTCAATGCAATTTCCTCGCAATCGACTTCGTCTCCAGAATCATCTTCAAACGAGCATCCTAAAAGTGAAGCCGTTTCCTTGGTTGTTAGTTCCACTTTGGCGATTTCGATAAAATGCTTCAACTTTCGTAATTGAGCTTCCCACTTGGTATTTCCACGTTTGAAATCAGGTAGATCATAATTTTTTGCAAGTCTAGGAGCCACGATTCGCTCCAAAATGGCCCAGTCAATATCTGATCCTCCAAGAAAATTGTCACCTCCGTGATGGACGACATTAATCAACCCCTCATGCGCTTTAATGAGAGCTGCATCAAAAGTTCCGCCGCCGAAATCATATACGAGCCAGTAGGCTTTTTCCGAGTCCACTTGAAATCCGTAAGCTAAAGCCGCGGCTACTGGCTCTTGAAGAAGCGGACTGCCTTTCAAGCCTGCCAATTCCGCCGCTCTACGCGTAGCGTCACATTGGTGGAGTTCAAAAGCTGCCGGAACTGTGATCACAGCAGACTGAATTTGCTCGCCAGTTTTTCGTTCGGCATCACCTCTTAAAGCTTTCAACATTTCGGCGGATAATTCTTCAGGCTTTTTATTCACTCCACTTTCCGGAAATGAGTAAGAAAACTCAGTGCCCATCCGCCGCTTAAATTCAACATAAGCATCCTTCATTCCAACAAACATTCCCTTAGCAGACTCCCCTAATTGCAATGCGCCTTTTTTTGTAAAACCTACTGCAGAGGGTGTTATGTCTTGATCGCGATTATTTTTAATAATCTCCGGCGTGACATCTTTTAGGAGGGCGATGGCACTATTTGTTGTTCCGAGGTCAATTCCAATGTCAATGGTGGTGCGGTTCATGATTCTTGTTTGTTTGTTGTAGTTAATGGAGTAGCGATTTCAACTTCGCCAGGAAAAATTTGGTGTTTCCACTTAACAGTCGGTCTTAATGTTTCAAGCACGAGCTCTTTGATTATACCTTCCTGTGGTTTTGCTGTTATAACCTTTTCTGGCAAACCGTAATCAAAAGATTCGCCCGTTCGGTCGATGACTTCAATTCCAAGTTGTGTAAAGCTGTCATTTATGGATTCCAAATATCGAATGATTTTTTTTACATCCTCCTTGGCAAGTTCATCTTTGTTTTCCTTTGAATGCGAGTCGATCAATCTGGATTTTATTCGCCAAATATTTATGACAACGGCCAAAATTTCCTTTACAAAAGCTGCGGGCAGGGCTTCAACAATTTTTATTTCTGGGGACTTGTCGCTTCTGAGCTTGATTTCTTCCGATAAGATTTTTGATAAATCTTTAACAAGTTCCAAACCAGTTGGGAATTCTGGTTGAGTTATTTTTAGTTCGCGTGGTAATTCCATAGTTTAATTATTTTTTATTAGTCGTATTTTCCAGGTTTATCTCCAAATTTCCATCCCTGAACGAGAAGTTCCTGTATTCGTGGATGGTCACGGTCCAATTTCAAGCCTGAAGAACCGCGCATAACACTTTTTACTATCACAGATAAGAGCCATCCAGCAAAGAAAGCAATAAATCCTCCTATGAACAAACCACCATCGCCCGCAAAAACTCCTCCCCCGCCAATTCCGAGCAAAAGAAATACTACCCACAAACCACAACCTGTGTGTTCCTGTTTATTGTGACACTCGTTACATTGGGCGCAGCGAGGGACTGAAATTTTTGTATGCCGATAATTTACCGAACCCCAATGCCGTGTTATATCCCCGAACATTGAAATATTGTTTGCGCAACTAAGTTGAGCCATGTTTTTCCCACAGTAGTGACACATTGAATCTTTAAAGCTCTCTTCGACAACTTTTAAGTCATCTGAAATCCGCTTTTTCAACTCGCTATCTTTTGCAAGCTTGGCAGCAAGTCGAATTGCTTCGACTGCCGTTCTGTAGTCTTTTTCATTATTGTGGGCATCTATTGAAATGCTACGCGATGCAATGGCAATCGCGTCTGACATTTCGTCAATTAATTCTTTTTGATTTGCTTTTTTTTCCGAAAAGGCGAGCAAATTGGGCATGCCTTTTAGTTTTAGCTGTTCAAAACGTTTTTGAGCCTTTTCTTTGCTATCTTGAATTTTTTTTATTTCTGCATAGAAGGGTTCAAGTTCTTTGTGTCTGAGGTTACCTTCACCAATGTGAATGTTTTTTTGGATCAACTGACGAAGGTCGATCGAAGTTGCAAATTGTAAAGTTTCCTTGAGGAGAATTACATTTTCGGAAAAATCATCAGTTTTTTTGCTGTATTGAATAAGGCATGAATTAAGAGTGGATGCCACATCGTCAAAAAGTTCCGTTTTATGATGGAATTCAGAACCGAAAAACAACTCAAACAAGTTTTGCAATGGGCGGCATTGTTCAATAAGTTTTCTCGCCACCAATGCGCCATTTTTTGGGTTATTAGAAACTTCCTCCTTGGCTGTCTGTATGTGCTGCAAAACCCTGTTTCGGGTTGGAGTTAAAACAAGCGTGGCTGTTTTTTCGACATCATCAAGCCCCCGATGTGTCTCGTTCATGAAGTCAATATGTATTTTTGCCCAATCTGTTCGCCCCTGTTCAGCAAACCGCAAGGCAATTTCCGCATTGATCTTATCTAGCGCCTCCGGAAAAGTGTCGCGCATCCTGCGCGCAAAACCAGTAGTTAATCTGGGATCATCTAAATCGCGGATCCGAGCTTTCAAGGCGTCCCAAATGCGGTCGTCTGCTGTTATTTTTTCCCATCGATCGAATGATTCCTTCCAATAGCGTTTAATTTTTCCTTCCCTTTCCTCATCCACTTCGGACGAAATATGGTAATCTGTCCAGTCCAGCGCGATGAGGTGGCACATAATGGCGATATTATGCCAAGCTATGAAATCATGTTCTGGACTGCTTTCCATATGTGTCCAGATATCATAAGCTTTCCCGGAATCGCCATTTAGAATTGCCTGTATGGCCGGATCATTAGCACTTTTCCCAAATTCCAGCGGCCAAAACCAAAAAAATTCATCGACCAAACGATGCTCCGGTTCCTTCAACCGCTGTATGGCTTCACGGATTTTATCAACTGAGGGCGGAGGATCGAGCGCAAAAGCTGCAGGGTTTGCTCCGTGCCCATAGCCGAGCTCTTCCAACATTTTAAGCTTGTCCGCGTGTTTTTTGATTTCCTTCTCTGATGCATCAACGGGCAGGCCAGTAATGCGAAAGGTGTTATCCCTGTAGAGATTAATATGAGCAGACTGGATCAGGGATAAGCACGCACCATATCCTCTCCTATTACCATCATGTTCAACTTTTGGAAGATTCATAATCACATGCTAATTCCGCACCTCCAAAGTTTTACATAGTTTTCATATCTACTTCGGAGATCAGGCCATTTATTAAAGGCTTCTTCCATTACATCTGCGGCATCAGCCAATTTCCCGGTTTTTTTTAGCTCGATGGCTTTTGTGGCCATTTTCTCTGCTTCATCCTTGTTTGGCGAAGTATGCTCAATACCCAGAGCCTTTTTCGACATTTCGTTTAAGCCAGGTTTTGAATTGTTCATGATTTTATCTAAACCTGGTCTCCACGAATCCAAAGCATCCAGCAATTCATCGGCATTTTTAAACCGTTTTTCCGCATTGTAATCAAGCGCCTTCGCAATAAGGCGATCGAGAGAATTATTGACATCAGGATTAACACTTGAGGCTGCCGGGAATTTTTCCTCAAACAAATTGCGACTGCCCCAACCCAACGAGGCTGGCAAATCGAATGGCAGACGATCCGTAAGCATTAAATAGAGTGAGGTTCCGATGCTCCACACATCAGCAGCACAAGAGTCACCTTTCGCATCGGAAAATGCCTCAGGTGGTTTAAAAGCAGGGGTGCCTGCGGTTGTAGCGAGAAGGGTCAGGGGGTTAACCTTTTTAGCCAAGCCAAAATCGCTAATCCGCGCTCTCAATCCTTCCGCCTCGTAACCCACGAGAATATTTTGAGGTTTGATGTCGCGATGAATTATGGGAGGGCTTTGCCGGTGAGCTACGGAAAGGCCTCTGCAGACCTGTTTCATCAAATCAATCGTGGTTTCAATAGGAATAAACTTGGTTCCATGAGAATGCCAGAATTTTTCTAAGCTGCCGCCAGGAACATTTTCCATCGTAAAATAACCACAAAGTCCCTTATGAGTTTCCAGAACATTGGCATCGAACACGCGAACAATATTTGGGTGTCCGATGCGGGAGAGCATGATAGCTTCACCGAGCATTTCTTCGATTTCCGTTAAAGTCATGCCACCGCGCTTAAAAACTTTCATAGCCTGCCTGCCTAAGAATCGATGTTTTACTCGGTAGACTTCGGCAAAAGCGCCTTCGCCCAGAAATCTTTCGACTTCGTAGGTTTCGCGGATAATTTGTCCTTCGGAAAGCAAAGCCATTTAGATCAGCGCGCAGGTGTTCCGCACCTTGCTAGTTCATCGTTAAAAGCATCTACCGCAGAATTAAAAGAATCTATTTGAATTTGCAATTGGTCATTTTTATCATTGAAGGCTTTTACTTTTTTATTAAATGAATCAACTTGATACTGGCTGGTTCTATTGATTGTGGTTTTGAGCCGATTAAGTTCTGCACTTAAAGAATCAACAACTTCCTTATTCGAATTAATTAACCGCTGCTTGGCATCAAGTTCCGATCTTTTTATGATTAATCGCTGATAGGCACTATTTGGAACTCTATATGTCTGACCGTTCGCAGACCGGTATAACTTTGAATCTGAACTCTCTTTAGGTAAAATGTTTGTTGATTTCGCAGGCGTGTAACTGGAAGGTAAATTTGTTTTAGGTGGCGTGTAACTTGAGGTAGATGGCGTGTAAGTAGCTTTTGGTGATGTATAACTTGAAGCAGGAGGGGGGTATTCAGTTTTGGAAAAAGAATTCGAACCTGAATGGGATGGTTTTTCCTTGTTGAGTATGTTAGCACCTATGAGTAGCACAACTAATGAACCAACTGCTATGAAAAGTATATTGGCTGCAGGAGCCCCCTTATTTTTTTTTGAGGGTATTGCAAACTCCCTACTCGGGAGAGCAGGGGGTAAACATCGAGAGTCAAGCGGAACCCATTCATCCGTCCCACACCTGCATATAGGCACATCAGCGGGAAAATGCCCGGCGAGTGCCATTGCTTCAATCATTTCCAGATCAAATGGACCACGCTTTTGCCCTTCATGGGTAACAAAATACATCGCGATATTTTGGTCGTTTTTTGGTTCGGCCATTTTGGTGTTCCTTAATTTATTACAAACAGTGTGAAAAAGCGTCAACCAGCCACATTTCTCATTGTTTTGGAACTCGTTTTCTGAAGACCATAAGAATCAATTCCGTGAAAGCCTAAGGTTTCCAAATGGGAGCGCAGTTTGAGTAAAGCCGGAGCAGAAATTTTATGAACGGCCTGCTTGCTAATGCCCAGTTTTAGGCCAATTTCAGAAAGGGTAAACCCTAGGCGGATTCCCTCAATCACATTTCGCTCACGTAGAGAAAGCGTGTTCATTACTTCTTCAACTAAAGATGAAGATTCCCTCATCCCCACTTCTTTTCGAACATTTTGAGCGGAATCCTTGAAACTATGAGCAAAACTATTCGAGTTGGAGACACCTACTGGTTTCGAATAATTCCAATCAGGCATAGAATCTAAGCTCCTCGGAAACATTTTAGCCAAACGCAGTTGTTTGGCATAAAGGGTATTCAGGGCATTTCGGATGACCTTGGCGGCAAAACGCGTAAAATCCCCCCTGTTTGGATCATAGGCATCTACTGCCCGGTGAATTGCTTGATAGGCTTCTGAAATAGCCTCGTTTACATCTGAACTTGGTATTTTTGAGTATTCCAGCGCAATGACTTCTGCCAAGCCCAAGTTATCCTCTAAAAGTTGTTCTTTTTTTGTCACAATAGAGTATCTGTAAAAAAGGGGGGGGTGTTGACAAGTTTTTTTAAGTATTTTTTGCTAATTACACCTTTTGATTGGTTCTTTCACTGAGTTAAGAGGGAAACTGGGGGGACAAGATTCATTTTCATTCATGGGTCAGCTTAGCTGATGCGATTGTTTCAGAAAAAATGCAATTAGTCAATATGGTCTGACATATTTATATTTTCCTCAATAAGTTTGTCACTTAGCTCCTTCTTGTAAAAGGAGCCTGGCATTAATTATTGATATTTAATAATCTGCGAATCTCTTTCAGCATAAAAAGCGCGTTTCATTGTGAATGGGATTTTGAATTCAGAAAGCATTTTTTTGACAAGATTACAGGCTTTTTAGGGTGATGTATCCGCCTCCGCGCTTCGCGGCTACGGCGTGACGCGGGATGGCAAATTTTGGATGATGGACTGTGGATTGTGGGTGGGGCTAATTTTGAATGATCATAAGTATGCGCTTTAACTCTTCGGCGACTTGTCCGGTGACTTGCGAGTTGACTGGTGCCGTGGCTCGGGGATGTATCCAAGCAGCTTCTTATGCCATCCAACGCCGCTTCGCGGCTGAAAAATGGGTCATGCGAGGACGATGACCCTCCCGTTGGACGGCGCGCTGTCGCGCGGTTTTTGTGAAGGGGGGGCTCATTTTCTTCTATGCACAAAAAAACCGCCCGCGGTCTTGCGACGCGCGGGCGGTGGGATTTTCGGGAAACCTTATTTGGTTTCTTCGAGGGCGGCCTGGGCGGCTGCGAGGCGCGCGACGGGGACGCGGAACGGTGAGCAGCTAACATAGTTGAGGCCGATCTGGTGGCAGAACTTGACGGAGTCGGGGTCTCCACCGTGTTCGCCGCAGATGCCGAGTTTGATGTCTTTTTTCGTTTTGCGGCCTTTTTCGATGGCGATCTTCATGAGTTCGCCGACGCCGGTTTGGTCGAGGCTGGCGAATGGGTTTTTCTTGAAGACTTCGTTCTCGGTGTAGGCGCCGAGGAAGGCTCCCATGTCGTCGCGGCTGATGCCGAGAGCGGTCTGGGTAAGGTCGTTTGTGCCGAAGCTGAAGAATTGCGCGGTTTGCGCGATTTCGTCAGCGGTGATGGCGCCACGAGGCACTTCGATCATGGTTCCGACGAGGTAGTCGAATTTGATCTTCTTCTCGGCCATGACTTCCTTCGCGACGCGGTGGACGATTTCGACTTGGAGGTCGAGTTCTTTCTTGAAGCCGACGAGCGGGATCATGACTTCGGGCTTCACTTTGATCTTCTTCTTCGCCACATCGGCGGCGGCTTCGAAGATGGCGCGGGCCTGCATTTCGGTGATCTCCGGATAGGCGATGCCGAGGCGGCATCCACGGTGGCCGAGCATTGGGTTCGCTTCGTGGAGGCTGTGCACGCGCTGGATGATGGTTTCCACCTTCATGCCGATGCTGCGGGCGAGGTCCATCTGCTGCTCTTTGGTGTGCGGCAGGAACTCGTGGAGCGGCGGGTCGAGGAGGCGGATGGTGGCCGGGAAGCCTTTGAGGGCTTTGAAGATGCCGGTGAAGTCTGCTCGTTGATAGGGCAGGAGCTTGGCCAAGGCGGCGCGACGGCTTGCTTCGTCGGTGGCGAGAATCATCTCGCGCATGGCGTCGATGCGATTTCCCTCGAAGAACATGTGTTCTGTGCGGGTCAGGCCGATGCCAGTGGCGCCAAAGGCGATGGCGGTTTCGGTCTGCTCGGGTGTGTCGGCATTCGTGCGGACATCGAGCTTGGTGACTTTCGAGCACCAATCCATTAGCTGCTTGAAGTTTTTAACCTTCTCGGTTTTGAGAGCAGCTTTGTTGCCTTCGATGAGACCGGTGATGATCTCGGAGGGCGAGGTTTTGAGCTGTCCGGCGTAGACGCTGCCGGCGGTGCCGTCGATCGAGAGGAAGTCGCCTTCCTTGAAGACTTCACCTTTCACGGTGACCGTGCGGGCGTTGTAGTCGATCTCGAGGGCTGCGGCGCCGCAGATGCAAACCTTGCCCATCTGGCGGGCAACGAGAGCTGCGTGCGAGGAGACGCCGCCTTTTGCAGTGAGGATGCCTTCGGCGGCGATCATGCCACGGAGGTCTTCGGGCGATGTCTCGGTGCGGACGAGGAGGACTTTTTCACCTTTCTCGGCGGCTTCGACTGCGCGCTCGGCGTTCATGTAGATCTTGCCGGAAGCAGCGCCTGGGCCGGCGGGGAGGCCGGTGGCGATGACTTTGGCTTTCTTGGCTTCGGCGATGTCGAACACTGGAGCGAGGAGCTGGTCGAGCTGATCGGCGGGGTTGCGCAGGATCGCTGTCTTCCAGTCGATCAGTTTCTCGTTGACCATGTCCATCGAGAACTTGAGTGCGGCCATGGCGGTGCGCTTGCCGTTGCGGGTTTGGAGCATGAACAGCTTGCCTTCTTGAATCGTGAACTCCACATCCTGCACATCCTTGTAGTGCTTCTCGAGGATGGCGCGGACTTTCATGAGTTCGGCATATGACTTTGGCATCGCTTTCTGGAGCTTGCTGACAGGCTCTGGAGTGCGCACGCCGGCGACGACATCTTCACCTTGGGCGTTGATGAGAAACTCGCCGTAGAATTCGTTGGCACCATTGGCTGGGTTGCGGGTGAATGCCACGCCGGAACCGGATGTTTCGCCAGTGTTGCCGAACACCATGGCCTGCACATTGACGGCAGTGCCCCATGCGGCGGGGATGTTGTATTTGCGGCGATAGACGATCGCGCGGTCGTTCATCCAGGATCCGAAAACGGCTCCGACTGCGCCTTTGAGCTGATCCCAAGGATTGGCTGGGAATGTTTTTCCGGTGCGGGTTTTGACGAGTTCTTTGAAGAGTTTGACGAGTTCCTTTTGGTCTTCGGCAGTGAGCTCGCTGTCCACGATGTCCTCGTGGTATTTGGCGTGTTTGAATTCGTGGATGACGGACTCGAATGGCTCGTGGTCTTCGCCTTCGCGTTTTTGCACTCCGAGCACGACATCGCCATACATTTGAACGAAGCGGCGGTAGCAATCCCATGCGAAGCGCTCGTTGTTGGTGGCCTTCGCGAGCGAGAGAACGGTCTCATCGTTGAGGCCGAGGTTGAGGATCGTATCCATCATGCCGGGCATCGAGTCGCGGGCGCCGGAGCGCACGGCCACGAGGAGCGGGAAGCCCTTTGCATCACCGAATTTCGTGCCCATGATTTTTTCCATGTTGCGCACGCCGGCTTCCATCTGGGACTGGAGTTCCTTCGGGTAGGTCTTTTTGTTGTCGTAGAAATAAGTGCAGACCTCTGTGGTGATCGTGAATCCGGGAGGCACGGGGAGGCCGATACGGGTCATCTCGGCGAGGTTGGCTCCTTTGCCGCCGAGGAGGGATTTCATTTTTCCGTCGCCGTCGGCTTTCGCGGCTCCGAATGTGTAGACATATTTGCCCTTTTTGGGGGCTGCGCTGTTAGTGGACTTGGTGGTTTTTGCCATAAAATGGAGCGGAAGGTTTAGCAAAAGGTTTCATGGTGTCAACGCGATGCGTGCGTGGATTTTTGAAATGGGGAACTTTTGCAAAAATGAAATTCCCTTTCGTATTCCAACGGCTAAAAGACGGCTTCCCACCATCCCATGAAAACCATCTTTATCGGCACGGACAGCGGCGCAACCACCTCGAAGACCTGCGGAGTTTATGAGGACGGGACGCCGGTCACCTTGAATCTCGCGCAGAGTTCCACAAACGCCCAGCTCGGCATGAAGGCTGTGGTCGATGGATGGATCGAGGGCGTGGAAAAATTTCTCGCGGAAAACAATCTCGCTTGGGAGCAGGTGAGGGGAGTTGGGCTTGCGATTCCCGGGCCCTACCTCGCTTATGGCGTGCTGGACCGCACAGCGAATCTCCCTGCGAGCTTCGAGGGTTGGAATTTTGTTGCCGATTATTCGGCGGCCATTGAAAGCCGTGCTGGGCGAAAAATTCCCGTCGTGGCGGGAAACGACGGCAACTACGGCGGAGTTGCCGAGGCGGCGAAAGTGCGCGGCGACAAAAAAGCGGGCGTCATCATGCTAGCGCCGGGATCCGGTCTTGGTGCCGCCTACATCAGTCCCGAAGGCCTGCCGCTCGAGGGCGACACGCTGGCTGGTATGGAAGCGGGTCACATGCCTTCGCCGCTGCATTTGCTTGGCCTCCCTGTTTTCAAATGCGGCTGCGGCCGTGATTGGGGCTGCGTGGAAGCCTATGCGAGCATTTCGGGACTGGCTCAGTATTTGGAACATCTCCAGCCGAAGCATCCCGACCATGAGTTCCACCGCTCCGACAAGCCGCTGAAGGAAAAAACGCTCTCGCTCCGCACTCTCGCGCAAAAAGGTGACGCCTTGGCGCTCGAGATTTTCGATTTTCAAGCCAAGGCGCTGGGAATCCATGTGGCGAATCTTTCCATGGCGTTGGATGCCGAGTTTGTGGTGATCGGTGGGGGACTCATCGACCCGCATTCGACGACCGAGGCGTTCAGGGATCGTTACCTCGGCGGAATCCGTGCAGCCGCCGAACCGTGGCTTTTCCCCGTGCAGCGCCGCACCATGAAAATCGTTCCGGCGACGATGGGCGAGCTTTCGCAAGCAGTCGGAGCGGCTCTCGTCGCGCTCTACACCTCGCGCAAAAACGCGGCTTGAAGCCATTCAAAAGTCGCCGCGCTTGATTCAGGCGACGCCAAAAGATATACCCTCCCGCCATGAATCCAGAAAAAACCTTCCGCATCGCCGTTCTGGCGGGCGACGGAATCGGACCCGAAGTCATGACCGAGGGACTTCGCGTCCTCGAAGCGGTCTCGAAAAAATTTTCCATCAAGTTTGAATTCGATCACAAGCTGGTCGGCGGAGCCGCCATCGACGGCGCCGGTCGCGCGCTGCCTGCGGAGACGATTGCTGCTTGCGAGGCGGCGGATGCCATTCTTTTCGGATCCGTCGGCGGGCCGAAGTGGGAATCCCTTCCCGCCAACGAACAACCCGAACGCGCCGCACTTCTGCCGCTGCGCAAACATTTCGGTCTCTTCGCGAATTTGCGTCCCGCCATTTGCCTGCCCGAGTTGACCCACTCCTCGCCTCTGCACCCGCGCTTGGTCGAAGGCGGCTTCGATGTGCTCTGCGTGAGGGAGCTCACTGGCGGTCTTTATTTTGGCGAACCCAAATACATCAAGAGCGAGAACGGCGAGGATTTCGCGGTGGATACCATGATTTATTGGGAAAGCGAAATCCGCCGCATTGCGAAGGTCGCCTTCGAGGCTGCCCGCAAGCGCCGCAAGGAGGTCACCTCCATCGACAAGGCAAATGTGCTTCAAAACGGCGTGCTCTGGCGCCGGGTTGTGAACGAGGTGGCGCGCGATTATCCCGATGTCACACTCAAACACCTGTATGTGGACAACGCCGCCATGCAGCTCATCAAAAATCCAAAGTCCTTCGATGTGGTGCTGGCGGAAAATCTCTTCGGCGATATCCTGAGCGACGAAATGGCCATGATCGCCGGCTCCCTCGGCATGTTGCCAAGCGCCAGCTTGGGGGAATCCACTGGCGGTTCAAACCGTTTCGGTATGTATGAACCGAGCGGCGGCACAGCGCCTGACATCGCCGGCAAGGGAATCGCAAACCCGATTGCCCAAATCCTCTCCGCAGCCATGATGCTCCGGTTTTCGCTCGGTCGTGAGGATGCAGCCGCCGCCATCGAAAAGGCGGTCAGGTCTGTTATTTCCAGTGGCTTGCGGACGGGTGACATCCACACGCCGGAAACCCGCTTGGTCGGCACGGCCGAGATGGGCTCCGCCATCGCAGCCCAAATTTAAAAAAACTAAATCTTGACGCCAGTCTCGATCAAAATGAATCATCCCCTGCTAACCAATATTTTGGCGCATCACTTGTCGCCGAAGGCTGTTCTGCCTTCCTCGACCGGTCGCTCCATCAACTTTTCCATAACATTCGATGTTTGATAATCTTCTGGGACTCTTTTCAAGCGACATAGGCATTGACTTGGGGACCGCCAACACTCTGGTCTTTGTGAAAGACCAAGGTATCGTTCTGCGTGAACCCTCCGTCGTTGCCGTGCAGCAGGGAACAAACCGCGTTCTTGCCGTTGGCAATGAAGCGAAGCGAATGCTCGGCCGCACGCCTGGCAACATCGTGGCCATTCGCCCCCTGAAAGACGGCGTGATCGCGGATTTCGAGATCACCGAAGCCATGCTGCGCCACTTCATCAGCAAGGTGCACAACCGCCGTCGCATGGTTCGTCCGCGCGTGGTTGTCGCTGTGCCGAGTGGTATTACGGAGGTCGAAAAACGGGCCGTGAAAGACTCCGCCACCCATGCCGGTGCGCGCGAGGTTTATCTTATCGAAGAACCCATGGCAGCGGCTATCGGCGTTGGGCTTCCTGTCCAAGATGCTGCCGGCAACATGATCGTGGATATTGGCGGTGGCACGACAGAAGTCGCTCTCATTTCGCTGTCGGGAATTGTTTTTAGCCGCAGCGTCCGCGTAGCGGGTGACGAGCTGGACGAGGCCATCACGAACTACATGAAGCGCGCCTATAATCTCATGATCGGCGAGCGCACAGCCGAGGAGATCAAGATCAAGATTGGATCGGCCTACAAATTGGAAAAAGAAGTCGGCCTCGAAGTGAAGGGGCGCGACCTTGTCGCAGGTCTTCCGAAAACCATTTCTATATCCTCGCAGGAAATCCGCGAGGCCCTCATGGAGCCTCTCTCCACCATTGTGGACTCCGTTCGCATCACACTCGAGCGCTGCCCTCCCGAGTTGTCCGCCGACCTCGTCGATCGCGGGCTTGTGCTCGCCGGCGGCGGGGCGCTTCTGCGTGGGCTCGACCGCCTCATCGCCGAAGCGACCGGGCTTCCTGTGCATGTCGCGGAAGATCCTCTCAGCGCCGTGGCCGAAGGCACTGGTCGGGCGCTCTCCGAGTTGAAATTCCTCAAAGCCGTCTCGGCGGAGCGTCCGCACGGGCGTTGACCGGAATCAAACGGGTGGAAGTTGACCTTCCTCTTTGTCGATGAACAGACTCAACATGGCGCTGGTGGTGGCAGTATTGGCCGTGGCGATTTATTTTTCCACGATCTCGCCAGGTGCCATGCAGGCGATGCAATCGACCTTCATGTCGTTGCTCTCACCTTTTCTCCGCACCGGCAGCGCCGTGCAGGAAAATATCGGCTCTGTCGGCCGCCGTCTGCAAACGCTCGATGAACTGGAGGTGGAAAACAAAAAACTCTCCGTCGAAAACCGCGAACTCCGCGCTGAAAACAACCTCCTCAACGAGCTCGAAGCGGAAAATAATCGCCTCCGCATGGCCCTCGATTTCCGCGAGCGCTCGAGCTTCAAACTCATGCCGGCCCGCATCATTTCCAGGGATTCCTCGACTTGGTGGAACACGATTAGAGTCAACCGCGGATTCGAGGATGGCGTCGAAGCCGATATGCCCGTCGTCACCGACCTGGGCGTTGTGGGAAAAACCACCACGGTTTCGAAAAATGAAGCCATCGTTGTCCTGATCACCGATGAAACCTGTCGCATCGCTGCCAAGATCGATGGCACACGCGAGCAGGGGATCATCACCGGCCTTCGCATTCAGGAAAAAGCCGCCGAAGGCTTGTTGCAGATGAATTTTCTCTCTAAGAGCGCGAAGATCTCGGCGGGCCAGCAGGTGCTGACCGCAGGCGTCGCGCATGGATCCTTCCCGCCGGGTCTGGTGATTGGACGCATCAAGGAATTTCGCCTCCGCGCCCTCGATGGGCAGGCCATCGTCGAGCCGGCGGTAAACCTCGCCTCGGTGGAGGATGTGTTTGTGCTCATCGGCAAAAAATGAACAAAACCCTCATCGATCTGGCAGCTTTGTTCGCAGGAGTTGTTCTGGCATTCATCATTCAGGACGCGCTTCCGCCTATGACGGATCTTCACGGTGCCCATGTTTTGCTGGTGCCCATGGTTTTTTGTTTTGCCGCCATGGTGATGCCATTTGCTGCAATGCTGGTGGCCGCCTTCTACACCGGATTTCTCAGCGACCTCATGTATCTGCATGTGGTGGGTGGAAAGGTTGAAATTCAGCTCGGCTCGTCTATCGTTTTTTTTGTGATTCTCGGGAGCATCGCCAGTGGATTCCAGCCAGCCATGAAGAGCCGCAATGTTTGGCCCTTTGTGGTGATCAGTGGTGTCGGAACCTCTGCCTACCTGTTTCTTCAATTTTTAACCATTACCTTGCAACGCGGCGGCTTCCTCTGGGAACCCGCCGTGTCATGGCGCATCCTCGCGCCAGGCCTCATGGCCGCGCTCATTGCACCTCTGTTCTACTGGACTCTGTCGCAAATGGACCGCTTAATCCCTGATGGCTCGCGTAAAATGAGACCCATCAACAGATGAAGCGCACCCGGCCGGGATCACGCATTATTTTCCTTGGGTTGCTCATCCTTGTGAGCTTTGGCGGCATTCTTCTCCGCTTGTGGAATGTCCAGATCGTCCGCGGTTCGGAATACGCCTCGAAGGTAAATACCAACTCGCAGGTGACCGTCCGTCTGCCCGCCGTTCGCGGGGAAATCCTCGACCGGAATGGCATCAAGCTCGTGGAAAACCGCGCCAGCTTTGAAGTGGATTTCTACCTGCCCGACATGGTGCGCGCCTATCGCGAAAGCAAGGGCAGTGTGCCTATTACGACCTACCGTGGCCGCGTGCACAACATGCCGCGAGATCTCAAGGAGGCGGATGTCGTAAAAATCGTCTCCGAGACTGTCATTCCCCGCATGGAAGAACTCGGAGTGGCAAGGGACTACAACGCCAACGCTCTCCAGATCCACTACCGCACAAATCGCGAGGTGCCCTACAACTACCGTCAGGATTTAGATTTCGAGGAGATGGCGATTTTTTCTGAGAAAAACCTCGGACTCGCCGGGGTAAATGTGAGCGTTAAGCCGGTGCGTTGGTATGTTTACGGCTCCATGGCGTCCCACCTCCTCGGCTATGTCGGCTCCCCGCATGAACTCGACAAACTCCCCGACCTCCGCAATTTCAATTTCTACGAACCCGACATCGAAGGCAAAACCCAGCTCGAGCTTTTTCTCAACGAGCACCTCAAAGGCAAACCCGGCTCCCGAATCCTGCAGCGAAATGCCAAAGGCGTCATCGAGGGCGAGGTCGGCCGCCGCGAGCCTGTGCAGGGCAACAACGCTTACCTGACCATCGATGCGAAAATCCAATACATCACCGAGCAGGCCCTCCGCGTCGTCGGTCGTGGCGCCGCCGTGGTCGTCGATCCCCGGAATGGCGATATCCTCGCCATGGCGTCAGTCCCCTCGTATGATCCGAATGTGTTCATCCCATCCATTCCCGCCTCGAAGTGGACAGAGATCAACAAGGATGAGACGAACCCCCTCGTGAACCGCGCCATCAGCGCCTATGCGCCGGGCTCGACCTACAAAATCCCCATCGCCCTGGCGGGAATGCGTGCCGACTTGGGAGAAAAATCCTTCAGCTGCTACGGCGGCGTGCAATACGGCAACAAATACATGAGGTGCTGGATCGCTGAAAAAAAACGCACCCATGGCCAGCTCTCCCTCGAAGATTCGATCAAAGTCTCCTGCAACGCCTATTTTTACCAATTCGGCAACGCGGCTGGGATCGAGCAGATCGTCGCTGTGGGCAATATGCTCGGCCTCGGTCAGAAGTCCGGCATCCCGATCTCAGGCGAGTCCCCCGGTGTGCTTCCCGGCCCCGAATGGCTTTCCGCAGTCAACCCTCGCGCCCGTTGGTCCAACGGCCTCACGGCAAACACTGCCATCGGCCAGGGCGATGTTCTGGCATCCCCACTCCAGATGGCCATGGTCACCGCTGCTGTTGCGAATGGCGGCACGGTTTACTACCCCCGCCTCGTCGACCGCATTGTCGATCAAAGCGGCAAGACCATCTCCCAAGAGCCTCCGCGCATCCGCGCAAATATCGTCACCGATGGCGGCATCACCGCCGACCAGATCAATCACGTCCGCAAAGGCATGTGGAAGGTCGTCAATGAAGGAGGCGGCACCGCCGGCCGGGCCGCCAATTCCAAGATCATCACCGCAGGCAAAACAGGCACCGCCCAGTTCTGGCGCTCGGGAAAGAAAGACAACCACACATGGTTCATTTCCTTCGCTCCTTACGACAATCCCGAATATGCTGTCGTGGTGTTCGTTCAAGGCGCAAAGTCCGGCGGCGGTGTCTCCGCACCCATCGCGGCGAAAATTCTCGACGGAATCCAAAAATACAAATCCGGCGAGGAGGATGTGCAACTCGCCGCCCTCGAACCCTCCAAAGGAAATTTCCTCTTCACCGAAAGTGTGAACTTTGACCGCGAGGTCGCCGCCTCCACAAAGCTTTTTGATGATGGCGAAACGGCTGAGAGCCCCTCGGCTGCCGGCCAGGAGAATCGCCCCAATGCCTCTCCCAATGTGCGAGAAGAGGCCGATGCCGCGGGCCGTGTCAAAAACAAAACCAAGCCGAAGGCGTCTGATTCCGAGGCCCCCGCGCCGAAGCCCGAACCCGCCACTCCAGTTTCCACCCCCAAACCAAACCCCATCCAGAACATCTTCAATTTCATCGGAGGCAAGCGGGAGAATTCCAGCGGCTCTGACCAAAAGAAAAAAACCGAAAAGCCACCGGCCCGATGAACTCTCTCAACCCATGCTCCCCGGGGAGCGCCCAAACTACCAACCACCCATGTTAGAAACCGTGAAAAGACTTTTAGGAATCGGAAAAAAAGCCACCGGCATTAAGCTGGTCATCAGCTGTGAAAAGCTTGAGAAACGCGTCGCGCTTCTTGAGAACAACCGGCTCGAGGAATACACCATCGAACGCGAAACCGACCGCAACATCGTCGGCAGCATTTTCAAAGGCAAAGTCCGCAACATCGAGCCCGGCATCAAAGCCATGTTCGTTGACATCGGATTTGAGAAAAATGCCTTCCTCCAGTTCTGGGACGCCATCCCGGCCGCCCTCGACAGCGGGATCGAAACCATCAATCGCGGTAACGGCAACGCCAAGAAGAAGGCCCCGCGCATCACCCACAAGGATGTGCCAAACATCTACCCCGTAGGCTCGGATGTTCTCGTGCAGGTGAAAAAAGGCCCCATCAGCAACAAGGGCCCGCGCATCACAACAGATATCAGCATGCCCGGCCGCTATCTGGTTCTCATGCCTTTCAACGACCAGTTCGGCATCTCCCGCAAGATCGAGGATCCCAAGGAGCGCGAACGCCTCCGCAAGATTCTGCGCGAACTCGAAGTGCCCGAGGGCATGGGAGTCATCATGCGCACGGTCGGTGCAGGGCAGCGCTCCCGCTACTTCGTGCGCGACTTGAGCATCCTCCTCGAGCAATGGGCACAGGTCCAAAAAGGCCTTGAGGAAAAACCCGCCCCGGCGTGCCTTTTCGAGGAGCCCGATCTCATCGAGCGCTCGGTGCGCGACTTCCTCACCGACGAGGTGGATGCCGTCATCATCGACGACGCGAAATCCGCCGAGCGCATGCAGGATCTTGTGGGTCAGATTTCCAAACGCGCCAAGAAATCCATCCAGCACTACACCGGCGTCCAGCCGATCTTCGAGTGCTTCGGCGTAAAAGCCCAGATTGACGCCGCCTTCCACCGCCAAGTCTGGCTGCCCTGCGGCGGCTACATTGTCATCGACGAGACCGAGGCCATGATCGCGGTGGATGTCAACACCGGCCGCAACAAGGGAGCGAAGGACATGGAAAAAACCATCCTTCAGACAAACCTCGAAGCCGCCGAGGAGATCGCCCGCCAACTCCGCCTCCGCAATATCGGCGGATTGATCGTTGCCGACTTCATCGACATGAAGAACCGCAAGGATCAGCAGGCCGTTTACACACGCATCAAAGAACGCCTCAAGCGCGACAAGGCCCGCACCCATGTGCTCCCGATCTCCCAGCTCGGCCTCATGGAAATGACCCGCCAACGCGCCAATGAGAGCCTCGCCAGCGCCGTTTTCATTCCGTGCCCGCATTGCAGCGGCAAGGGCGTGATCAAGAGCCCCATGACCATGAGCGTGGAACTCCAGCGCGCCCTGCACTCCGTCATGCGCAAGCACCAGGAGATCGTTCACGAGGTCCGCGTCACCGTGCACCCCGACCTCCTCAACCGCCTCCGCACCGACGACGAGGAGCACCTCATCGACATCGAGCGCCGCTACGCCGGACGCCTCATCTTCCGCGCCGACCCAACATTCCACCAAGAAAAATTCGTCATCGCCGACGCCAAAACCGGCGAGGAACTCAAAGGCTGATCCAAACGGCTCAAGTTTAAGACCTCATCCTCTGCGCGGGATGAGGTCGTTAGGCCACAAAATAAGTTGCGGCCGTTCGCCAACATGTTAGAGTTTTTGCATGAAAACAAAAACCATCCGCGATGTCGCCGCCCTTGCGCGGAAAAAGCGACGGGAGCTTGGTTTGGCTCAAGCGCAGCTGGCAGCAGCTGTCGGCGTTGGCCGCGAATGGATCATTGATTTCGAAAAAGGCAAATCCACCGTCGAGTGGGGACTGGTGTTTCGCACCCTCAAGGAGCTGGGATTGGAGATCGACCTTGCCGAATCCCGGCAAATCCCGCCATCACCCGCAGAGGATGATTTAACGGCCGTTCTGGAGCGAGGCCGGCGCCCATGAAGAATCGATTAATGGCAATCGCCGGTGGGCGAATCATGGGCGAAGTTCGTTACGAAGGTGGGCGTTTGGATTTTCACTACGACCCTTCTTGGAGTGACGCCGCCTTGGCGTTTCCGATGTCCTTGTCCATGCCGCTCGTAGTCCAAGAACACGGGCACTTGAAGACGGAGGCCTTCTTGTGGGGCTTATTGCCAGACAACGAAGTGGTGCTCCAGCGCTGGGGTCAGAAGTTTCGCGTTTCTCCGCGAAACCCGTTCCGCTTGATCGAGAATGTCGGCGAGGATTGCGCCGGTGCCATCCAGTTTGCCAGACCGGATCGTGTGGAGCATTTGCTCGGGCAATCGCAAAAGCCGACAGTGCACTGGATTTCCAATACCGAGCTGGATGAACGCATCGCTCTGTTGGTTGCTGATGCCGCCGCAACCAGACTTGGCAGTGACAATGGTCAATTCAGCCTCGCCGGCGCCCAACCCAAGCTCGCTCTCTACCGCGACAGGGATTCCGGTCGCTGGGGTGTGCCCGAGGGCAGAACGCCCACCACCCACATCTTGAAACCCTCCACTGGAGCGTTCGATGGACAAACCGAGAACGAGCATTTTTGCCTGCAACTTGCGGCGGAACTCGGATTCGTTGCCGCGAATTCCAGCGTCTGCATCTGCGGCGGCCTTCCGGTGATCGTTGTCGAGCGCTATGACCGCTTGGCAAAGGGCTCAAGCATCCAGCGAATCCATCAGGAGGACATGTGCCAGGCATTGTCGGTGCGCCCTCAAAAAAAATATCAAAACCAGGGAGGGCCGTCGCCAAAAGCAATCGCAGAATTAATCCGATCCCACTCGGTCAGTCCCGACGAGGATGTGTTGCGCTTCGCCGACAGTTTGATTTTGAACTGGCTCATGGGAGGCACCGACGGACATGCAAAAAATTATTCCTTTCTCCTCGGGGCAGGCGGGCAGGTCCGGTTGGCGCCGCTCTACGATTTGGCAAGTTCACTTCCCTATCCCCAGCAAATCCAACCCCGCACGGCCACACTCGCGATGAAAATCGGGTCCGAATACCGCTTATGGCGCATCGGCAAAAAAGAGTGGGAATCCTGCGCCCGTGAAATTCGAATTTCTTCCAAGGAACTTCTCGACCGCATTGCGCTAATGGCCGCATCGCTTCCCGAAGCAGTCGAACGCGCAGCCCATCGACTTGCCAACGATGGCATCAATCATCCCGTCATCCCGAATTTGGTGGAATGCATGTTGGCGCACAGCAGGAAATGCGTAGAACTCGTTTCCAAACACTCATAGCAAGCCGGAATCCCATAGCAAAATGCCCCTTGCTTCTGGACTTTTGGAGGGGAGCACAGGCGTCCCGCCTTTGCTCCGTTTTGTAGCGGCTGTCTATGACTGCCGAATCGGAGCCCCCTTGTGTTCATAGAGACGCCGCCACAGCATCCGCGCGGCTGCGCGCTCGTGCACGCAAGGTAGGGTCGGCGCGCCGTCGCTGACCCATTTGCGCGGCTCAGCCGCCATTGCATCCAAAAGAAACGCCGCTGGGGCGGCTGAAAAATGGGTCAAGCCGGAGGTCGACCCTCCAAACGATTCGCACTGCCGCGCGGGATTGTAGCGGCTGTCTATGACTGCCGAATCGGAGGTCTCTCCGGCGCTCATAGAGACGCCGCCATAGCAACCGCGCCGATCCCGCGATTCTACCGCGCTGCT
>JBILMW010000244.1:0-2851 GCA_044375335.1 Terrimicrobiaceae bacterium | reverse complement strand
GTTGTTGATTTCAAACCCTCCGGGAGTTGCGCTGACATAGACAAGCTGGTTCGCCGTCTCCATGAACTCACTGAAATTCAGCGGACGGTTGTCCAGAGCGCTAGGTAGCCGAAACCCGTATTCCACAAGAACACTCTTGCGCGAGCGGTCTCCCGCATACATGCCGCCGATCTGCGGCACAGTGGCATGCGACTCGTCGATAACCAAGAGGTGATCCTTCGGCAAAAAGTCCAAAAGCGTGTAAGGGCGTGAGCCCGGGGGACGCCCAGTAAGGTGACGCGAATAGTTCTCGATGCCGTTGCAAAAACCCATTTCCTGCATCATCTCGAGATCAAATTCGGTTCGCATACGGATGCGCTGGGCCTCGATGAATTTGCTCTGGCGCTCGAACTCCGCAACCCGTTCCTCCAACTCGCCCCGGATTCCTGCCATGGCCGTCCGAAGCTTGTCATGGGGCGTCACAAATTGCTTCGCGGGAAAAAGAGTGAATGTCGTGAGCGTAGCGCTGGCGTGCCCGGTCAGCGGGTCAAATACGCTGATCCTGTCGATTTCATCGCCAAAAAATTCCACCCTCACCGCCTCGTCGTCGTTCTGCGCCGGATGAACCTCAACCACATCCCCCCGCACCCGGAATTTTCCACGCCCGAAGGCGATGTCATTCCGCTCGTAGAGCATCTCCACGATCTTCGTGAGGAATTCCTCGCGGGTGAGCCGCTGTCCGGGATGGATTGTGACGAGCATTTGCAAAAAATCCTCCGGCGAGGCGAGGCCGTAGATGCACGAGACGCTGGCCACAATGATCGTATCCCTGCGCGTCAGCAGCGAACTCACCGCCGAGAGTCTGAGGCGCTCGATCTCCTCGTTAATCGAGGAGTCTTTTTCAATATAGGTATCCGAACGGGGAATGTAGGCCTCCGGCTGGTAGTAGTCGAAGTAGCTGACGAAATACTCCACGGCATTGTGCGGGAAGAACTGCTTGAACTCGCTGTAGAGCTGCGCGGCGAGCGTCTTGTTGTGCGACATGATGATCGTTGGACGCTCCAACTCTTGAATCACATTCGCCGTGGTGAAGGTCTTACCGGACCCCGTCACGCCCAGAAGCGTCTGGTGGCGGTTGCCTGCGGCAAGAGATCGAGTCAGGCTCGCAATCGCCCGCGCCTGATCGCCCTGCGGACTGTATTTCGACTCCAATTCGAACACCATAGCCGACCAGTATCCCCCTCGACGCGTTGGAACGCAACATGTGCCTTGCAAAAGTCCGCGCAGGTTGGCGTTGCTTTTGCCTGCGGCGTTTGGCTAACTCGTGCCTAACAAACTATGACAGCGCATCACGATATGCCGCTTCCCTCCAGCGACAGGAATCCGCAGCCCCGCCTCGCATGATCGGCCTCATTGCCCATGCTGAAAAAAACGACTCCGCCGTTGTCGTGCGGGAGATGGTCGCCGAACTGGATCGCAACGCGCTGCCATTCCTTCTTCATAAAAACACCGCCCCGCTTGCGGGTTTGTCCTCGGACTTGGACGAGACCGCTCTGGCTGAAAAATGCGACCTCCTCGTGGTCATCGGCGGCGACGGCACGATCCTGCGCGTTGTCCAAAGAATCAAATCCAAGTTGCCGATTGTCTTCGGGATCAATATCGGCACGCTGGGATTTCTGACCTGCTTGGGATCCAGCGAAATCCGGCGCGCGGTCGAGTGCATTGCCAAGGCCGACTACGCCCTCAGCCGCCGTGCGCTGCTCAAGGCGGTCCTCACCCATGCATCTGGTGAATCCAGCACGCTCTTTGCCTTGAACGATGTGGTAGTAAGCCGGGGCGAGCGCTCACAGCTCGTGCAAATGCGCGTCTCACTCAGCGGAACTCCGCTCACCGACTACAATGCCGACGGTCTCGTCGTCGCTACACCGACTGGCTCCACCGCCTATTCTCTCTCGGCAGGCGGCCCAATCCTCATGCCCGACTCGGGGGGATTTGTCATTACCCCCATCTGCCCTCATGTTCTCACAAACCGCTCGGTTGTGATCAGCGACAGCTCTGTCGTCGAAATCCAGGTCGCCAAGCCAGGGCAGGTCGCTTTCGTTTCGGTCGATGCGCAAAGCTGGTTTCCGATGTCCGGCGGCGACTCCCTGCGGCTGGAAAAAAGCGACCGCATCCTCCCTCTGGCAATGCTTCCCGAGAGGCCATTCACCGAAGTTCTCCGCCGTAAACTCAAATGGACAGGTAGCAACATATGATCTCCATCCGCCAAATACTCCAGCCCGGCCATGTGAACCTCGCCCTCTCCTCCAGCGAAACAGGAACGGCCGTCGGAGAAGTCCTCGCCTCGCTCAGCGGGGATATACGCATCCTTCAATGGAACGCCCTCAAGGACGCGATCCTGCAACGCAACGCGCCGGCGATCGATGCGGCCGGTTGCGGAATCATCATTGCCCACGGGCGAACGGACGCCGTTGGCTCACTGGTCATGGCCGTAGGCCGTTCGAACGAGGGCTTCCCCTCCAATGACACCAAAGAAAATGTCCGGCTCGTTTTTGTGGCCGGCATCCCCTCGGCTCTGAACAACGAATATCTCCGTGTCGTCGGGACTATCGCCAGACTTTGCAGCAAACAGGAGCTTGTCGAAAAACTCCTGACAGCGCCCAACCCAGCTGAGTTTATTGAAATCCTCTGCTCGGGCGAAAGCTTGTTGTAGCCTGACGCGGAAGGCGATCCTGCGCGACCATCCAATGGTTCAGCGATTCAGCGGTGCACCAAGCACGACTCGGAATCCAAAGCTGGAATAACGGGTGTCAGGCTGCCCCAGATCGTTGCGGAAAGAAGATTTCATGCGGTCTTGGTAACCATTGAACCA
>JBILMW010000243.1:0-2870 GCA_044375335.1 Terrimicrobiaceae bacterium | reverse complement strand
ATGGCGACTGCGAAGAAGCAAAGGATGAAAACCAGCGCGACAACTGCGAGCCGGTCGGAAAAGAATTTCCGCGCCACTCGGCGATACGGACTATCCACGGCGATGCTTGCCGTTTCGATGGAGGTTTGTTCAGCCAACGGGTTGGTGTTGTTTAGTCAGCTTCGTCGTAGAGCTTCGCGACATACGGCCAGTTCACGACATTCCACCAACCAGCGATGTAGTCGGCGCGGCGGTTTTGGTATTTCAGGTAATAGGCATGTTCCCAAACATCGATTCCGAGCAGGGCGGTTTTTCCATCCAAGAGCGGCGGATCCTGATTCGGCGTCGAAATGATCGAAAGTTTGCCATCCTTTTCCACAAGCCAAGCCCAACCGCTTCCGAAGCGCTTGAGCGCTGCATCGGTGAACTCCTTTTTGAATGCCTCAAAAGAGCCAAAGTCCTTTTTGATGGCATCGGCGAGTTTTCCTGTCGGCTCACCACCGCCATCGGGCGACATCATAAGCCAAAACTGGCTGTGATTGAGGTGTCCCCCGACATTGTTGCGCAGCCCAACGCGGACCGCCTCTGGGGCTTTGTCGAGATTGGCGAGGAGTTCTTCCGGTGTGAGCTTGGCGAGTTCGGGCTGATCGGCGAGGAGCTTATTGGCGTTCGTGATGTAGGCTTGGTGATGCTTGTCGTGGTGGATCCGCATCGTCTCGGCATCAATGTGCGGTTGCAGGGCCTCGTAAGCGTAGGGCAGCGGTGGGAGTGTGTAGGGACCGGTCGGTGGAGTCTCGCTTTGAGCCGTCAAGCATGTGCTGACAAATGCGGCAAGGCCCGCGAGAACAAGATTGCGCCACAAGGCAGAGAGCGTTTTGGTTTTCATATCGGGCGCAAACTAAACCATGAAAAATCCGACGCAATCCGCAAAACGCACCACGCCATTCCGACAAAAGGTGTATGCGGCTGTTGCTGACATAGCTCCCGGTTTTGTCACGACCTATGGTGCGTTGGCGGCATTGATTGGATGCGGTTCCTCGCAGGCGATCGGTCAGGCGTTGAAAAACAATCCCTCCGCGCCGGAGGTGCCATGCCACAGGGTTGTCAAAGCGGATGGCTCGCTTGGGGGATTATTTGGCGACAGCACAAACCAAGCCCAGATCAGGAAACGCCGCCTCCTCGAGGATGAGGGAATTGTTTTTGATCCCTCGGGGAGGATCCCAGAGCGGTTTATTCTGCGAACAATGAAGGCAGTGAATCCGCCTCCTGTTCTGGAGAGCTTCCAACCGATCCTCGCTGGCGGCGGGCAATCAGGGAGCGAAGTTTCTCCAGAGGAACACTGAGAAAACGGGCATCCGAATCCGGCATGCCTTCGACAAGATCGAGAAGGATGTCCCCATCGCGCCAGGCATCCCTGACGATATGGCTTTTCGTGAGGGGCATCGTATCGCAGCGGGTGCGCGGGATGATGTAATCCAAGTCCTCGAGCAAAAGCGAAACCTGCTGCTGTGTCAGTAGCACGAGCACCTCCCGAGGTTGTTGGAAAAGCTGGGCATTTGCAGGCAGCTTAGGCGTCACGGACTTTAAGATCAAGAATGTGAAATATCTTGCCGCCATCGGTCTCTGGAACCGAAATTGAATGCAGATGACCACCGACACTTTTTTGCAAACCGCCCTCGACGCAGCGCAAGCCGCAGGAGGATTTCTCCGAGCCAATTTCGGCCGACCACTCACTGTCGACGAAAACCTCGCCCACGACATCAAACTGGAACTCGACAAGCGCACGCAGGCCCTCATCGAATCAATCATTCTGGACCGCCACCCCGGCCATGCGATTTACGGCGAGGAAGGTGTCACAGGTGATCAATCGAGCGAATACCAGTGGATCATCGATCCGATCGACGGCACCGTGAATTTCTTCTACTCGATCCCGCATTTTGCCGTGAGCATAGCACTTCGTCGCGCGGGAAAAATCATCGTCGGAGTCATCTACGACCCCATGCGTGACGAAATGTGGTCTGTGAAAGAAGGCCAGCCCGCCTTGTTGAACGGCCAACCTATCTCGGTCAGTTCCCGCACTGATATTGCCGAGTGCACGGTCTCCGTCGGCGTTTCGAAATCGATCAACACCATCAACCGCGGTATTCCGCTCTTTGAAAAAATGCTCCGCAGCGTGAAGAAGTGCCGCATGATGGGCAGCGCCTCTCTTGATATCGCCTATGTCGCCTGTGGTCGTCTGGATGCCTACATCGAAGGCATGATCAGCCTCTGGGATGTGGCTGCGGGACTTCTGCTCGTCGAGCAAGCCGGCGGCAAGGTTGAGCTCAAACCCCACGAGTCGCAGCCCGAGAAATACTCCATCGTCGCCACCAGCGGCAAAGCAACCTTCCCACTCGAATGATCGCCACAGGCATCGGCTACGATGTTCACCGCCTTGTCGCAGATAGACCCTTGATTCTCGGCGGGGTGGAAATCCCTCACCCTCTCGGGCTCGATGGTCACTCAGATGCCGATGTGCTTTGCCATGCGATTGCAGATGCCGTGCTCGGGGCTGCCGGGGAGCCAGACATCGGCCATCTTTTTCCAAACACAGACCCGACGATTCGCGGTATCAGCAGCCTCGAAATTCTCCGCCGTGTCCGCTCGGTGCTGGAGGAAAAATCCATCCAACTTCACAACATCGACGCCACCCTCATCGCTGAAGAGCCCCGCATCGCACCGCATCTTTCAGAAATGAAATACCGCGTCGGAGCAGCTTTGGGCATAAGTCCGGCACGAGTTGGCATCAAAGCCACCACAAACGAGTCGATGGGATTCCTCGGTCGCGGCGAAGGCATGGCAGCGCTCGCCACGGCCTGCGTGAATCTACCCGAGTAGTTTTTTAAACACCG
>JBILMW010000242.1:0-2878 GCA_044375335.1 Terrimicrobiaceae bacterium | reverse complement strand
CAGATCCGCGTGCAACTCGCCGAAGCTGGCTGCCCGATCATCGGGGATCAAAAATACGGAGCGAAGAGCAATCCCGCGAAGCGTCTGGGCCTACACTCGAGCGCGCTGAGGTTTCCACACCCTGTGAGCGGTAAGGACATGGTATTCACCTGCCCGCTGCCCAAGGAACTCGCGCGCTTAGTTTAGATTAAAAAAGCCGAAAGTTCGCCCGATCCGTTGACTCACCGATTCCAGAAGCGTAGCTTTTTTGAGGTGAAAAAAAAACGCCAGAGCATGGAAAGGCTTCTGAAAAAAGTGCCCGGTCTCAGCGAGCACGAAAGAATCCTGTTCGCGCGAAGCCTCGCCGCGACGCCCGACGAAAGATGGGAGATGCACCAAGCCCATCTGCGCTCGCTCGGCTTGTTGACGCGCTCGCAGAGGAAGGTATTCGGTTTCAATTCGCCGGAATGACGGCAGCCATACTCCAAGGCGTTCCAGCGACAACCTTGGATACCGATATCTGGCTGGAACTGCCCGAGCGCCGTTATGTCAAAGCTCTTGATATCGCAAAAAAACTTGGTGCCGAGATTCTCGCCCGCACCGTTGTGGCTCTGGACGATGACACTCTGGTGAATTTTCTCTACCGCGTCGATGGATTGAAAACCTTCGCCGACGAGTATGAACGAGCCGAGGTGCTGGATTGGCTGGGCCGACAAATTCGCGTCCTGCCGCTCGCAAGAATCATTGCCAGCAAGAAACACATACGCCGTCCCAAGGATATCGCCCATCTTCCGCTCCTTACCCAAACGCTGAAATTGAGAAAGCATTCCACAGAATAGAATTATAAAACCAAAAGACCAAAAATTTGGACGATCGTCCAAAAATTTGGTCGTAATTCGAGCGGGTCGGGATGTTGGTTGCGCGTGGTTATTTTTTGAGTTCGATGATTTTTCCGCCGTTGCGATTGGAGATGCGTTTGAGTTCTTTGGTGTCTTCTTCGGAGGCTTCGAAGGTGATGAAGTTGAAGCGGCAGGGGTCGTCGGAGGCGTCTTTGACGGAGTCGGCGGCTTTTTTGAAATCGTTCCAAGGGATGCCTTGTGGGTTGAGGGATGATTGGAAGCTGCCGTCGGAGATGAGGAAGACGACATCGGGTTTCATTTTGGCGGCGAGTTCGAGGACGCCGATGACGCCGTTCGGGCTGGAGATGCCCTTGCCGGAGGAGGGGATCATGCCGGATTCCACCCATTCGTTTTCGACCCAGGCGATGGCGGCGTCGCGGTTGGAGTTGGTGGCGGGGACGATTTCCTCGCTGAAGGGTTTGTAGTTTCGCGAGAATTGGATGATTCCGAAGCGGGAGGTGATCGGGAGTTTTTTGATGAGTTCGATGGTTTCG
This sequence comes from Terrimicrobiaceae bacterium, assembly GCA_044375335.1. Classification (GTDB taxonomy): domain Bacteria; phylum Verrucomicrobiota; class Verrucomicrobiia; order Chthoniobacterales; family Terrimicrobiaceae; genus UBA967. The sequence goes on along the minus strand of JBILMW010000242.1, from coordinate 1,506 downwards.
AGTTTGATTTTCGTGAGGGGAACGCCTGCTTTTTCGGCCTTGGTTTTGACGGAGGTCGAGACATCGAACATGAGAAGGACGCGTTGGCCGTCGGATTGGATGCCAAGGAAGCTCATGCCTTTTCCAAATCCACCGCTGCCGGTGGCGGCAGAGCCTGCACCGGCACCCATGGCTTCGCTTGTGCTGAGGGATGAGACTTGGTCGGCGATGATTTGGGACGGGTCCAGTGGCAGCATCTGGTCGAGCGGCAGGTCGGGCACTGCGGGCAGTGAAAAAGCAGTCGGGCGGCTGCTTTGGAGTTTGTCGTTGAAGGTTGGTTTCGGTGCGATGGCATCGAGCGCGGCCATGTTCATTTTGTGTTCGCGCTTTTTTGCTGGCAGGCGGATGTCGCGCTGGACGACGAAATTCGCGGGTGGAGGGAAAATGTATTTCGCGACGACAAAGATGCCCGCAACCACGCCGGCTGCGAGGTGAAGGAGGATGACTCCGATGAGAATCGAGGTGAGCATGGCCCAGCGGCGTTTCTTGGCTGCGGCGCTTTCGGAGAGGAATGATTCGATGGCGGCCATGTTTACTCCTCCTCTCCGGCATCGGCGAACGTGACGCCGGTGATTTTCGCCTGCGCGCAGGCATTGAGCACTTGGACGATGCGTTGGTGGTTGGCGGCGTCATCCGCATCGATCGTGATGAGGGCCTCGGTTTTATTGGAGTCCGCCGATTCCTTGAAGCGCTTGAGGGTGCCGAGAAGAGTCGGCACTTCGGCGCTTTGCGGGCTGTCCATCGGCTGGTCGTTGAGGAGGATTTGCCCGTTTGGTTGGATCTGTATGCGTTGCTCGTCGGGTATGTCGAGGGCCTCCTCTTGGGCGACGGTGCCGGGGAGTCCGATGTTGATGTCGCTCTCCTGTTTGATGGGCTTGGCGGAGACCATGAAAAAAACGAGCAGCAGAAAAACCATGTCGATCATGGGTCCCATCTGCATTTCGACGGTCTGGACATCTTTTCGGCGGATTTGCATGAGAGGGTGAAAAGGTGGTCGTCAGTCCTGATAGGTTCCGAAAATGACATTCACGGCACCGGCTTCGCTGGCTATGCGCATGAGTTCTTTGATCTGTTTGCCGGGCGTGTTTTTGTCGGCGCGGACATAGAGGCGGAGGGGTGGGGTGACCTTGAAGCGCTCCTTGAGGTGGGTAGTGAGTTGCTTTTTATCGGCAGGGGTTTGGCCTATGTAGTAGGTGCCGTCCTTATCGATGCTGATGATGTCGCGGTTTGAAAGATCATCCGGTATCGAGGCGTTCGAGGCCGTCGGGAGCTTGATTTCCACATTCACCTGCTCCTTGGAAATCTTGGTGGTCACCATGAAAAAAATGAGCAGGAGGAATGTCATGTCGATCATCGGCGCGAGTTGAAAGCCGATTTCGTCCTCTTGTTTTTTAGCGAGCTTCATGAGGCGTGGCGCGTGGGGTTATTCCGGGGCGTGCGCGTAGTCTGCGGACTCGATTTTTATTT
>JBILMW010000089.1:0-10629 GCA_044375335.1 Terrimicrobiaceae bacterium | reverse complement strand
TTCCTTTTCCAGAATCCACAATGTCGTAGCCTTTGCTTGAGGCCATGGCGCGTGTCTTTTTCCACTCGCCCCAAGTTGTTTCGTAGCGGCTCATGTAGAAGTCTGGGACGATCTTTTCGCCCAGTGGCGAGCTTGGCGGTAGCTTTCCGCCGAGAACGAATACCATTCCGGGATTGAATGCCACGGTCACATCCAGAAGGAGAAGTTGGATGCAGCTGTTTCCCGCAGGGTCTTCGACATTGAAGATGATTTCCTCGTTGCCGGTGTTTGTCGGGGTGCCCGAGATTTCACCTGTTGCTTCATTGAGCGAGAGGCCCGGCGGGAGCTTGCCGGATTGGATGGACCACTTGAGATTCGCGGAGTTGCCTCCTTTTGCGGAGAGTTTTGTATTGTAGGGAGTGTTCAGAATCGCGCCCGGCAGGCTTTTTTCCAAAATGCTCAAGGGTTCAGCTGCTGTGATGGCGAAGGTGAAGAGACCTGCGGCAGTTTGTCCATCCGCATCGGTGACTTGAATCGCCGCAGAGTAGTTCCCTGAGGTTCCCTTTGCAGGTTCTCCGGAGAGGACGCCAGTATTGGCATCGAGTCGCAAGCCCGCCGGAAGCGGGGCGCGGGTCGTCCAGGAGTAGGGTGCCTTTCCTCCTTTGACGCGGAGTTCGGCTTTGAAGGGCTTGAATTCAACGGCGCGGGAATTGCGTGGTCCTGCAATTTGCATCGGCATTTCGCCCACCATTAGGTTGAAGGTGGCCTCGGCATTTGAGCCTTGAATGTCTGATGCGGTGAGTGTGAACGAGTGGTTTCCAGCGACGGTGGGCGTTCCGGTGAGGCGTTCTTTCACGAGCAGGATGCCTGTGGGGAGTTGGCTTCCGGCTTTCAGCGCAACTTTTAGCGGAGGCAGTCCGCCGGAGGTTTCAATCTCCTGGTTGTAGGGGGCACCGAGGCGGGCCGACGGCAGGCATTGGGTGCTGATGGCCACAGGAAGCGGGTTCTCTGAAATCTCCGGCGGTGTCGAGGAGATCACAAGGACGAGGTCCTTCCTGACCGGCGTTGATCCCGCATCCTCAGCTATAAGTGCGAATTGGAATGTCCCTTCGCTGCGCAGCTTGCCTTGAATACGCGCAGTGGTGGCATTGAAGCTCAAATAAAGCCCAGGAGGCAGGGTGCTTTCTGGAGCGAGGCGGATCGGGCGGGGGGATAGTCCGCCTTTGAGTTGAAATGGCCACTTGAAATCTGCGCCCGGACGAGCAAGCGGGGCGGGCTCGTGGATGATCTCAAGAGGATCGGTGGTGATCGAAACGGGAATCGAGCGTGTCGATGGGAAGCCTGTGGTATCTGAAACACGGATCATGAGGGTGCCCGTTTTCAGTTCACTCGGCGTGCCTGAAAGGACGCCCGTGGAGGCATCGAGGGAAAGTCCCCGTGGCAGGTCGCCCGTTGCCGACCATTTGTAAGGAGGCTCGCCCCCCGTGGCTATGAAGGTCGCCGAGAGTGTCTCCTTCACTTTGCCAGAAATCAAAGCCGGATCTGGAGCGATTTCCATTCCGTGGGATGCGATTTCGAGATTGAAGGCCTGCTCACGACTGGACTTCGCGGCGGTATTTGAATCCTCCGCCACGATTGTGAAGGCGAAGCTGCCTGCGGCTGATGGCGTGCCGGTGAGTTTGCCTTTTGCAAGTGTGAGGCCGGGCGGTAGTGTGCTGCCGGATTTGAGCGAAAGGCTTATTGGCAGGATGCCGCCGGTGGTTGCGATTTCGGCGTTGAAGGGAGATCCAGCCTTGGCTGGCGGCAGGGTGGCCGTGGTGATGGTCAATGGATCCGCCGTGGTGCGGATGCTGGCATTTTGGGTCACGGATTTGCGCTTGGCATCGGTTGCCTTCAAAATGAAATCGAACGAACCGGCGGCCATTGGCTTTCCACTGATTTCACCGCTGCTGGCATTGAGTGAAAGGCCCTTTGGCAACTGGCCTTGGACACTCCAAACGAGCGGCGGCACGCCTCCAGATGCGACCGGGTTGATTGCCAGTGGCTCGTTGTATTTTCCTTCGACCGGAGGAATCTCAGCGAGTGGGAGATTGTAAGGTGCAACTGTGATGGTCACTTCGCCTTCGGCCTGCTGGGAGAGTGTGTCTTTGGCGATGACCTTGAAAGTGAAGGTGCCGGTGGTGCTTGGCTCGCCAACGATGCGGCCATGCGGAGCGTATTCGCTGAGGAACATGCCTGGAGGAAGTTTGCTGCCCTCCGCCAACTCGAACTTGTAGGGAGGGATGCCGCCTTTGGCAGGAATCTGCCACAGGAAATCGGCTCCCGCCATGGCCGAGGGAGGTGCATCCGCCGGGATTGCGAGAGGATCCGCCGTGATGGAGAGTGGAATCGAGCGCGTTACCGGAAAGCCTTTGGCATCGGTAACGCGGATGGTGATGGTGCTGCTTGCGAGAGTTGAAGAGCTGCCTCCGAGGACACCGGTTGATGCGTTGATGGAGAGCCCGCGCGGCATGTCGCCGGTGGCCGACCATTTGTAAGGTGGCTCTCCACCTGTGGCGCTGAATGAGATCGAGAGGGGTTCTTTGACTTTGCCGGAAATGATGGCTGGCTCTGCGGCGATCTCCATGCCGTAGGAGGCGATCTCGAGGCTGAATGTTTGTTCGACCTTGGATTTGGACGAATTCGAATCCTCCGCCACGATGGTGAAAGTGAATGCACCTGCGGCTGATGGTGTGCCGGAGATTTTGTTTTTACCGAGGCTCAGACCAGCTGGCAGCTCGCTGCCTTTCTGAAGCGAGAGATTGACGGGAAGCACGCCTCCGGTGGTCGGAATTTCCGCTGTGTAGGAAGTTCCAGCCTTCGCTGGGGGAAGTGTGGAAACGCCGATTACAACGGGGTCCACAGCAATGCGGAGTGTTGCATTCGTCGTGGCTGATTTGAACTGGGAGTCGGTGACTTTGAATTGAACATCAAACGAACCTGCGGCCATGGGAGTTCCCTCCATGGAGCCTGTGGTTGGGTTGACCGTGAGGCCTTTTGGGAGGCCTGACGGGACGCTCCAGGTCAGCGGTGGCACGCCGCCGCTGGCATTCAGTGTTCTGGCGAGTGGTTCGCGATATTTTCCTTCGATGGGCGTGGCGATCTCCGAGATGGCCAGATCGTAGGGAAGGATATTGACCGTGAAATCCTGTTCGGTGGATTGGCCGAGGGAATCGGTGGCTGTGATTTTGACGGCATACGAACCCTCGGTTCTGGGCTTCCCAATGATCCGACCGGGAGGATTGTAAGTGCTCAGATACATGCCGGGCGGGAGGCTGGAACCCGGTGCCAGAGCGAATTTATAAGGGGCCAGACCACCTTTCGCTTCGAGTTGCCAGAGCAGTTCGACGCCAACCATTGAGGAGGGTGGGGGAGTTTGTGAAATTTGTAGGGGGTCGGTGGTGAAGGATGTCGGAATCGAGCGCGTCGCAGGGAATCCCTTGGCATCCACAACCCGGATCGAGAGCGAGGAGTTGTCGGGACGGGCAGGCTTACCGCTGAGAACGCCTGTGGCAGCGTCGAGGCTGAGTCCGCGAGGAAGGCCATCCGGTGCGGACCATTTGAGGGGAGCCTCGCCGCCTGTCGCGGTGAAGGTGACTGCGAAAGGCTCTTGGACCTTGCCTGTCAGGATAGCGGGTTCGGAGCTTATCTCGAGGCCATAGGAGGCGATATCCAAGCTGAAAGACTGCGCGGCTGTGTTGCGAAGCGATGGATTGGAATCCTCGGCGAGCAAAGTGAACGAGAAGGATCCCGAGGCTTTTGGAGTGCCGGAAATCCTGCCATTCGCCAAAACCAAGCCAGTAGGCAGAGGCGTGTCTTTTTTAACGCTCCAGTGAATTGGCGGCACGCCGCCCTGAGCTTCGAATTCCGCATCGTAGGCGAGGCCGGTTTTGCCCGAGGGAAGGACCGGGGCCGTCGAGATGACTACCTTGGGGGATGATGCATCGCCGGCTACAGCGCCGCCGCGCGCGACGCGGAAGCCGATGAACTGGAAGCCGAGTTCCGCGCTGCTGAAGTTTGTGAGGTTAAGGGCGCAGTCCGACGCCGCTCCATACCAAGCGCCGCCACGGATGCCACGAAACGGTCCATTCGCTTGATCTCCCGACCACTCGGCGACATTTCCGCTCATGTCATGGAAGCCGAGTTCATTGGCATCCTTCAGTCCCACGGGCCATGTGCCACGGCCGTCCGACATGTCCTGCTTGGCTCCTGCCGAGTTGTTCCAGTTCCAGGCGACCTTGTTCAAATCATTGCCGCCGCTGTAGGTGAATCCTTGGCTCGAGGATCCGCCACGCGCCGCCCATTCCCACTCCGCGCCGCCGGGCAGCCTGTAGCCATTGGCTTTGGGGTTGATTCCTGGAACGACATTTCCTGTTTTAAAAATTTCGCCCTTGGTGAGGTAGACCGGCTCGAGGCCTTCCATCTCGCTCTTTGCGTTGCACCATTTCAAAGCATCGAACCAGCTGATGCCTTCTACGGGGTGGTCTGGCAGAGCGTTTGCGGGGGCTTTTTTGATGTCGTATCCTTTGGTCTCTGCAAAGGCGCGCACGGTTTGCCATTCGCTCCATGTGGTTTCCGTTTTGCCCAGGGAAAAAGATTCGACCATCGTGCCTTTGAAAGGCGATCCGTCAGGCAAAACTCCGCCCTGCACGGAGATCATTTTTCCCAGCTCGTTGCCGGCGTGAACGCTAAAAGTAAAACCTACGAGAAGGAGCAGGGTTGGCCATGAAATACGCATGGCGCTTGATAAAGGAGTCGGACCATTTGTCTCAAGACTTTAAACACGCCCAAGGCCGGTTTGGTCAGGCTGGCAGATGGAGCAGCCTGCCGCACTGAGGGCATGAAACGATGGATTTGTCGGAGCGAAGAGCGAGGCTTGTTTGGGCGGTGATTTTCATGTGGCATCCGGTGCAGACATCGTGCTCCACAGACACAACAGCGCGGGCGTTTTTTGTTTCGAAAAGGCGCTCGTAGCGTTCGAGAAGTTCCTCATCGATTCCCTCAACAGCTGAAGCGCGGTTTTTTTGCACTTCGTCGATACGGGTTTTCAAATTGCCTTCCTTTTCCCGCAGAAGGGCGATCTGGCCTTCCAAGCGGGCTTTTTCGTCGGCGTGGGTTTTGTCGGCAGCGGCGATTTCGGGAGCCAGGCTATCGGCTTCCTCCATCAAAGTGAGTTCCTTGTCCTCAATTTGGGCGATGAGGTTTTCGACATTGGAAATCTCATGGGTGAGGGCGGTGTATTCCTCGTTTTTGCGCGTCTGGAGTTGCTGGGTTTTGTAGCGGGCTATTTGATCGCGCTTGGATGCCGCTTCTCCTTGAAGGGATTTTTTTTCGACTTCGATGGCCTTGGCTCGTGTGCGCGCAAGATCGAGCCGGGCTGCCGAATCGGCAATTAGTTTTTGTTTCGAGGCGATTTCTGTCGGCACAGCCTGAAGTTCAAGTCGGAGGGTGCGGAGCTTTTGATCGCGGTCTTGGAGGGCGAGGAGTCTTTCGATGGCATCGAGCATGCGAACAGCATGTGGTGCTCGAGAGAAATTATCCAGCAATCAAAAGGATTTCTTCACGATTCAGAAACTGACAGCATCCCAATCAATATGTCTCAAGGAATCTGTTTTCTGGTGGGTGCCGGGCCTGGCGATCCGCTTCTGCTCACGCTGAAGGGGCGCGAATGCATCGAACGCGCCGATGTGCTCGTTTACGATTACCTCTGCAATCCCCAACTTCTGCGGCACGCACGATCTGGCGTTGAAAAAATCTATGTCGGTAAAAAAGCCGGCGCGCACACCATGAGGCAGGAGGAGATCAATGCGCTGATCGTTGCGAAGACTCTCGAGGGCAAAACAGTGACCCGCCTCAAAGGAGGGGATCCTTTTTTATTCGGCCGCGGCGGCGAGGAGGCCGAGATGCTTCAAGAGGCGGGGTGTCGTTTTGAGATCGTGCCGGGGGTGACATCAGCTATTTCGGGGCCAGCCTATGCTGGTATTCCTGTGACGCATCGAGCCCACAACACCATGCTGACCATTTTCACGGGGCATGAGGATCCGACCAAAGTGGAGTCTTCGATCGACTACAAGGCGCTTGCCTCGACGCCAGGAACCAAAGTCATGCTGATGGGAATTGACCGATTGGCAACAATCACGGCTGGTTTGCATGAAGCAGGTATGACAGCAGAAACCCCTGTGGCCTTGGTGCGATGGGCGACGACAGCCCGGCAGGAAACGCTCGTGGGGACGCTGGCGGATATTGCGGAGAGGGCCTTAGCCGCTTCATTCAAAGCACCGGCGGTCGCTGTTTTTGGCGATGTCGTTTCGCTTCGCGGCAAGCTGAATTGGTTTGAAACCCTGCCGCTCTTTGGCAAACGGATCGCGGTGACTCGCACCCGCCAGCAAGCCGGCGAGCTTGTGAACCGCCTCCGCGAACTCGGTGCCGATGCATTTGAGATGCCGACGATCCGCATTGAGCCTGCCCCGAACAAAAGGGAGTTCTACGAATCCGTCGCCTATGCCCACGGCTACGACTGGCTCATTTTTACGAGCCCGAATGGCGTGGATGCCTTCTTCAACGCCTTTTTCGAAATTTACCGCGATGCCCGTGATCTCGGTGCAGTGCGCATCGCAGCCATCGGACCTGCCACCGCCGCGCGTGTGAACGCCTTCCACTTCCAAGTTGATGTGCAGCCTGAAAAATATGTCGCCGAGGAAATCATTAAGGCCCTGCAAAAGGAAACGAGCCTCGACAATGTCAAAATCCTTCTCGCCCGAGCGGAAGGTGCGCGCGATGTGCTGCCCAAGGAACTCAGTCGCCTTGGGGCGATCATCGATGAGGCGATCGCCTATCGCACTGTTCCCGAAACCTCCGACGACTCGGGAGGCATCGAGCGTTACAGAACTGAAGGCGCGGACATGGTCACTTTCACCAGCTCCTCGACGGCGGAAAATTTTCACGCACTCCAGTTGCCCCCTTGCGAAGGCGTGAAATTTGCAAGCATCGGACCGGTCACTTCAAAAACCATGCGCGAGCTGAAAATGCCAGTCGATGTGGAAGCTAAAGTTCACGACATCCCCGGGCTGGTTGCTGGAATTTTGGAATTTTACTCAAAAAAATAATCTCGCGCGCATCTTCGATAGGTTGAAGTGCGTAACCATTTGAAATTTCCTTAAATGATTTCTGACATCACAGATTCTTCCTTCTCGTCTAACGAATCAAAGTCTGCCTCTTTGACCTCTGTTGCAGCCGAGCGCATTTTTGAAAGCGTTCTGGGCCGTATTTCGGAGGAGCCCGCCCGCGTTCGAACGGATGCTCAGGGACATGTTATCCAGATCAATCCCGCATTCTCCGGGCTTTGCGGATATACCTTTGAGGAAATCCGAGGGCGGAAGCCCGGCTCACTTCTGCAAGGGCCGGAAACAACTACGGAATCCGTGCTCGCACTGCGAAATGCGATTCGCTCGCGTCAGGGTTGCAGCGTGGAGATGGTGAACTATCACAAAAACCAAACCACCTACCGGGTCCAAATCGATCTCGCGCCTCAATTCAATCTCCTTGGTGAGCTTGAGGGATTTGAGGCCGTGGAGCGTAAGCTCTGAGCTTTACCAGACGGTTTTGAGGGAACCACCGTCGAGGGCTAGGCTGGAGCCGGTGATGTAGGATGCGGCGTTGGAGAGGAGAAACGCTGCGGCTTTTCCAAATTCGGTGATGTCGCCGTAGCGGCCGATGGGAATCGTCTTTATGGCATCTGCTCGGCACTCTTCAGGCGTCATCCCGGTGCGTTCGGCGCGCGTGCTGTCGAGGCTCCTGATGCGGTCGGTATCGATGCGGCCGGGCATGATGTTGTTCACGCGGATGCCCTCTGGAGCGAGTTGGATGGAGAGCGTCTTGACCAGACTTGTGACACCGGATCGCATGACATTTGAGAGAATGAGTTGTTCGGAGGGCTCTTTGACAGTGATAGAGGTGATCGTGAGAATGGAGCCACCGCCGCGTTGGCGCATCGAGGGGAGGACGCAGCGTATCATACGAACAGTGCTGAGAAGATTGAGTTCAAAGGCGTCCTGCCATGATTCGTCGCTGAAGGAGTCGAAGTTTCCTGCGGGAGGACCGCCTGCATTGGCTACGAGGAGATCGACTCCGCCGAATTCCGAGATGGTGCGTGCTGTCCAATTTGCTATGGCTGCCGGATCTTTTGCATCCATTTGCGAGGCGAGTAATGGAGTTCCCGTTTCTTCATCGATTTGCGAAGCAGCTTTCTTGGCAGACTCCAAGTCTCTGCTGGCGAGGGATACCTTTGCGCCTTCGCGGGCGAGTTCCCGGGCGACTCCAAATCCCAGACCACGACTGGATGCGGCCACCATGGCGACTTTGCCTTGAAGCATGAAATCCATCGCTACGCCTTGAAAAGATCGGGCTGCGAGGGGGAGTCGGGAGCGGATTTCGGCGCAGGCAGGCCGAGCTTTCTGTAGGCCTTCGGCATGGCGACGCGGCCTTGGGCGGTGCGTTTGATGTAACCTTGCATGATGAGGTAGGGTTCGTGGACCTCCTCAATCGTGCCGGATTCCTCTCCGATGGCGACGGCAAGACTGTTCACGCCTACTGGGCCTCCATCGAAAAGGCCGATGATCGCTTCCAGGATGCGCTTGTCCATTTCGTCAAAGCCCTCGGCATCGATGTCGAGCATGGTGAGGGCGTCGGTGGCGCTCTGGGCGGTGATTCGGCCCCCGGCACGAACCAAGGAGTAGTCGCGCACCCAGCGGAGAAGGTTGTTTGCGATGCGTGGTGTGCCTCGGGCGCGGCGGGCGATTTCCAAGTCGGCACCGGCTTCCAACTCGCTACCGAGAAGTCCCGCGCTTCGACTCACAATGGAAGCAAGGGTTTCGGGAGCGTAGTAGTCGAGGCGGCAGTTCATGCCGAATCGCGAGCGCAGCGGATCGCTGATCATGCCGGAGCGGGTCGTGGCCCCGATGAGGGTGAAGGGAGCGAGGCTCAGCCTTACGGTTCGGGCGCTGGGGCCTTGGTCAATAACGATGTCGAGTTTGAAATCCTCCATCGCCGGATACAAATACTCCTCGATCGCTGGTTGCAGGCGGTGGATTTCATCGATGAAGAGAACTCCACCGCGTTCGATATTTGTTAGCAGTCCAGCGAGGTCGCCTGCCTTTTCGATCATCGGTCCGCTGGTGGTGCGGACCTCGGAGTTCATGGCATTGCCTATGATGTAGGCGAGGGTGGTCTTGCCAAGGCCTGGGGGGCCGCTAAGAAGGATGTGCTGGAGCGTGTCGCCCCGTTGCTTGGCCGCTTCGACCATCACCTGCAAGCGTTCGACAGTTTTTTCCTGACCCGCAAATTCCTCGAAAAGCGGTGGCCTGAGGGAAATTTCAAAAGCCGAATCTATCGGCTCGAGGTCCTGAGATTTGGGGTCTGGCGTGCTCATGGGAAATTGTTCATGCCAATGCCCGCCTGGTTTGAGATTTCAAGCCTCGCAGGGCCTCAGAACGGAATGTCGTCGTCAGGCATGTCGCTCGGAGGAGGCGCAACCTGACGCTGAGCTTGTGGTGGCGCGGAGCGGCGAGGGGCGGCTGCAGGAGCGGATTCGTAGCCCTCATGCTCGCCTCCACCGGACGGGGCGGGCCCTCCGGTGCGACCGCCCAAGAGTTGCAGGTTCTCACCCACTACCTTCATGCGGCTCCGCTTTTGCCCACTGGCCTTGTCTTCCCAGGTGTCCATGCGAAGGCGGCCTTCGATGTAAACGGGACGGCCTTTCTTGGCATATTCACCAGCTATCTCGGCGAGGCGTCCCCAAAGTTCGACATCAACATATGTCGTCTCCTCCCGTTTCTCACCATTGTCGAGGGTGTAATTGCGGTTGATGGCCAGGCCAATGTCCGTAACGGCGCTGCCTTTCGAGGTAAACTTGACTTCGGGGTCGCGTGTGACGTTTCCGATGAGGATAACTTTGTTGACGTTGGCCATGGCTTCCTTATTGGGTTAGGCTGCGGCTGGAGCCGAAGCTTTTTTAGTAGGGAGTTTGAGGTAGTTTTGGAGGAGAATGTCGTTGTCGAGTTTGAGCTTTGAGCGCAGTTTATCGATCGCGGTCGGAGCGGCTTCGAACACGAAATTCACGAAGTAGGCACTCTTGAGGTGGTCTGTTTCGTAGGCGAGTTCGCGTTTTTCGAGGCGTTGAACCTGCTCGATGGCGGCTCCCTCTGCTTTGAGCACGTTTTCAAGGCGCTCGATGGTGTCTTTGATGGTTTCTTCTTTGCCTCGTGTATTGAGGGCGAGGAGTGCTTCGTATCTGTTCATTGTTCCTGGTTTTTTTGGTTGAATTGATTCATTGCGGCTTCGATGCCATGGGCGTTGGCGTATTCAAAAGCGTCCGACGCCCTGCTCACAGACTCCTGAAGCAGGGGAAGTTCCTCTTTGCGGAATCCGCCGAGGACGTGATTATGGAGGGTGCTCTCTGGTTTTCCGATTCCAACTCGGATTCGGGGGACTGCCTCTGTTCCCATATGGACGAGAACGGATTCCAGTCCATTGTGCCCGCCGGCGCTGCCAGACTTGCGAAGCCTCAGCATGCCGAGTGGGAGAGAGGTGTCATCGAGGATGACCATGATTTCA
>JBILMW010000241.1:0-2928 GCA_044375335.1 Terrimicrobiaceae bacterium | reverse complement strand
GACTGCCGCAAGGCGTTTAGAAATTCGTCGTGGTTGAGTGGTTCGCAGAGGGTAATGCCAGCGCGGTTTTCAAGCAGGGGTTTGACATTTTCGCGAACCGAGGGATTCGGATGCAGCGGGAAGAGGAGATGAATACCAGCGTTGTTTTCGGCGAGGTGCTTGATGGCAAGCGCCACAGAGCGCATTGGCGTGCCAATGTTTTCACGACGGTGGCAGGTGACTAAAATCAAAGACCGAGCGTCATTCGGCACGCTGCCCGGAAGCGTGGAAGCCTTGGAGTGCTGGATCATCCACTGCAGGGCATCGACAACGGTGTTTCCCGAGACGAAAATCGAATCGTCTGGGATGTTTTCAGCACGCAAGAGCGAGGCGGAAAAATCGGTGGGCGCGAAATGCCAGTTCGCCAGACGGCTGAGCATGGTGCGGTTGAGTTCCTCGGGGAAGGGCGAGTAGCGGTCGTGCGAGCGCAGCCCCGCCTCCACATGTGCCACGGGGATTTGATGGTAAAAGGCACAAAGCCCTCCCACGAACGCGCTGGTGGTGTCGCCTTGCACGACAACACCGTCAATGCGGTTTCCGCTGAAAACCTGTCCCAGCGCCGTGGTGAGAGCGGCCGTGAGGTCCCAGAGGCTCTGACGCGGCCGCATGACGCCCAAGTCCAGATCGGGAGTGATGCCAAAACTTTGGAAAATCTGGGCCGTCATTTCAGCGTGTTGGGATGTGGAGATGGTAAGCGGCCGAAGCGAATCGGAGGCTTGCAGGCTGCGAATCACGGGAGCCAGCTTGATGGCCTCCGGACGCGTGCCAACAATGACGGCGATGGTTTTTTGGGATGAAAGGGGTGTCATACAGGGCTGAGTTGAAATTCCAATGGCATGCCGGCACAGCGTTCGGTGATTTCATGCAGGTCGGCTTCCGAGAGAAGCCCGCTGATTCGGAAAGTAATCCCCGAGTCGCGAATCTGGTGGACGACAACTCCTGTCCGCTCGCCGAAGCCAGGGGCGAGGAGTTCCTCGGCTTCAAGACCGGAGGGACCTTCCGTTGGGCTCGCGGTTACGAGACCTGATATCTGGCGAAGTGCTTTGAGGATTTTGATTTGTTTGACGAGGCCGAGTTGGACGAGAAGGCGATCCACCGGACCGGCAATGAGTCGCCGCATATCGCGGATTCGCACGGCGTGGTCGCGGGTCAACTCACCCTCATCGACAAAGTAGTCCATAAGTGCATCCTCGCCGAAGCGCAGGACGGCAAGGTCATGGTGCAACTTGGCGAAAGCCGTTGGGGTATCCGCGCAGAATGTAACCTCGGAGCCGAGAATCTCATTGATGCGCAGGCCCACATTCGGATGGATGGGATTGGTGACGCCAATCGTTCCGTCGCTCAGCGGGATCAGCCCATGGAGTTCGCAGAAAACAGGGCCCAGGGCCTTGATGAGCGAGACGCTAATTGTCAGGCGGGAGAAATCCGCCTCGGAGACGCCGAGGTCGCTTGCCACGAGACGACGGACTTTTTCCGGCGAGATCAAACGCAAGCTGATCATGGCATCCGCCAGAGTGCGCGAGCGGCTCATCTGAAATTGCCGGACGCGGAGCCGGTCCCTTGCGTTAAGGTTTTCAAAATCCTCTTTGAGCGGATGGCGTGGTTGGCCGTCCAGAAGGCGTGCCGGATAAATCGAATTTCGAAGCGCCCAGAGATTCGAAGGGCGCAGAAGCCGGGCTTCGATCGGAGCGCCTGCTATTTCCGCAACAGCCTGGATGTCGTCCTCTGAGGGCGGTTCCGTAAAAGCGAAAGCCAGCGCACCATCCTCGCCGACCGTGGAAGGCATCGCCCGGAAGCGCAGGGCTTGCAACTCGGACCATCCGTCCAAGGATTCCGGAGAGATGTCCTCAGGCGTGACGATTTCCGCTTTCAGGCGTGCGAAACGAGACCAGATGTCGAGAAACTGATCCTCGTCGATGAGTTGCATATCCAAGAGCGCACGCGGTGCGGAGAGACCTCGGTGTTTACTGAGAATATCCTGCAATTCGGGACGGGAAACATAGCCTTCCTCGACGAGGAGATCCTCGACGGAGCGTGAGTATTCCTCCAACTCCGCCACTCCTGGAAAGACATGGCTCGTTTTCGTCCATGCAAGCGGCGTGTCGAAGAGGCGGTGGCGCATATAGAGCCAAGCGGCGCGGAATGTCGCCCCCATGTTGATAAAATTCACCACCGGATAGCGAGGAATCGCAAAGAGACCCTGGCGGAGACCATAGACATTGGACACACAGGTCACCTTCTGGCCGACCCTGTAAACAAGGAGCGCAGTGCAGACGAGAACGATGCGCCACAGGAGGCTGTCGGCCTCGAAAAGCGGCCTCACAAAAATCCAATTGCGGAAGTCCGTGTGAAGCACGGCAAATTCAAAGAGCACATAGCCCATCACGCAGTAGCCAGCAGCATTGATGCAGTGCACTACAGGTGCGCGGCGGTCTCGGAGGAGTGTGTAGCGAACGGCGGCGGAACCCCACCAACCGCCGTGCTGCCATCCCTGGAAGGCTGTGCCGACAATCCAGCGCGCCTTTTGCTTCACGGCATCGACAAAGCGCAGCGGGAAATTCTCACGAACGGCAACGCTCTCGGTCACCGTGCGCGTCGAGACGACTTCGCCTTGGGCATTACGCGTCACGATTTCGCGCTCCACCGGATGGTCGATGAACCCAGCGCGGAATCCGGCGCGGCAGAGTTCCAAACCCACCATGTAGTCCTCTGCAAGTTGGCCTTCACGAAAGGGGCCTGAAGCATTTTTTGAAGCTAAATAATCAAGCGACTTGCGGGAGAATGCCGTGCCGACACCGGCGGATGGCACCACGCCGCCAATCGCCTCGCGGGAATACATGTCCTTCACATGCCACTCGGCGAACTCGTCGAGGTAGGTGTTACCTACCC
>JBILMW010000088.1:0-10712 GCA_044375335.1 Terrimicrobiaceae bacterium | reverse complement strand
TTTCGTAGTGAAGGTGAGCCGTATACATACCCCGGTTCGTTCCAATCGTGCCCACCTGCTGGCCACGCGCCACCTGTTGGCCTTTGCGAACCATGATTCGGTTGAGGTGGGCATACATGGAATCCACGGTCTTAAGTTGACCACCCTCGACAAAAGCATGCCTCACGATAACGACATTCCCCCACCCCATGCGGGCGTCCATCGCGAAAGTCACATAGCCATTGCCGATGCAATAAACCGGAGCGCCAAGGTCGCTGTTTCCACCGGCAACGCCGTTCCAGTCCTCGCCTGGATGGTAGGACAAGAACCCTCTGGACATGTAGTAGCCATCGCCGTTCGGCTTCCCGACCGGCATGTCAAACCCATCCGCCACCCTCACTGCGGCACGGTTACCCCCGGGGACTGCCACAAGGCCTCCCACAAAAAGCATCAGAAAAATCCAAAACAACCAGCGTCGCATGAAGAGATAAATTTTACACCCGCCGGCATCGGAACCGCAAGCCACACGGGCAGTCGGGAATTTTTAAAAATTCAGCTTAAGGTTGCAGGCGCGCGGAAAATCGAGAACATCGCGCCGATGTCAAAATCCTTTCCGCCGCGACTTCGCCCTGTAGGCCACTCCACGGCCTCGTATGCGATTGTCGCCAGCAAGTTCAATCAGGAGTTTGTCCAAGGCCTCGTGGACAATGCCCACAGCGAGTTGAGCGCTCTGGAACCGGGGGCGAATATCGTTCTCGTCTGGACGCCCGGCTCGTTTGAAATCCCGCTTTTCGTTCAGGCCACGGCTGAACTTGGCCGTTTTCAAGCCATCATCGCCTTGGGTGTCATTTTGGAAGGGGAAACCGATCATGCCCGATTGATAGCAGAAGCTGTGACGCGATCCCTTCTGGACATCTCGCTCAAACACAAGCTGCCCGTCATCCACGAAGTGCTTCTGGTGAAAAATGAGGAACAAGCCCGCGCACGATGCCTGGGCACTGAACACAACCGCGGCGTCGAAGCAGCGCGGGCAGCTGTATCGGCCGCCCGCAAACTACCGGAGATTGTTTAACCATGGGAGTCCGACGCGATGCCCGCGAAGCAGCGGTGCAATATCTTTACCAACGGGAAATGCAGGGTGATCAAAGCGATCAGGCCCTCGAGGAATTCTACGAAATGCGTGGTCTCAGCCCCAGTGGCAGGCGTTTCTGCGATGAATTGCTCCAAGGTTGGATGCAACACCGCGAGGAGATCGACGAGGTCATCGCGAAGAATGCGCGCAACTTTGAGTTCCATCGCCTCTCGGCGGTGGATCGCAACGTTCTTCGCATCGCCTGCCATGAGATTCTCTTCCGCTCAGACATTCCGGCACCGGTAGCCATCAATGAAGCCATCGAGATCGCTAAAAAATACAGCACCGAGGATTCTGGCAAATTTGTGAATGGCGTTCTGGATAATATCCGGAAACAAAAATCTCCTGCCGCCTGACCTATGGCCGGAGGATTTTTTAAAAGTTTCATCTCCCGCTTCACAGGTGGACCAGTCGACTGGGACGAACTGGAGGAGACTTTGATTCGCGCGGATTTCGGGGTCTCAATGACCACTGTCATCCTCAAGGCCATGCGAGAGCGCGGCGGCGAGGTGAATGGCGAGACCGCTCTGCAGATCCTGCGAGAGGAAATTCTTAAAATCCTGCCCTCCGAAAACCCTCCATTGGCTCCCTTGGCGAGCGGTCCGCACACCGTCCTCATCGCCGGCGTGAATGGAACCGGCAAGACGACATCCTGCGCCAAGTTGGCAAACTGGTTGAAATCCCAAAACCACTCATGCCTCCTTGTGGCGGCAGACACCTTCCGCGCGGCAGCCATCGAGCAACTCTGCGCCTGGGGTGCCAAGCTCGGCATCGAAGTCATACGCAGCCAGTATCAAGGCGACGCCGCCGCACTGTGTCATGATGCGTGGAACAGCGCCCGGCGCCGCAATATCGAATTCCTCCTCTGCGACACGGCCGGACGCCTGCACACAAAGAGCAACCTCATGCAGGAACTCGCCAAGGTCGTTCGCATCCTAGGCAAACAAGACCAATCTGCTCCCCATGAAAAGTGGATCGTTCTGGACGCCACCACCGGATCAAACGCCCTCGTCCAAGCCCGCGAATTCCACAAAGCCATCGGACTAACCGGCGTGATCCTCACAAAACTCGACGGCAGCGGCAAAGGCGGCATCGCCATTGCCATTCAGCATGAACTCGGCATCCCCACCAGATTCATCGGCACAGGCGAAAAGGAAACAGACTTCGCCCCATTCGACCGCGAGAAGTTCGTGGATTCGCTGCTCTGAACGAGAGGTTACCTACTCCGGAACGCCGGTGATTTCTTTAATCTGCTCGGGAGAAAATCCCTGAGCCAACATCGACTTGGCGATTTCCTTGCGGGCTTGGAGTTCACCTTCGGCATGGCCCGTTTGCCGGCCCTTAGCTTCTCCCGTTTCCAAGGCGTCGGAAATCATCGAGCGTTCAACTCTCACGCCGTCCCAATAATCCTCATAGGCCGCCAACTCCTCCTCCGTAAACGCACTCTCGCGCACAAGATCAATGGCCTCCCTCACCTCCGCCTGTTGGTAGAGTTCTCCGGCGACTTCCTTGGTCTCCTCGCCGACCTCGGTCAGGAACCGCAGCCAGAGAAGCATGAGCTTTCTTTGAGGAAAACTCTGCGGCGTGAACTTCGGCAACTCGACAAAAACAAACTCCAACCCGTCAATGCGCTCGCCGGTATCGGCCATGTTTACGATCCTGTAATGGTGATACCAATCCGGCGCGTTCGGACGAAAGACCGCGTTGATGAGATTCAACGAATAAACAGGCTGCAGGCACTTGAATTTCTGCCCTGGCCTGATCTGCCTCACATACGCCTTGGAGGCGTTGAAAAGAACACGGCGGAAAAAACTATCCGTCCACAGCATCTGCATCTCCACAATGAAATGCCGACCCTCCCTGTCGCGGCAGCGCACATCGACAATGCTGTTCCGCACCTCGGGAATTTCGGGAACCAATTCCGTCGGCAGGTATTCGATTTCCACCACCTCACGCCCTGGCTCCAACGGCAGCAGGGCATTGAGAAAACTGATGAGCAGATTCGGATGGTTGCCGAAGACCTTCTTAAAAGTCAGGTCATTCTTGGGATCCAGATAGCGCATACAGACACCTAATGGCATCGACTCAACCGCCGCAAGCCGATCCTTCCGGTCTGCGGAAGTCGTTTATCAAGCCACGACCACATCACGGGGGCCCTCGGTGATCTTGCCGATCAGAATGCCCCTCGTGAGTTTCAAAGCCTCCTCCGCGCGCTTCGCTGAAACGACGAGCGTCATGCCGATGCCCATGTTGAAAACCTGGAACATCTCGTCGTCTGGAATATCCGCCGCGTTTTGAATGATGTTGAAAATGGTTGGCACTTTCCAGGACCCCTTGTCGATCGAAGCGCGGCAGCCCTCGGGAAGCACGCGTGGAAGGTTATCCAGCAAGCCACCCCCGGTGATGTGGGCAGCGCCGTGGAGCATGCCTTGTGGCAAGGAGGCCATGAGTGGCTGATAATTCGGATGAACCTTCAAAAGTTCCTTGCCGAGCGGCACGCTCATGCCGGGCGCGGGTTTGTCTAATGGAAGACGCATCTTTTCCAGAAGGACTTTGCGGGCGAGCGAGTAGCCGTTTGTATGGAGACCATGCCCCTTCAAGCCGATGATCGCATCGCCAACTTTGATTTTTGAGCCGTCGAGCATTTTCGGCCTGTCCACCACACCGACAATCGTGCCGGCAACATCGTATTCTCCGCTTTGATACATGCCGGGCATCTGAGCGGTCTCACCGCCGATGAGGGCGCATCCACCGTCTTTGCAGGCCTTGGCAAAGCCTTTGAGAATCTGGCGGAACACAACAGGGTCGAGCTTTTCACCGCCGATGTAGTCGAGGAAAAAGAGCGGACGCGCGCCGATGACGGCGATGTCGTTGATGCAATGGTTCACGAGATCCTGCCCGATGGTGTTATGGCGGTTCGTGGCAAAGGCGATTTTGAGTTTCGTGCCGACGCCATCGACGCTGGAGACAAGGACGGGGTCTTTCATTCCCCGGAAATCGGGACGGAAGAGACCTCCGAATCCTCCGATTTTTCCGAGCACTTCAGGGCCATGCGTGGCGCTGACGAGGGCGTGGATTCCTTTTTTGACTGTGTTGCCGAGGTCCACATCGACCCCTGCGGCGGCGTAGGCTTTTTGTTTGCGTGGAGTTTTCAAAGCAGTCGTTCGGAGGGTGGTTCGAGAAGACGGGCTTTGACGGCCCGTT
This sequence comes from Terrimicrobiaceae bacterium, assembly GCA_044375335.1. GTDB lineage: Bacteria > Verrucomicrobiota > Verrucomicrobiia > Chthoniobacterales > Terrimicrobiaceae > UBA967. The sequence continues at coordinate 6,397 of JBILMW010000088.1, read as the reverse complement.
TTTCCATAATGAGTTTGTCGAATTGGTCATCGAAGGCGACCGGGTAGTCGCCGTTGAAGCAGGCCATGCAGAAATTATTCGCAGGCTGTCCAGTGGAGCGGACCATGCCATCCACATCGAGGTAGCCAAGGGAATCAGCACCGAGATATTTTCGGATTTCCTCGGCCGTGCACTGGTTCGCGAGAAGTTTCTCGGGGTCTGGAAAATCAATGCCATAGTAGCAGGCGTGCTTGTGCGGCGGGCAACTGATGCGCATGTGCACTTCCTTGGCACCATTCTCCCGGAGGTTGACCACACGGGAGCGGGCAGTCGTGCCGCGCACAATGGAGTCGTCGACCACCACCACACGCTTCCCTTCCACGGCTGAGCGAATCAGGTTGAGTTTAACCCGCACATTGAAGTCACGGATCATTTGCGTGGGCTGAATGAATGTGCGGCCGATATAGTGATTTCGGACAAAGGCGGGATAGTAGGGAATACCGGTCTCCTCCGAAAAACCCAAGGCCGCAAAGATGCCAGAGTCCGGCACCGGCACCACCAGATCGGCCTCTACAGGATGCAACCTGGCCAACTCGCGCCCCATGTTCACGCGGGCCATGCTGACATTGGTTCCGCCGATATTGCTGTCGGGGCGGGCAAAATAGACATGCTCGAAAATGCAAAAGGAAGTCCGTTGCTTGGGAAACGGCCACTCGCTGCGAAGGCCGTTTTCATCGATGATCAAGACCTCACCGGGTTCCACATCGCGAATGAACTCCGCATGAATCAAATCAAACGCGCAACTCTCGGATGCCAGCACATACGCCCCGTCGAGTTTTCCCAAGCAGAGCGGACGAAAGCCATGGGGATCGCGGAAACCGATGATCTCGCGCTCACCCATGAGAACAATCGAGAAAGCACCCTCCAGACGCCGCAGGGATGCTATGCCGCCGCCGTTTGATGTCGGCTGAGCCAGCAGGTGCAGCACGATTTCACTATCCACCGTTGTTTGAAAAATCGATCCCCGCTCTTCGAGTTCGGCCCGCAGGGCGGCGGCGTTGACCAGATTTCCATTGTGCGCAATGGCAAGCCGTCCGCGCGCTGTATCCACCACAAAAGGCTGAGCATTTTTCAGGTTGCTGGACCCCGTCGTGGAGTAGCGCACATGACCAATGGCGCGGTTGCCTTTCAGTCTCTCGAGATCTCGCGAATGAAAAACCTGGGATACAAGTCCCATGCCCTTGTGAGTATTGAAGGTAGCCGCGCCTGGCTCGGCTGAGACAATTCCAGCGCTCTCCTGTCCCCTGTGCTGCAGGGCAAAGAGACCGTAGTAAGAAAGCATCGCCGCATCTGGGTGGTTAAAGACCGCGAAGACGCCGCATTCGTGAGTTGGTTTGTGCAGGTGGGCAGTAGAAGATTTCAAGGCAGGCCGGAAACATGGACTCCACACTCGAAGCGTTCAAGAATTTTGAAAAACTCGCCCCGCGTAAATCACGCCCCGAAAATTTTATGATTTTCAGGATTGCAACGCGTGAGAATCGCATTAGTTTTCCACTCCTCGACCGGGTTGGTAGCTCAATGGTAGAGCAGCGCCCTTTTAAGGCGTTGGTTGAGGGTTCGAGTCCCTCCCAACCCACTCCCCTCGCCGCCTTGCAAACCCGCATGAAATCTTACTCTCCGGGTTTTCGTCCCCCTAAGCCGTATATGAAATGAAGTGCTCGAAAGCGAATAGAAAGGGACTCAAAAAAACGAGCGGGTGAAGGGAATCGAACCCTCGTATGCAGCTTGGGAAGCTGCCGTTCTACCATTGAACTACACCCGCAAAGGTGAGTCGTGTTGTTAGCGAGACAGTCCGATGTTTCCAAGGCAAATCAACACCCGGAGATGTTCACCGCGAGTTGGCGGACATGGGGTGAGCGGCGGTGTTCGAAGAGGAAAATGCCCTGCCAGGTTCCGAGGACCATGCGGCCTTCGGAGACAGGGATGACTTCGCTTGTGCGGGTGAGTGACATGCGGATGTGAGAGGTCATGTCGTCGGGGCCCTCGAGAGTGTGGCTGTAGCCGTCGGCATCTTCGGTGACAAGGCGCTCGAAGAATTTTTCCAGATCACGCGACGCGGTGGGGTCGGCATTTTCAAAGATGACAAGGCTCGCGCTCGTGTGACGGACAAACACCGTGACCACGCCATCTTGAATGGATGTGCCTTGGAGGGCATTCCTGACTTGGGCTGTAATTTCGTAGAGGCCTTTTCCACGCGTTGAAACATCAAAAAACAAAGTCTTCGATTTCATGTGGCGAAGAATATCGGCATCACCTGTATCGGGAAGTGTCTTTGCAAAGGACGCTGATTTTTTAGCAAACAAAGTTTACCCGAGAAGCCGATTGAATCGCGGGCAAATCCTTGCACAATGCCGCGCGTCATGTCCGAACTGCATAAAGCCTACGAACCTCAAGCCGTCGAAGATAAATGGTATTCCTGGTGGATTGAGAATGGTCTCTTCACCGCAGACCCCGCTTCGCCGAAACCCGCCTACTCGATTGTCATCCCCCCGCCGAATGTGACCGGCGTTCTCACACTCGGACATGTGCTCAACAACACGCTTCAAGACATCCTCGCCCGCCGCGCGCGCCAGACAGGACATGAGGTTCTCTGGCTTCCAGGCACGGATCACGCTGGCATCGCCACGCAGACCGTCGTGGAGCGCAAACTGCGCAAGGAGGAGAAAAAGACACGACACGATCTCGGCCGCGATGAGTTCCTAAAACGCGTCTGGGAGTGGAAGGAAAAGCACGGCGGCATCATTATCAACCAACTTAAGAAGCTTGGTTGCTCTTGCGACTGGACTCGCGAGCGCTTCACTATGGACGAGGCCTATGCGCGCAAGGTTCAGGACGTTTTCGTCGATCTCCACGCCAAGGGGATGATCTATCGCGGCAAGCGAATGGTGAACTGGTGCCCCGTCTCGCTCACAGCGCTCAGCGACGAGGAAGTCATTCCGAAAAACCAAAAAGGATTTTTCTACCACTACAAAGTCGAGGTCGTGGAAAAACCCGGCACCTTCTTGGAAATCGCCACCACCCGTCCGGAGACGATCATGGCGGATGCCGCCGTGGCGGTGAATCCGAAGGACCCCCGCTACACCGCACTCATCGGACTCCATGTGCGCCGTCCCCTCCCAGCTGGCGTGGAAGCCTATCTGCCGATCATCGGCGACGAGGCTGTGGACTTTGAATTCGGCACGGGTGTCTTGAAGGTGACTCCAGCGCACGACAAAACCGACTTCGAGATCGGCCTGCGCCACAGCCTGCCAGTCGTCGATATTTTCAATCCGGACGCCACGCTGAATGATCTCGCAGGTGAAGAATTTGCAGGCCTCGACCGCTTTGAAGCGCGCACAAAAGCAGTAGATAAGCTCCGCGAACTCGGTCTCCTCGTCAAAGAGGAACCCCACGAAAACAATGTTGGCTTCAGTGAACGCGCCGATGTGCCAATCGAACCCCGACTCTCCGAGCAGTGGTTTTTAAAATATCCGAAGACTGTTGAAGCCCGCGACGCCGTGCGGAAGCACCTCATCCGCTTTTTTCCCGACCGCTGGGAGAAGGTTTACGACCACTGGCTGGAAAACATCCAAGACTGGTGCATTTCCCGCCAACTCTGGTGGGGCCACCGCATCCCGGTCTGGTATCCGGCGGGGGAGAGCAATGCGGAAAATGCCAAATGCCAGATCGAGTCGCCCGGCGATGGGTGGGTGCAAGACTCAGATGTGCTCGACACCTGGTTCTCCTCGTGGCTGTGGGCGCATGAGACGATGGAACCCGCCGCGCTGGCGAAATTCTTCCCGACCAGCGTGCTGGTTACCGGCCCCGACATCATCTTTTTCTGGGTCGCCCGCATGATCATGGCGAGCTTGGAATACACCGGGCAGGTTCCCTTCAAAGATGTCTATTTCACGGGAATCATCCGCGACAAACAGGGCCGCAAAATGTCCAAGAGCCTGGGGAATTCCCCTGACCCGCTTGACCTCATCGCGAAATACGGCGCGGATGGCATCCGCTTTGGACTCCTGCGCATCGCGCCGCAAGGGCAGGACATCAAATTCGACGAGCAACAAATCGTTGAAGGCCGGAATTTCTGCAACAAACTCTGGAACGCCTGCCGATTTCGGCAAATGCAAGGTCCGCTCGACCCGAATGTGGATCCCTCGAAACACGAACTCTCCCTCTTCGCCAGCGATCTTCTGGCCCGCCTGGACGCAATGATCCAGCGCGTGAACGAAGGCTACGAGGCCTACCGCTTCAGCGACATCGCCCAAGCACTCTATGACTTCGTCTGGGGGGATTTCTGCGACCGCTTCATCGAAGTCGCGAAATCGGACTTTGCCACCGACTCCCCTCGCCGCGCAGGGACACTGGCCACGCTTGATTATACCATCAAACGCATCCTCCAACTCCTCCACCCCTACGCGCCCTTCATCACCGAGGAACTCTGGAACGGACTCGGTCTTGGCACCGAAAGCCTCATGCACAGCGGATGGCCGCAGACCGCTGGATTCAACGCCGACCCTCGCTCCGCAGCCATTTTTGCCGCAGTCTCACAGGCCCGAAACATCCGTGCGACCTACGGCATTCCCGGCAACAAACGCCTGCCTTGGCAACTCACTCCGGCGGCTGGTTGGGTGAAAAACGAGGCCCCTGTCCTCTCGATTCTGCTCCATGCGGAATCCCTCACCTTCTGCGAATCCGCTCCGCAAGGCCATGCCGCCTGCCCGACGGATATCGGAACGATCTACCTCCCGCTGGAAGGCATCATTGATCCCGCCACAGAGAAAAAACGCCTCGATGGAGAAATAACCAAAGTCGAAGCCGAAATCGAAAAAGTCGCCCGCAAGCTGGCCAGCGAAACCTTCGTCCAAAACGCCCCCGCCGAAGTCGTCGCCGAACACCGCCAGCGCCAACAAGACTGGATCAACCGCCTTACCGAACTCCAACGCGCCCGTGCCGGGTTGGAGTGAGAGATGCCAAAGATGAAGGATGCTGACCGTGCATCTTTCTGTATGGAACAAGGCATTCTAAAAAAATACGCCCAGCATTCCGGTGCTGGGCGCATTTAAGAACGGGACTGAATTATTACTCAGCCTTGGAGCAACTTCAGCAGGGATTGATGACTCGTATTTGCTTGAGCAAGCATCGCTGTCCCAGCCTGCTGCAGGATTTGGAAGCGGGAGAGTTGACTACTTTCAGCTGCGATGTCCACATCCATGATTCTGCTATTTGCAGCCTCAAGATTTACGGAGTTAATTTTCAGCAATTCCTGGGAAAAGTTGACTCGGCTCGACTCCGAACCGTTTTGAGCACGCATATCGGCCAGTTGCTGCAGTGCCAACTGGGAAATAGAGCCATAGTCACTGGAGTTTTCATAAACCAAATTGGTGTTGTGAGTGGAGTCGTTGTTCAGGTTAGTGGCGGCTGCAACGCCGTTGATTTTTCCACTTAACAACCGATGAACGAGATCCGTGCCTTGTTCGGTTTCTTGATAAGGGTCGGTGGCGCTATATTGCGGAGGCGTGATCGGAACTCCGTAGCCAAATCCTGTAGGAGATGAGGAATTTGATGGCGTGCTTCCTCCTGCTGGCAAGTTCCTTGTATATGCTCCAGTGCTTGTATTGAACCACCTCATTCCGCTGTCATTAATTAACGGGTTTTCTGAAACATTATTTCCCGCAGAATCTTTAACCTGCCTCCAAATAAAAGGTGGGACTCCTTTTATATCTTCGTAAGAGGACTGGGTCTGAGTTGTTCCAGTTGAGGTTGTATAAGTTTCAGTAGCAATATTGTAATAAACAACGCTGGAAGTATTGCCGTTTTCATAAAATCCGATCGGCGCACCATCCGTGTAGTTGTAGTTATTAGGAGTCGTGTAAGTAACTATTCCATCTGTAGTTATCGATCCAACTATATTCCCTGTTGATGGGCTTACACTTACCGTTCCAGCTGAAAAATTTGGAATAGGCTTCTTCATGTCATCCAACGGCATGTATTTCGGATACCCAAAGCCATCCAAGAGAGGCTTAGGAGGGGTGCTTGAATCAAACATTGGCTTATCAGCGTCATCCACCGCTTTGGCAGTATTAGCCGGGTATACAAGAGGAAGATTCTCTCTCAAAGAACTCCCGCCTAGTTCATAATTCAATCCAAAATTATATGTTACTGAGTTTACGGCTGCAGTGGCAGAGATGGTAGTGGGTCCAGTAGGTTCAGTGATTGGATCACTGGCAATGTTGAGCGTTTTAGAGGTCCCATCCGGGTGTAGGACAAAAAAGTTAGGCGGCTAATTTGATGTCTGGATTTTCCCAGCGTCTGGCCTTGAGTTGTTGCTTGGCGTTGATGGTTTTGAGTTTTTTCCATGTTTCATCAAAGT
>JBILMW010000087.1:0-10741 GCA_044375335.1 Terrimicrobiaceae bacterium | reverse complement strand
TCCAACCACTTTAACAACCCGCTCCGGTTCGCACAGAGCCGGAGCCTGTTAAAAACAAAACCAACAAAACGACACATAAACACATGGCAAACCCAAACATCAAACCTCTCGGAGACCGCGTGCTCGTAAAGCCGCTCGAAGAGAAGGAAATCAGCAAAGGCGGGATCATCATTCCCGACTCCGCAAAAGAGAAACCACAGGAAGCCCAAATCGTGGCCCTCGGCACCGGCAAACGCGATGACGACGGCAAGCTCGTCGAATTCACCGTGAAAGTCGGCGACAAAGTCCTCGTTTCCAAATACGGCGGCACCGAAGTCAAAGTCGAAGGAGAGTCCTACACCATCATGCGTGAAGACGACATCCTCGGCATCATCGGCTAATCACAACTTAAAACTTAATACTTAAACTTAAAAACTAATCACATGGCAGCAAAACAACTCCTATTCGACGAAGCAGCACGTCACGCGCTCCTTCGCGGCGTCGAGAAACTCGCACGCGCCGTCAAAGCAACCCTCGGGCCATCAGGACGCAACGTCATCCTCGACAAAAAATTCGGCAGCCCGACTATCACCAAGGACGGCGTTACCGTCGCCAAGGAAGTCGAGCTCGAAGACGCCTACGAAAACATGGGCGCACAGCTCATTCGTGAGGTCTCCAGCAAAACCAGCGACACCGCTGGCGACGGAACAACCACAGCGACCGTTCTTGCCGAAGCGATCTACCGCGAAGGCCTCAAAAATGTCACCGCAGGTGCCAACCCGACCAACCTCAAGCGCGGCATCGACAAAGCCGTCGAAGCGCTCGTGGAAGAAATCAAAAACATCGCGAAGAAGGTAAAAGACAGCTCGGAGATCGCACAGGTCGCCACTGTTTCTGCCAACTGGGACACCACTATCGGCCAGATCATCGCTGACGCGATGGACAAGGTTGGCAAGGACGGCACGATCACGGTTGAAGAAGCCAAATCGATCGAAACCACCCTCGACGTTGTCGAAGGTATGCAGTTCGACAAAGGCTACCTCTCGCCCTACTTCGTGACGAGCGCAGAGAGCCTCGAGGCTTCCCTCGAAGGTGCCTACATCCTCATCCACGAGAAGAAAATCAGCAGCCTCAAAGATCTGCTCCCGATCCTCGAGAAGATTGCCAAAACTGGCAAACCCTTCCTCATCATCGCGGAAGATGTCGAAGGCGAAGCCCTCGCGACCCTCGTGGTCAACAAACTCCGTGGCACGCTTCAAGTCTGCGCCGTCAAAGCTCCTGGCTTCGGCGACCGCCGCAAGGCCATGCTCGAAGACATCGCCGTCCTCACAGGCGGACGCCTCATCACCGACGACCTCGGCATCAAGCTCGAGAGCCTCACACTTGAGGACCTCGGCCGCGCCAAGCGCATCGTGGTGGACAAAGAAAACACCACCATCATTGAAGGCGAAGGCAAGAGCTCTGACATCCAAGGCCGCGTGGGTCAAATCCGCCGCCAGATCGAGGAAACCACCAGCGATTACGACCGCGAGAAGCTCCAAGAGCGCCTCGCCAAGCTCGCCGGCGGCGTTGCCGTGATCAATGTCGGTGCAGCCACCGAGACCGAGATGAAAGAGAAAAAAGCCCGCGTCGAAGACGCCCTCCACGCCACCCGCGCAGCGGTGGAAGAAGGCATCGTCCCCGGCGGCGGTGTCGCTCTCATCCGCGCTCAGGCAGCTCTGGACAAACTCAAGCTCTCGGGCGACGAAGCGATCGGCGCAGGCATCATCCGCCGCGCCATCGAGCAACCGCTCCGCACCCTCGCCGACAACGCCGGCCAGGAAGGCGCGCTCATCGTGCAGGAAGTCAAGAAACGCTCCGGCGCGGAAGGCTACAATGTCGCCACTGGCGAATATGTGGACCTCATCAAAGCCGGTGTCGTTGACCCAGCCAAAGTGACCCGCAGCGCGCTTCAAAACGCCGCATCCATCAGCGGACTCCTCCTCACCACGGAAGCTCTCATCACAGAGCTCCCCGAGAAGGACAAAGCTCCCGCCATGCCTCCGGGCGGCGGAATGGGTGGAATGGGCGGTATGGACTACTAAGTCCAGCCACTCTGGCCAAAAGCCAAAACTCAACAACTCAGCCGGGTTCGCAAGGACCCGGCTGTTTTGTTTTTCCCCGTAAAAGATGGCGGCTTGAATAACAGGCCATGGCAAGGCAAGCTTGCCGAGTCCTGTGAATTATTCATCAACTCTCACATCCGCAGCCACCTCAACACTCCGCGACCTTCTTGAAGCAGCAGTGGCCGAGGGATACCACAAAATCGGGCAGGCTATTTTCAAAGCCGATGACAACGGATTTCTGCTCTGCCACGCGGAGGATGCCGGTCGCGAAGATCTGGAAATTTTCGACAACCCGCACGATGCCGCAGCCATCGCGCTTCATGACGATGCCGGCGACTACCGTCCGCTCAAAACTGGGCCAAACCTGAAGCACGGCTGGGGCCTGCGTGTCGCTTCGCTAGCCGACTTGCATCTGGCGTTGGACCTCCTCTACCCCGCCGCGCTGGCGAACTGGCGGGCGCTGCTGCGCAACGAAAAGATCGCCACGCCGCTGCGGGACACGGTGAGCCGCCAGACCGGCATGTATCGCGTCACAGGCCTGATCACCGACGAAGAGGCCCAAGGAATCGTGGACACCCTTTGCACTCCCGGTTGCCTGCGCTGCATCCAGTGGCCGATCCCCTCAGATGCTGTGCCACCGGTTGTTCCGATCAAAGAAAAAGAAATCCCCCTCCTCTGCATCGACGCGTGCAGCCTGCTCATCGCGGAGGCAAGACGCGTTGTCAAAGCCCGACTCAGCAAGTGAACTGGGTAACGATCATCTGGTCCATGACGGCGGCGGCCTCCCTTACGCTGGCGGGCGTGCACGGATTTGTGTGGCTGCGCAGGAGGCAACAGATGGCGAGCCTCATGTTCTGCATCATGGCGGCGGCGACAGCGGGCATGGCCGGATGCGAGCTTTGGACCATGCAGCAAACGGACATGGTGGCCCACACACACGCCTTGCAGTGGTATAATGTCATGCGCTGGCTGGTCACGCTGGCGCTCGTTGGCTTCATCCATTTCTATCTTGGCTCGGGCAGACCCTGGCTGGAGTGGACGGTTTGTGGTCTGCGGACTGTCAGCCTGGTGGTGAATTTTCTTTTTTCTCCGATGGTCTACTACACGAGCATCGAGGAGTTGGTTCGCATTAAATTCCTCGGCACGGAGGTGACCGTGGTCGAAGGCATTCCCAGCCCATTTTCGATCATCGGACAAGTCAGCTTGCTGGTGCTCGCGGGGTATTTGGTGGATGCGACTTGGCGCAGCACGAAGGGCGAACACCGCCCTGGAGCGATTCGCGTCGGCCTGAGCGCGGTTTTTTTCGTCCTCGCCCTGTCGATTCAAATGATGTTCGCCCTCTGGGGATTCATCGGCATGCCGATTGTGGCGAGTCTCTTTTTTACAGGCATCCTGATCGTGATGGGAGTCGAACTCAGCGAGGATATGCTGCGTTCTGCCAAGCTGGCGGAGCACCTAAAAATCCGAGAAAGCGAGCTGCTGAGCGAAAGAAAACTTACAGACGCCATCTTTGAAAGCGCGCCCGGCATGCTGTATTTGCAAGCCTCCGACGGAAGCATGGTGAGGTGGAATTCACAGCACGAACGCGTCACGGGATACTCGAATGACGAGACCTCGCGAATGAAAGCCGAGGACTTCTGCATCGAAGCGGAGAAGGAGATTTTGATAGGGGCGCGGAACATGGCCTTGGAACAAGGCGGCCACGAGGTGGAGTTCGATCTAGCCCGAAGGGACGGTCGCACAGCGCGGCACTTTTTCCGCATGGTTCCGGTGGAAGTCGCCGGAGAACCCCATCTCGTAGGAATCGGCATCGATGTGAGTTCCCAGCGCGCACTCGCGGCCGAGACGGAAAAGCAGCGCGAACAGATGGCCCACATCGCCCGCGTGGCGTCGGTGAGCGAGCTTTCGAGTTCGCTGGCACATGAAATCAACCAGCCTCTTGCCATCATTCTCAGCAACGCACAGGCGGCACAACGCCTGATGGCCCGCGAGAATCCCGACCTCAAGGAACTGCGTGAAATCCTGGATGACATCGTGAGCGCCGATATCCGCGCGGCCGATGTCATTAAGCGCCTACGGTCGATCCTCCGCCAAGGCAAGCCAGCCTTGGAAACCGTCTCTCCACACACGCTCTTCGACCAGGCGCTTTCCATGGCACAACCGGACCTCAAATCGGCGAACATCCAAGTTTCCAGACGCCACTCGAAAAAACTCCCCTTGCTTCAGGCCGACCGGATTCCCATCGAACAGGTTCTCTGGAACCTCATTAAAAACGCCTGCGAGGCGATGGAGGACAACGACGCAAGAGAGAAAAACCTGTCGCTGAGCTGTATCAACGAAGGCGGATGGCTCCGGTTCTCCGTAAGGGACAATGGCCACGGTCTGGGCGAGCAAAGCGACAAAATCTTCGAGGCATTCCACACGACCAAGCCAAAGGGACTGGGCCTTGGTTTGACAATCTGCCAAACCATCATCCGCGCCCACGGGGGAAACCTCTGGGCCGAAGCAAACAAAAGCCACGGCGCGACCTTTCATTTCCAACTCCCCCTTGTGCCTGAAAATCTATGAAGCAACCCGAAACTGTATTCCTCGTCGACGACGAAACCGCCCTCCTAAAAGCTCTTGGGAGACTCCTCAAGGCCGAGGGATTTGCCGTGCAGGCTTATGACAGTGCGATGAAATTTTTATCCTCAGCCAACAAAGATGGTGCAGGTTGCGTTCTTCTCGATCAATCGATGCCCGGCATGTCAGGAATGGAATTGCAACAACAACTCGTTCAAACAGACTCCCCGCTTGCGATTGTTTTCATCACAGGAAACGGCGACATTCCAATGAGCGTGCGCGCCATCAAGGCCGGTGCCATCGATTTCTTGACCAAGCCCGTCAAAGACAACGAGCTTCTCGCGGTCATTCGAACGGCCCTCGAAAAATCCCACAGCATGTTGGAAGCGAAGGCGGAAATCAAAGAGTGGAGGCAAAGACACGCCGAACTGAGCACACGGGAAAAAGAAGTTTTATTACATGTTGTCAAAGGACTTCCAAACAAGCTGATCGCCTCAAACCTCGGAGTTGTGGAGCAAACCATCAAAGTCCACCGAGGTCGCGTCATGTCCAAGATGGGTGTGGATTCCCTTGCGCAACTCGTGCTCGTGACGGAGCGCCTTGGACTCAAATAAAAACCTCCCCGCCTTATCGGAGCTTGAAAAATCAAAGGCTTTAAATCATTTCAGCATCATTCATCGCCTTTTACCAAAGTATAATCGACTCAACGCTCAAAAAATATATGATTCGCGCGGTTCAAAAGTTGATCACCAACGAAACAATTTAAAAAACAATTCTCCCCGAAATGATTTGTCTCACTTCAACAAAATCAAATATCCAGAGGGTGGCGATTGATTGTGAATAACTTTGCTGATGCATAGCCTCATTCAGACATTGAGCCAGTCTTGCGCTCGATCGATAAAAGCATGGAAGGTGCTCTTCCTGCTTGCTGTGTTCCTTTGCGCCCCCACGTTTTCCATGGCGCAAACGGTGCTCACCGTTCGCGAAGCCGAGTTCCGATCCCGCTGGGAAGGTCCGCAGGAAGACCGTGCTGTGACTCCGCAATATTTTGAAACGGGAGGGGGGCTGGAGGATGAAACCGACGAGCAAGTGGGAGAACCCGTCGCGGATGAGGAGATGCCGCAGGAAGGTTTCTCGCAATCGATGGACAGCATGGCGGAAAACCTCAAGCGCAGGCTACGCTTTGGACCGCTGGATTTTCAACTCGGGCTGGCAACAGGCTGGGAATACACCAATCAGAACTCCGTGGGAGGAGACACCGATTTCAACGATAACAACAGCTTCTTTGCCGCGCCCACCGCAGCGGTCACATACGAACGGGAAGTGGGTGTGTGGAATGTCTCGGCGAGATACGCCGCAGGCTACAGATACTATTTCAACCAGGACTACACTGCCGCTGGAACCGGCGTGCAGCGCAACCCGCTTTCGATGACCGGCGGAATCGATATCGGATACAACACAAGCCGTCTGGCGGTGAATCTCAACATCAGTGCCTCATCGGGAACCGGCTACGACCCCGTCGCCGGAGCCAACAACTGGCAAAGCAGTGCATCCGGCGGCCTCTCGGTGCGCTATATCATCCGTGAGGAATTCAGTGTCGGCGGGGCCGTTTCCGCAACCTACTCGAACACGGCAGATGCCCAGGTGGCCCCGGGTGAAACCCCGCAACCAGAAAGCAACAGCCTTTTGGCCTCTGCCAGCCTCTTTGCCGATTATTTGGTGACACCAAAAACCAATGTGCGATTCATTTTGAGCGCAGGTCAGGATTTGCAGGAATTCGGCGGTGGCATCACTGAGGGAAGGCGCTATTTCGACGCCATGCTTATGCTGACCTACCAACTCGCACCCAAGCTCTCGGTGGACGCCGGCGGTGGTGTGGGCTATGTGCTGGACCAAAATATTCCCGACCCCGAATACGTTGGCGTGCGACCGGTTTACACAGCAGGGATCAATTACACCCCCACCGAGAAGACCTACTTCAAAGCCAAGTTCGGAATGCAGGGCGCGGATATCCGGCCGAATTTCAGCTTGGTCGCCGGCTGGGATATGCGGGAAAAAACCCGCCTCTCGCTCTCGGTCTACCAGAACCAAGGTTTCTCCAGCCTGTCGCCGGATCAGTATAACATCACTCGCGGCCTCTTGGGCACGGTGGCCCAACAGCTGTCCAAAGGCATCAATGTCTCTCTGTCCGCCGGCTACGAGCAATCGGAGTATGTCTCTCTGACCAGCGAGAAACTCCCCAATCCGGTCGAAGGTCCGGCCTCCTACTGGCTGGCCAATGCCTCTCTCTACTGGCGCATTCGCGAGTGGCTGGCTTGGCAGAACACCTTCCAGGTTTCAACCGGACAGGCGAACAACGAAGAGCTTCAAACCCGCTTCGACACGAGCTTCAATTTCAATTTCTAATTTGAGCGAAGAGGATCACCCACGCGCCTGAGGTGGGCCAGATACTCAACATTGCCATCATGTCCCGTGATAGGTGACGGAATGTGTCCGAGCCACTGTTGACCCGATTGCTCGACGAAGTTGCGGATTTTTTCAACGCAGGCTAAACGCAAGGCTTCATCGCGGACCACACCTCCTGGAGGCAGCGAACCTTTGGGGGCCTCGAACTGTGGCTTGATGAGAAAGACGGCATTCGCGCTTTCAGGCAAAATCTTGAAAACCGCAGGCAGAATGGCCGTAAGGGAAATGAAACTCACATCCCCCACCGCCAACACGGGAGAGGGGGAGAGGTCGCCGGGCTCGAGAAAACGGGCATTGAAGCCTTCTCGGCAGAAGACGCGCGGATCAGCCCGTAGGCGCCAATGGAGCTGCGAGTGCCCGACATCCACCGCATGCACGCAGGCCGCGCCGCGTTGGAGCAGGCAATCGGTGAAGCCACCGGTGGAGGCTCCGATATCGACACAAACGAGACCGGAAGGATCGATGAAAAACTGATCCAACGCGGCCTCAATTTTGAAGCCGCCACGGCCGACATACTTTTCCCGTGGGGCAAGGCTAATGTCCGCATCCGGCGCAACGGGCGTTCCTGCTTTGGTGACGAGTTGGCCTTTGATGTAAACCTGCCCGGCCATGACGGCGCGGGAGGCTTGGTCCAGGGTTTCGAAAAAACCGCGCTCAACGAGTGCCGCATCGAGCCTTTTTTTGCCGGATGCCATAGTGACTTGCCTCTAAGGAATCAGGGCTTCTTAGGAAATGCGTCGTTCGAGATCACAGTGCCATCGGTGGCGAGAAGCTGCATCTCGCCGAAGTATGTTCCATTTGGCCCGTAGCACCAGATAGACCAGATGGGCACGGCGGAACTACCTTGCTGATTGAGCACGAAGCTCACAGTGCCGATCTGCTTTCCGTTTGCCCCGGCATATTGCTGAGCGATATCGAAAGCCTCGCGGGAATCGAGTTCGACCTTGGAGAGATCAAGCGGCTTGGCGGAGGAAAAAATCTCCCGCAAGCCGAGTGCAGGCTTGTCGGAAATGATCTGACCGGACGCAACCTGGATGCTGCGCATGCCTTTGTCATCACGCCCAGCTTGAGCTGAAACATACCAGGTATCGGGATCCGGGTCTGCGTTGTCGGCGGAGAGTTTGAGAACACCACTCCGATACTTCTCCGGAAGAGCTTCCAGACAGGCCAAGGCACCCTTTGAATCCATGGCTTGAAGGGCCGAAGAAGCGAGCAGGAGCGCCAGTGCGAGTGGCTTGAGCATGGGTCTCAATCCGTCAATGACTCGCGCACCTTGTTCAGCTCCGTCTGCTCGGCCAGTTTGCGTGTCACTTCGCGGATGCGGCGGCTCAAGGTGGTGGAGAGACCAATCAGCAAGAGAATACCAGCCGAAGGATAATTGTTGATGAACTCCTCCAGGTTGTCGCGAGTAATAACCCAATACTGGCACTCCTCGACGGCCACGACAGAACACACGGCCTCGAGGGGATCGAAAAGATCCACCTCGCCCATCCATTCGCCCTCCTGCACTTGACCGAGGAGAACATCGTTGCCTTGGTCGGTGCGACGGGCATGGAGCACGCCGTTGGTGATCAGGAAGAGCTTCCCATGGGAAATTCCCTGTTCAATAACCACCGTTCCCGGTGTTGCTGTTTCAAAAGTGCCGTAGGATGAGAGGGCCTTGACGTCCTCTGGATCGAGGTTGGCCACAATGCCGACGGCTGGAAGTGCTGGTGTGCTCATTGATATGGATTCGGGTTGTTCGTGTTTGGTTTATTGGCAGGCCTCGCATTCCCCGCCGTTGCGCATGGCTTCGATGGAGCAAGCCATTTTCTCCTCGGCGGTGTATTCGGGCTTGGGCCCGGCAACAACTCCGCGGAGTTCCTTTTTCACATTGGTAGTCGGGCCTTCGATGCTGGAGGCACCGAGTGTGCGCAGGTAATAGGTGGTCTTCAGACCCGTATGCCAGGCGCGGCGATACATATGGCTCGCGATCTTCATATCGGGCTCGCCGATGAAGAGGTTCACCGACTGGGACTGGTCGATCCACTTCTGGCGGCGCGCGGCGGCGTCGATGACGAAGTCGAACGGAATCGAGAAGACGGTGCGGTGCTTCTCGCGGATCGAGGCTGGGATATCCTCGATGTTGCCAAGCTCGCCCTCGAAATACTTGATCTGTTCAAGCATGCGGGTGTCCCATTTTCCGATCTTCTTCAGGTCGCGGACCAACTCGGTGCTGAGGATGGTGAACTTGCCACCGAGATTTTCCTTCGCGTAGAGGTTTTTGTAGTTCGGCTCGATGCAAGGCGTGGTGCCCATGATGTTCGAGATAGTGGCTGTGGGGGCAATCGCTATGACATTCGAGTTGCGCATGCCCTGCTTCTTGATTTTTTCGCGAACAGGAGACCAATCCATGCGACCGCCGCGCGGCACATCGATTTTGACACCGCGTTCGCGCTCGAGAATGTCGATTGTATCTTGCGGGAGCAAACCACGGTCCCACTTCGAGCCACGGAAACTGCTGTATGGCCCGCGCTCGGCGGCGAGGTCGCTGGATGCCGAATACGCATGGTAGGCGATGGCCTCCATGAACTCGTCGTTGAAATCAACCGCCTCCTGGCTCGCAAAACTGACATTGCGCATGAAGAGTGCGTCTTGGAGGCCCATGACTCCGAGACCAATCGGACGGTGCCTAACATTCGATCGCTTCGCGGCCTCGGTCGGGTAGAAATTGATGTCGATGACATTATCGAGGGCGCGGATGGCGACATGGATTGTCTCGCGAAGCATTTCGTGATCGAGCGAGCCGTCGGCCTTGAGATGCGAGTTGAGCACAACCGAGCCGAGGTTGCAGACGGCTGTCTCATCCTCGCTGGTGTTCAAGGTGATCTCGGTGCAGAGGTTCGAGGAGTGGATGACTCCGATGTGGTCCTGCGGACTGCGGAGGTTGCAGGGATCTTTGAATGTGATCCACGGGTGACCAGTCTCGAGAAGCATCTTGAGCATCTGCTTCCAAAGATCGATGGCAGGCACCTCCTTGCCTGTGATTTTGCCTTGGCTGGCGAGTTCTTCGTAGTGGAGGTAGCGCTCCTCGAATTTGCGTCCGTAGCTGTCATGGAGATCGGGAGCCTCGTTCGTGCGGAAGAGCGTCCAGTTCTCGCGGGCCTCCATGCGCTTCATGAAAAGATCAGGAACCCAGTTGGCGGTATTGAGGTCGTGCGTGCGCCGGCGGTCGTCGCCGGTGTTGCGGCGGAGTTGCAGGAAGTCTTCCACATCGTTGTGCCAGGTCTCGAGGTAGGCACAGCCTGAGCCGCGACGCTTGCCGCCTTGGTTGACTGCGACAAGTTGGTCGTTGTGGAGCTTCAAGAAGGGAATCACACCCTGGCTCTCGCCATTCGTGCCCTTGATGTAGCTGCCGGTGCCGCGAACCGCTGTCCATGAGCCTCCGAGGCCGCCGGCCCATTTCGAGAGGTAGGCGTTTTCGGCGATGCCGCGCTGCATGATCGACTCGATCGAGTCGTCCACTTTGTAGAGGTAGCAACTGGAGAGCTGGCTGTGCAGGGTGCCGGAGTTGAAGAGCGTCGGCGTGCTGGAGCAGAAGCGGCGGCTCTTGTAGAGATTGTAAAGACGCACGACCCACTCCTCGCGCT
>JBILMW010000262.1:0-2948 GCA_044375335.1 Terrimicrobiaceae bacterium | reverse complement strand
GCACTTCCTCGCCGATGTCTATGTGGAGTGCGAGGTCTGCCACGGCCGCCGCTACAACCGCGAGACGCTCGAAGTGACCTATAAAGGAAAAAACATCGCCGATGTGCTTGAGATGACGGTCGATGACGCCGCGCGCTTCTTCCGCCATGTGCCCGCGCTGTGCGCGAAGCTGGAAACCATGCAGGATGTCGGTCTCGGCTATCTGCGGCTTGGCCAATCCGCCACCACACTTTCCGGTGGTGAAGCCCAGCGCCTCAAACTCTCCGCCGAACTCTCCAAACGCCCCACCGGGCGCACGATCTACCTCCTCGACGAGCCGACGACCGGCCTGCATTTTGCCGACATCCACAAGCTTCTCGAGGTGCTTATGAAACTTCGAAACGCCCGGAACACCCTCATCGTCATTGAGCACAACCTCGAAGTCATCAAGTGCGCGGACTGGATCATCGACCTCGGACCCAATGGAGGCTCCGGCGGCGGCCGCATCGTTGCGGAAGGCACGCCCGAGCAAGTCGCCCGTGTCAAAGACAGCGAAACCGCCCGCTACCTCGCAAAATATCTGAAATCATGAAACGCCTCTGGCCGCTTCTTCTCATCCCCGCCCTCTCACACGCCGCCCCGCTCGACGAAGCCCGGGAGGCTCTCGACAACGGATTCCCTCAGGTTGCACTGGTAAAAATTGAGCAGCAAATTCCATCAATCGGAAGCCCTACGGCGGATGCCCAGGCGAACCTTCTCTATGCCCGCGCCTTGATCGAAGCCGGCCAATCGGAGGCCGCCGTAGCCCTCATCACATCCTCCGGCATCCCTTCGGGTCCCGCCCGCGATTTCTGGCTCGGCCAAGCACTAGCCGCCAACGGGGATTGGCTCAAAGCCTCCCAAGCCTACGCCAACGCGGCTCGTGATTCGGATTTTGAATTTCAAAAAGAAGCCGTCATCGGCCAAGCCCGGATGCTGAAAAACTTGGGCAAGCTGCAAGATGCGACGGCAACTCTCGCCCCCGCTTCATCCTGGCCGCCCTCAGAGATAAAATCCTTAGCCCTTTTGGATCTGGCTGAAATTTTGCTCGTTCAAAAAAATCCCGCTTCTGCCCGCTCATGCCTTGAGCAAATCGCTGCCAGCACCAACGCGCAGAAGTCCCGCAAAAGCCTCCTCCTCTCAACAGCCGCCTCACAGGAGGAAAATGACGAGCTTGTCTTAAGCCTCCTGACCTCGTTTGCACCAGCCAACGCAGACATGGCCGTCTCAGCCATCACCCTCCAAGCCACAGCTCTTCAGCACCTATCGAGAAATGCCGAAGCCGAGACGCTTCTCGAGGAATTCATCGCCGCCCACCCCTCCATGCCAGGCCTGAAGGATGTCTTTTCGTCACTCGACGAAATCTACTCTGGTGCGACAAGCGCGTCCTCGAGCGAACTCAAACGCTGGTCCAGCGATCCGGAGCCGAGCCTACGCCAGAGGCTCGCCACCTACTACCTCGCCCGTTTCGAAGCCCGCCAGAAGACGCCGGAAAACGCTCTTGCCCTTCTGGAACGCCTGGCATCCGATCCGGCATCGAACCCTCTTGCCGAGGAAACGCTCTTCGAACTTGCCGCCCTCCGCATTCGTTTAAACCGGAACGATGAGGCCCTCTCACTCCTCCCGCCCACTGGCTCCTCGCCCCACACGGATTTCCTGCGTGGGCTCGCCCTCTCGCGCAAAGGCGACCAAACGGCCGCTTCAGCTGCTTTCACCTCCGCCGCCGCGAATTCAGATCTCGCCGAGTCAGCCCTTTTCAATGCCGCCCTCTGCCAACTTTTCGCAGGAAGCACGCCAAATACCGCCCTTGCGGAACTGGAACAAAAATTCCCGTCCAGTCCGCGCATTCCAGCCTTCCGCATGCAGGAGGCCTTCCACCTCGCACGCCAAGGCGATCCCCGCACCGAGTCCACCCTTCAGGCCCTCGCAAGATCATCCGTTCCTGGCATCGCATCCCGCGCACGCCTCGCCCTCGCCGAGTGGAAATACCAACAGCTCGACTACCCGGGGGCGGATGCCGAACTCCGCCGCATTTCGACCCAGGCAGAACCCTCGCGCGAAGCCGCACTCAAGGTTTTCCTTACCGATGATGGAAACCCCGCCAACACCGAAAAAGCCATCGCCGCCGCGCGGACTTTTCTCGGTGCCTATCAAAATACCGACCCTGAAGCATCCGTGAGAATGAAGCTCGGCGAACTTCTCTACCGCCAGGGCGACTTCGCCACGGCCCGCGTCGAACTCGAAACCCTCGCCCGAAAATTTCCCGACACCGATTACGACGAGCCCGCCCTCTTCTTGGCCGCCCAATCCGTTTCCCGCATACCTTCCCCCACCGCACCCGATGAGGCCATTTTGCTCTTCGAGGAAGTCGCCAGCGGCAACGGTGCCCTCGCAGCGGAAGCCCGCCTGGAACAAGCCTCACTCATCGCCGCCCAAGGAAAACCACTCGAGGCAAATCTTGTTCTGGACAAAATCCTCTCCTCAAATCCCCCTGCCGACACCCGCGCCACCGCGATTATCGAAAAAGGCAAAAACCTCTACTCCCTCGGTGACAACGACCCGGCCAACTACCGCGCTGCCATCGAAGTCTGGAAACAAATCGCCACCGAGCAATCCACGACGCCCGCTTGGCGCAACGAAGCCCTGACCCGCATCGGCACCGCCCTCGAAAAAACCGGCGACCTCAATACCGCCGTTGCCATCTACTACGATGTCTTCAAACCCACGGCGCAAGCACCCGCCGAGTTCTTCTGGTTCTACAAAGCCGGATTCGCAGCCGCCCGCATCCTCGAGTCCACCCAAAAATGGCCCGAAGCCATCCGCGTTTACGAAACCCTCGCAGCAACCGATGGCCCCCGTTCCCTCGAGGCCAAAAACCGCATCAAACAACTCCGCCTCGAACATTTCCTCTGGGACGGCGAATAGGCGGC
>JBILMW010000240.1:0-2951 GCA_044375335.1 Terrimicrobiaceae bacterium | reverse complement strand
AACTACGGCGGCATTGTCACCGCCATTCGTGTCACGCGCCCTGATCAGTCCGTAGCCGATGTCGTGCTGGGATTCAACAAACTCGAAGACTATCTCGGCCCGCATCCGTTTTTTGGAACGCTCGTCGGCCGTGTCGCGGGACGCATCAGTGGCGCGAAATTCCTGCTCGACGGCCGCGAATACCCGCTCGCCGCAAATGACGCCCCGAACCACCTCCACGGCGGCCTCAAGGGATTCGACAAGCAACTCTGGCAAGCCGAGGCTGCCGCAAATGCTGAAGAAGCCAGCCTGCGCCTCAGTTATCTTAGCCGGGACGGCGAAGAGGGCTACCCGGGCAATGTGCGAGTGACGGTGACTTATGCGGTCACTCAAAAAAACGAACTCGTCATCCGCTACGAGGCCGAGACCGATCAGGCCACGCCGCTGAGCATCACGAACCATTCCTATTTCAACCTCGCCGGTGAAGGCAGCGGCGACATTTTCGATCATGTGCTGCAGGTTTTCTCGGATGAAATTGCAGCGACCGACGAATCGATGACATTGCTCGGCAATCGAGCACCAGTGGCCCAAGGGGTGAATGATTTCAACAATCCCCGTCGGCTGGGCGATGCGATCCCGGTGTTGTTAAACAACCATGGCGAAAACCATTTCATCCGGCGTTCCAGCAAAGGCGAACTCGCGCGAACCGCTATTTTAAGCCATCCGGCCAGCGGTCTGACCATGACCACCCTCACCACGCAGGAAACCGTGCAAATCTACAGCGCCGCGATCCTCGATGGCACACTCGTCGGAAAATCCGGCATCCCCTACATCAAGCACGCCGGCCTCTGCCTCGAATGCCAAGCCTGCCCCGGCGCCGTCCACACGCCCGCACTCGGCGACATCATCCTCCGCCCCGGCGAGCGCTACGACCACACGACGATCTATGCGTTTTCGTATGAGAGCGAGTGATCAAGCGACTTCCTATAGTGCGCTGTCGAGCGATTGCTGAAGCGGCGTCTCTATGAGCGCCGGAGGGGGGCTCCGATTCGGCAGTCTTAGACAGCCGCTACAAACCCGCGCGGCAGCGCGTAATCCTTGGAGGGTCGACCTCCGGCTTGACCCATTCTTCAGCCGCGAAGCGGCGTCTCAAGGGGGCATGACCGTATCGGGCGTGCAGGCGCAAGGCGTGGTTTGGGAATCGATGAGGCCCTGCGGGGCGAGTGTCTTACACAGTCGAGACGACTGTGCTCCCCTCTTTGGCGCAGCGGTGCGCTTTCGCCGGGATGATGTCGAGATGCAGACAGCCAAGTTCTTGTTTGAAGATCCGCTCAAATGTCGAGGGCGACGATATCAGCTTTTCTCATTCTCGTTGGACTCTGGAACAACACCACAGGAATTCATTCCCAGGGCTCCTTGTTCTAAGGAAAGTGAGAGGAAATGTTGCCTGACCCCCAGTTTCCCCCTTTGACTCTTGCGAGTTAGAGCGGCTCGGTGCCTTCGCTGAGAATTGCGAGGTAGGGGCTGTAGGAATACAGTCGGCCGTATTTGCGGCCGGTGGTTTCCTGGACGAGCCCTGCGGCGGCAAGGGCGACGAACATCTTCTGGACGGTATGGAAGGTGAGCCCCGTGGCGGTGGATGCGGCGGGCGCGGAAGTGACAGGGTGGGCCTGAAGGTGGGCGAGCAGGCGCACGGCGGAGCCGGAGGTGCGGCCGAAGGTAGCGACGAGTTTTTCGTGCTCCCGGAAAAGGGCGAGCAGGCGGCGGGCGGTTTCCACGGCTCCCCCGGCGACTTCGTGGACGCCTTCGAGGAAAAAGGCCAACCATGCCTCCCAGTCGCCATCCTCGCGCACGGATTGGAGGAGTTCGTAGTAGCGGGCGCGGTGTTGCTTGAAATAGAGGGAGAGGTAGAGCAGGGGGTGGCGGAGCACGCCTTCGGAGTGGAGCAAAAAGGTAATGAGCAAGCGCCCCAGCCTTCCGTTTCCGTCCAGAAACGGGTGGATCGTTTCGAATTGCACATGGGCGAGCGCGGCTTTGATGAGAACGGGGGTGGCGACGGGCTGGTTGTGTAGGAAATTTTCCAGTGCGCCGAGGCTCTCGAGCAGGGTATCGGGAGGCGGGGGCACATGGGTGGCATTGCCGGGGCGTGTGCCGCCGATCCAATTCTGGCTGCGCCGGAACTCGCCGGGTTCCTTGTCCGCGCCCCGTCCGTCGCGCAGAAGCACGCCGTGGATTTCGCGGATGAGCCGAAGGGAAATCGGCAAACCCTCTTTGAGAAGGGTCACGCCGCGTTCCAAGGCGGCGACATAATTCGAGACCTCGCGGACATCGTCGAGAGGCGCGCCGGTGATGCCATCAACCTCGAAAAGAAGCAGGTCGGAGAGCGAGGATTGAGTGCCTTCGATCTGAGAGGAAAGAACGGCTTCCTTGCGGATGTAGGAATAAAGAAACAAATGGGGCTCCGGCAGTAGCGAGGAAATCCCATCCAAGCGTCCGAGGGAAGTGGCGGCTTGTTGGGCGAGAACTTGGAGTCGGTCATCCAAAAACAACGGAGGATCGGGCGGCAAGGGTTTGGGCACAAAGGCCCTGCATGTCTCGCCGAGCGTCGAAATTGGGAGCAGGTAGCCGGAGGAGCCGCGTTTCATTGTAGAAAATGCAATTTAAGCGTTGAGATTTGTATTTTGGAATTAAAAATACAATTTTATGTGATTAAAGGGTGTGATTTTGTTGCTCATAGTTCCAGGTTTCGAAATTCAGTTTTCGGTAGTCCCCACCGTAACCTGCCCGTTCATCAGCATCGGCAGCAGCCAGTCCCGGAGTTGGGTGAGTTCTTGGGTTTGTCGCTGCTGGTTCTTGATCTGCGAGAATAAGGGTGATGTCAGCTTCGTGTAGGCATCCAGAGTTGGTTCGTCAGGAATCACCAAGGGCGACTCATCAAGCACGCCTTTGTTAATGTGAGGCTGCTGCGCCCC
>JBILMW010000086.1:0-10769 GCA_044375335.1 Terrimicrobiaceae bacterium | reverse complement strand
TCACAGGGTGTGGAAACCTCAGCGCGCTCGAGTGTAGGCCCAGACGCTTCGCGGGATTGCTCTTCGCTCCGTATTTTTGATCCCCGATGATCGGGCAGCCAGCTTCGGCGAGTTGCACGCGGATCTGGTGGCGGCGGCCGGTTTCCAAGGTCAACTCGACCAGCGAGCGATTTGGAATCGATGCCAACACACGGAAGTGGGTCACCGCATGGCGGGTGTTTTCGCTACGAGCGACACTGAAAACCTTGTAGGGATTGGTCTCATCCAGGTCGGACTCAAAAATACCCGAGCCCCCGCGCAGGCGGCCTTCCACGACGGCTTCGTAGCGTTTCTCCGCATCGTCCCAGCGGGATTGCAGGATTTCCTTCGACTCGGGAGTCTTGGCAAAAACCATGAGGCCCGAAGTCTCCTTGTCGAGACGGTGCACGATCCAAACCCTCGCACGAGCCATCGGGTTGCCGCCGCGCACATGGTTGGTGAGCTGATGGTAGGCCGTCCGCTCCTGCTCCGCCTCGCTGGCGATGCTGAGAAGGTTCGGCGGCTTGTCGATGACGATGATGTCCGCATCCTCAAAAAACACACGAATGCCCGAACCGACCAAGGAGCGTGGCGCGGCATAGCGATCATTCCGCACCGCGACAACATCCCCCGGCTCGAGCGGATGGTTAAACTGCGAGATCGGACGCCCATTCACCGTGATCGCCTGAAATTTCAGCCAAGTGCGAATCTGCTTCTTCTTCAGTTCAGGCCAGACTTCAAAACAATAAGCCAGCAACTCGGCAGGACTGGAAACAGTGGAAGGCTTGGTCATCTGCATGAGCGTAGCAAAGCCGCATGCGTTGGGAAAAGGATTCGCGCGAGTGCGTTTTGAAACGACTTTTGCTGTAAACTCACTTGCACTCGCGGGTCATTTCTTTGAGGACAAGGTCGAGGGGGCTGCCGGTTTGGGGGGCGAATTGCTGGCGCATGATTTCGACGGTGCGGAGGGCGCGGGATTTTTGGCCTTTTTCTATGAGGGCGCTGACGAAGGGGAGGCCGACTTCTTTTACGAAATTGCCGCCGCCAGTTTTTCCGATGGTGCGGAGTTGGGAGTGGAAGACGAGGGCGGCTTGGTCGATGCCTTCGGTGGCGAGGGCCTCGCGGACGCGGGAGGCGGCGGCTTCGCAGCTGAGATCGGCGCGCTTGCCGAGGTTTTGGGAAAGGATGCGCTGCTCGGCGGCTGTGGCTTGGGCGGAATTTCCACTCTGGCGCAGCAGGGCGGCGACGGCTTTTTGATGGACGACTTTGGAGTCGGGGTCACGCGAGAGGGCTTTTGCGGCCTGTTCGTGGACGCGGATGCGGCGCTCGAGGGGGGCGCCGGATGTCTCCAGAAACTCAGTCCATCGCATCCAAGCCTCGGGATTTTGGGGACAGGTGCGGGTCGCATTTTCAAGCGCGGCGGCGGCGCGGGCGGTGTCGCCGGACTTCAAAAAGATGCGTGCCATGGCGAGGTCGTTGGTTGAGGCGAGGAATGCGGGGGTGCTGCGGAAGCGGGCGGCGAGCTGGCGGAGGTCGTGGTCACTCACCGGTTCCCATGTGCGGGGATCGAAGGCGATGCCGGTGACGAGGTTCTGCTCGGGGTCGCGGCCGCAATCGAGTTCCCATTTATTTGGAGCGCCCATGTATCCGAACCAGGCGTGGCCGCCGTTGCTGCCTTGGCCATTGAAGAGAACGGTGGGGAGGCCGAGTGCCTTGCCGGTGTAGGCGGCGAAGTAGGCTTGGTCGATGCAGATGCCGCCGTTTTTTTGGATGGCGGCGAAGGTGTAGGGGCTCTGGGTCCAAAAGAAGCGCCCTTGTTTGATGCGGTCTTCGCGGTAGCGGATCGATCTGAAGGCACGGCCGAAGACTCCGACATGGAACGAAATTTTTTCTTGGGCCCAGGCGGTCTCGGATGGTGGCAGGAAGGCATCGACGACGAAGGTGAGCTGCCCTGCGGTGAATCGGCGCAGGTCCAGGAGGAGTCGGCCGCGCTCATTGGCATCGACCCAGCGGCGGAATTGCTCTGCGGGGGATGGGATGTCCTTTGGCACCAGATCGGGACGGACCTGCTGGTGGGGCCAGTGGGGAGGCAGTGCGGAGTCGTTGACCACGGCGATGGCGATGGCCAGGTCGGCATATTCGCGCCATTTCGAGGGATGCGCCTCGTGGATGGAGCGGAGGTTTTTTAAAACGAGCGGGGCGAAATCCCGAGAGTCCCATGTGGAAAGGAAGGACCGCAGAATCTCAGGATCGGCCATGATCGCGGAGGTGAGTGGTGTGCCGGCAATGTCGCAGAGTTGGCCAGCTGTGGAGGGCGCACCCGACGGGAGAAGCTTTTCGGCAATGGCCTGGCGCACATTCGACGCGGCGGTCAATGCGACGACCTCGTCCGGGCGTAGCGGCGCGGCATCCGGTGGAGGCAAGACTCCCGGCGGACAGAGAATGATTTCACCTGATCCGCTGCGGCGGAGGAAATGGCGCTGCACGAGAGCGCGCTCCTCGGATGCGACATCCCTCGACAGCAGTTCACACCAGCGCCAGAGGTCCATCCACTGAACAAAGGCGGCATTCTTTGCAGAGGAGGCGTTTTTTTCAGGGCTGTAGGCACTGGTCAATGCGCTCTCGATCTCTTGGAGCGATGCGGCGAATCCCTTCTCGAGCACTTTCCGGCGATCCTCGGCCGTGGGCGACACTGCGGGATCGAAGGCGCTGGCGGCAGGAATCGCGAAAAGAGCGGAAAAAACTGCCAGAAGGAAGGCCTGCGTAACTCGGCGGGTCGTGA
This sequence comes from Terrimicrobiaceae bacterium, assembly GCA_044375335.1. Lineage (GTDB taxonomy): Bacteria > Verrucomicrobiota > Verrucomicrobiia > Chthoniobacterales > Terrimicrobiaceae > UBA967. The sequence continues at coordinate 7,969 of JBILMW010000086.1, read as the reverse complement.
TTTTTAAAGGATCAAACACGCTTGGGCGCCGGGGCCGTGGACGCCTTGGATGAGGATGCCTTCGACATCGGCGGTTTTCGAGGGGCCGGTGACCCAGATGAGGTTCGGGTCGTCGGGCATAACAGCAAGGGCGTCGGCGATGGTGCGGTGGATTTCGGCGCGGCTTACGAGCGCGATGTGGTGCCACGGGGCGAGGGCTGCGAGGCGGTCGGGTGTCGATTCGTCGCTGAGAATGATGGTGCCGGATTCCGCAATCGCTCCGGCGGAGGGCGTGAAGGCGGCGTCGATCTCATTGACCCGGGTGCGGGTGTATTCGGAAGTGACTTCGCAGAATTCCGAGCAGAGCGAAGCCAAGCGGGTGAGGGGCGCGGGGATGTAAACCACGCGGACGCCTTGGCTGCGCAGCCACGCGGCGCAGGACTCCATGTCTGTGAAACATTTCGTGCCAGTGGCCTCGGCTCGTTTCTGAAAGAGGGCGATGGAATCTGTCTCGGCAGCGAGCCACTGGGGTTCGGCGGCTTCTTTTGAAAAGGCAGGACGCGGTGTGCGCTCGGGCAAGGGCGCGAGGGCTGCACGGACGCTGGAGAGGATTTGTTCGCGGGCGGTGCTCATTTTTTGCGGCGGTCTTTCATCCAAGAGCGGAACTCGCCGCCACGCCACTCAGGGAGCGTGCGGGTTTTCAGCCAGGGTTGCAGGTAGGGGAGAGGAAGTTTTTCCAGCGGGACAAGATTCATGACCTTGTTGCTCTTCATGGCGAAGCGCCAGAGCATGGGGCTGGATGCCAGCTTAGCGAAGGCGCCCATGGGCGGTGTGCCGGGCGAAGGAGCGTGCTCTTCGTGGCCACGATTGCGGAGCTTGAGAAGCAGGTCGGGAATCGGGATATCCACCGGGCAGACTTCATTGCACGCGCCACAGAGGCTGGAGGCTTTGGGCAGATCGGCGAGTTGTTTGAAATTTTTGCCGGCAAGGAGGGGCGAGAGAACGGCTCCCACAGGACCCGGGTAAACACTGCGGTAGGCATGACCGGAGGCTTGGCGGTAGATGGGACAAACATTCAAACAGGCTCCGCAGCGGATGCAGCGCAGGATTTCACGGCAGTCGGAGGCGAGGATTTGCGAGCGTTGGTTGTCCACGAAGATCACATGCATTTCCTGCGGGCCAGAAGGACGGTCGGTGCGGGCAGGGCCGTTGATGAACTCGGTGTAGACCGTAAGCTGCTGGCCTGTGGCCGAGCGGCCGAGAAGGTTCAGAAGAACGGCGAGTTCGGCATCCGAGGGGATGACTTTTTCGATTCCCACGAGGGCAATGTGGATTTTTGGCGCGGCAAGGCAGAAGCGAGAGTTGCCTTCATTGGTCACCAGGACGAGGCGACCACTCTCGGCGGAGACGAAGTTCGCGCCGGTGATGCCGGCATCCGCTTGAAGGTATTTGTCCCGCATGAAAACACGGGCGCGGCGGGTGATTGTTTCTGGGTCGTCGTTGTAGTCGCCGAGGCCTTCGCGCTCGAAGCTCTTCGCGATATCGCGGCGGTTTTTGTGGATGATCGGCTTGACGATGTGGCTGGGATGGTCGCCATCGATCTGAATGATGTATTCGCCGAGGTCGGTCTCGACGGATTCGATACCAACGGAGCCAAGGTGGTCGTTCAAGTGGATCTCCTCGGAGATCATGCTCTTCGATTTGACGACTTTTTTGGCACCAGCTTTCTGAAGAATATCGGATACGGCGCGGCAAGCGTCATCCGCTGTGACGGCATAGTGAACATGCGCGCCCTGGCGTTTGAGGCTTTGCTCGGCCTGCTCGAGATAGGTATCGAGATGCTCGATCGCATGTTGGCGAATCTGGCCGGCGAGGCGGCGGAGATCGTCGGGGGCGGAGTAGTCCGTGCCGAGAACACTATAACGCTTCTCGGTGCCGGCAGCGCTGTTGCTGCGGACGGCCTGTTGAACGCCCCGGTCGAGGCGGCGGGCGAAGAGTTCGACTTTTTGTTCAGCCATGACGGTGGAGGGCGGTTTGGAGGATTTGAACGAAGTGGAGTGTTTTGACCGGTTGTCCGCCGCGATCGGCCAAGCCGCCGAGGTGCATCAGGCAGCTCATGTCTCCGGAGACTATAAAGTCAGGATTGCCCGCTGTCATGTGCTCAAGTTTCAAACAGCCCATGGACGACGAAACATGCGGGAAGCTCACCGAAAATGTGCCACCGAAGCCGCAGCACTGCTCGGCCTCACCGAATGGAATGACCTCGAGACCATCGATGGATTGGAGGAGCTTCAAGGCCGCGTCGCCACTGCCGGTGCCGCGTGTGTGGCAGGCGCGGTGAAAGGCGATGCGGGCTGGAAAACGGCCAGGCCATTTTTCGATGCCAAGACCATTGACGAGAAAATCAGCAAGCTCCCAAGTGCGATTGGCCAGTTTTTGCACAGTTGGAAGGTCTTTTTCCTTCTCGAACTCCAGCGGTGCACCGTGAAAGAGCATTGCGGCACAGGAACCGGACGGCACGATGACTGGTTTGTCGCCTTCGAACACGCGAGTCGTGTGTCGCATGACCTCGCGCGAGGCCGGCCAGTCGCCGCAATTGAAGGCTGGCTGGCCGCAGCAGGTCTGGTTTTCCGGGAATTCGACTTCGCAGCCAGCGTGTTCAAGCACCTCGACGGTCGCTTTTGCCACACTGTCGAAAAAAGCATCGCAGAGGCAAGTGGCCATGAGCTGAACGGTGCGGCCGGTGGGGCGGGAGGGGCTTTGTGTCATGAAAGTGCGGATTGGATTTGAAGGAAACGCTGGGCCTTTTCGGACCATGTTACGCTGCGAACAGGTTCGTGGATTTGAGGATTGCAGGAATTGCGCAAAATTTCGCGTCCCTCGGCGAGGGATTTGATTTCACCGGTGGCGATGAGTTGGGCGATGATGTTTCCAGATGCCGTGGCCTCGACGGGGCCGGCTTCTACTCGCAGCCCTGTGGCGTCGGCGGTCATCTGGTTGAGCAAGGCGTTGCGGCAGCCTCCACCGACGACTTGCAGGGTGTCGGGAAGATCCGGGATCATGCTCTTCAACCGCTGGATCATGAGGCTGTATTTGACGGCGAGGCTCTCAAGAATGATGCGAATCATTTCGGCCTTGGATGACGGAGTCGGCTGGTTGGTTTTTTTAATCCAGTCCAAAATCGCCTTTGGCATATCGCAGGGTTTGCCAAATTCCGGCGCATCGGGGTCGATCAATGCTGCGACTTTCGCGTTTCGAGCCATCTCAACCATTTCGCCATACTCCATGGCGCTGCCTTCCTCGGCCCACACGCGGCGGCACTCCTGGAGGAGCCACATGCCCGAGATATTTGTCAGGAAACGGGTGGTGCCTTCGAGGCCTTGCTCGTTTGAGAATTTCGCATCGAAAGCGGCTTGGTGCAGGACTGGAGCGGGGAGTTCGATTCCCAAAAGCGACCAGGTGCCGGAGCTTAAAAAGAGGGGATTCGAGCGCGATGGCACGCCGGCTACAGCCGACGCCGTGTCGTGGCTTCCGCAAGTGGAGACTTTGACGCCTCGCAGACCATTAGCGGATGCGAGCACCTCGGTGAGTTCGCCAAGAATGACGCCCGGTTCGGTGACTTTTCCCAAAATGCGAGCAGGAATTCCCAGCATCTCGGCCAACTCGACATCCCATTCAGCCGTGCCCGCACGGAGGAGTCCCGAAGTGCTGGCGATAGTCCGCTCGATCGCACGCACGCCACAAAGCCGGTAATTCAAGTAATCCGGCATGAAAAGAATGCTCTGCGCTTGTTTCAATGCCTGCGGCGTAAGCCTGGACTCCGCCATGAGCTGGTAAATCGTATTAAAAAACAGTGGCTGAATGCCCGTGCGACTCCAGATTTTTTCTTCACCAACGAGCTGGGCGGCTTCCGGAATCATGCCATCCGTGCGCGAATCGCGATACATCCAAGGCTCATTGAGAGCCACGCCCTCGGATCCGATCAATGCATAGTCGACGCCCCAAGTATCAACCGCCACGGAAACGATATCTCCCCCGAAGCGATTGGCGGCATCGGCGAGGCCGTTGGTTATTTCCTTAAAAAGCCCCTCGGCGTCCCAATGCCAACCATCGCCTGTTTCCAAGCCGCTGTTCGGAAATCGCGCGCCTTCTTCGATCTCGAGACGCGATCCATCGAAATGGCCGGCCATGACGCGACCGCCCGAGGCACCGAGATCAACAGCCAGAAAGGTTTTGCGGGCGGCGCTCATTTTGCCACCTCCAAGCGAACCCCCTGCGAAACGACGGCGTCGCGCACATCATCCTGCGGGGGAAAATCAGTGATCCAAAAATCCACATCGGAATTCTTGGCGAAGAAAAAACTCGAGGACAAGCCGGCTTTTGTGTGGTCGGCCAAAAGAACCACCTCCGAAGCGCGCAAAACAACCTGCCGTTTGAGCTGAGCCTGCTCCTCCGTGGCGTCGCTGAGACCGAGTGCGGGATCAAGTCCGCGACACGAAATGAACGCCGTGTCGATGCGGTTCATTTCCAGCCCCTGCAAGGCCGCCCAGCCAGTGCACGAGAGGGATGACTGGGCCATGCGGCCCCCGAGAAGGCAGACCGTGATGTTCGTTTTTTCCGTGAGCGAGAGGGCGGCTTGAAGGGAATTTGTAATCACGGTGAGAGGCTTGTCCGGAAGCACTGCGGCCAGTTGAAGAACGGTCGTGCTGGCGTCAAAATAAACCGTGCTTCCTTCGACCACACGCTCCAAGGCAGCGCGTGCTATGCGTGCTTTGGCAGAGGCATTCTGCGCCATGCGCTCGCGCATTGGAAACTCCCGGCGGCTCACATCCAAACGCAACGCCCCACCGTGGGTGCGCACGAGTTGACCATCCGTTTCCAGACGCTCGAAATCGCGCCGGACGGTTTCTTCGGTGACGCCGAGTTCGGCGGCGACCTCGACGGTTCGCACGCTTCCCCGGGCGTTGAGGCATTCGATCAATTTTCGGTGTCGTTCCAGAGCAAGCATTGGTTTTTTCTTTGTTTAGCAGATTTTTTATTCGACAACCAATAAAAAACAAACATAAACAAAACCGATGCCAACAACAAACCCCACCCCAACCACCATGAAACATGTCACGATGCACTGGAATCCTGCCGACCCTGTCGCGCCGAATTCCGTGGAAGAACTCATTCACCGCTCAAATTGCCTCGGCACCGACCAGCGGATCACCAACACCGGCGGCGGCAACACCTCGTCCAAAATTTTCGAAAAAGACCCACTTACCGGCGAGATGGTGGAAGTCATGTGGGTGAAAGGCTCCGGCGGCGATCTGCGCACCTCGAAGAAGGAAAACTTCTCCTCGCTCTACCAATCGAAACTCCTCGACCTCCAGCGCGTCTACGCCGCCCGCACCGAGAAAGGCCTGAAATCGCCCGCCGAGGACGAGATGGTCGGCATGTTTTCGCACTGCACATTCAACCTGAATCCCCGCCCCTCCTCAATCGACACACCGCTCCACAGCTTCATCCCGCACGCCCATGTGGACCACACGCACCCGAATGCCGCCATTTCCGTGGCCGCCTGCGCGAAGAGCATCGAGGTAACGAAAGAAATCTACGGTGACGAGGTCGTGCACATTCCCTGGATGCGCCCTGGCTTCGAACTCGGACTCGCCATGCAAGAGGCCTGCAAAAAACACCCGCAAGCCAAAGGCTTCATCATGGGCCAGCACGGCCTCATCAACTGGGGAAAAACCGGACGCGAGTGCTACGAACTCACACTGGAGCTGATTGAGAAAGCCGCTGAGCACATTGAGAAAAAGCAGGCCGAACGCGGTGGCGAGGCCGCTATTTTCGGCGGAGCCGTCCAAGCCGCCCTGCCCGAGGAAAAACGCCGCGAGGTCTTCGCCGCCCTGCTCCCATGGCTTCGCGGTCAGGTGAGCCAGAAGAAACGCTTCATCGCCACAATTCAGGACGACGAAAAAATCCTGCGCTTTGTGAACTCGAAGGACGCCCCGCGCCTCGCGGAGCTCGGCACCAGCTGCCCCGACCATTTCCTTCGCACGAAGATCAAGCCCCTCTACATCGGCACCGCGCCCAAGGCGGACACGCCCGTGGACGAGATCGTCGCCGCGCTCAAAACCCAACTCGCCGCCGGTCTTGAAAAATACCGCGCCGACTACGCCGCGTATTACAACGCCTGCAAGCGGGCTGATTCTCCCGCCATGCGCGACCCGAACCCAACCGTCATTCTCATCGCCGGCCTCGGTATGGTGGCATTTGGAAAAGACAAATCGGAATCCCGCGTCACGGCCGAATTCTACAACTGCGCAGTCGAAGTCATGCGCGGCGCCGAGGCTCTCGGTGGCTATATCTCGCTTCCAGCCCAAGAGGCATTCGATATCGAATACTGGGCTCTTGAAGAGGCCAAACTCCGCCGCATGCCAGCGGACAAAGAACTCGCCGGCCGCGTTGTCGTAGTCATCGGCGCTGGCAGTGGCATCGGCCGCGAAACAGCCCTGCGCCTCGTTCGCGAGGGTGCGCACATCGTTTGCGTCGATCTTAACCAAGCAGCAGCGCAATCAACAGCTGATGAAATCCTCGCCAAAACCGGTCTCGGCATCGGAGTTGCAGGCACAGGCATTTCCGGCTGCGGATCGGCCATCGGCCTGCAAGCCGACATCACCAAGCGCGAAAGCATCCGCGCCATGCTCAATCAAGTCATCCTCGCCTACGGCGGTTTCGACTCGATTGCCGTTACGGCCGGCATTTTTGTGCCAAGCGACACGACTGGGCACATCCCCGACGACAAGTGGGCGCTCACCTTCAATATCAATGTCACCGGCAGCTACCTCGTCGCCGACGAAGCCGCGAAGGACTTCAAAGCCCAGGGCCTGCGCGGTTCAATGGTTCTCACCACGAGCGCCAACGCCGCCGTCGCCAAAAAAGGCAGCGTCGCCTATGACACCTCGAAGGCCGCCGCGAACCACCTCGTGCGCGAACTCGCGATGGAACTCGCCCCGCTCGTGCGCGTCAACGGCGTCGCCCCGGCCACCGTCGTTCAAGGCAGCGCCATGTTCCCGCGCGACCGCGTCATCGGCTCGCTCGCAAAATATGGCATTCCATACACGGACGACGAAGCCACCGAGTCGCTCACGACCAAACTCGCGCAATTCTACGCCGACCGCACACTCACTCGCTCACCGATCACTCCAGCCGACCAGGCGGAAGCCTACTTCCTCCTCATCGCCGATAGACTGTCCAAAACAACCGGACAGATCGTCACGGTGGATGGCGGTCTGCACGAAGCGTTCCTGCGTTAATCCCAAGGAAAAATCCCAACCCGAAAAGGCAGGGCAGCGATGCCCTGCCTTTTTCGCATCCCGATGATCAGGGTGGCGCATCGCCACGCTGTTGCGTTAGTTTTCAAAAGCAACCATGTCTAAACCTGCCAAGCTTCCCTTCCCGCAACTGGTGCGGGCCTTTTGGAGTCCCTATCTGCGTTTGCTCGGATACATGAAGCCCTACCGCAGACAGTTTTTCATGGGCATCATTTTTGGAGTGCTTGCCGGCATCGTGAGCGGATCTCTCACGCTGGTCATCCTCAAGGCCGGTGAATCGATTGGGGTGAAGATGGACAAATCCGCCCTTCTCCCGGGAGCGGTTTCAAACGATGGGCCAGGAATCGAGGGAGTCATTTGGATGAGCCTGCTCATCCCGCTGGTGATGGTCTTGCGGGGACTTTTTTCCTATCTGAATGTCTACTATCTCGCGTGGGTCAGCCTGCGCGTCCTTCGAGACATCCGGACCCAACTTTTTTCCCACCTGATGTCGCAGTCCCTGGATTTCTTCAACCGGGAAAAATCCGGCAAGCTCATGTCGCGGGTCATGAGTGACACACGCGTCACGCAAAACGCCCTCACCTCGATCTCGGGAGATATCATCAAGGATCCGATTGCGATCATCACTCAGGTGGGCGTGCTGGTTGCGATCGATTGGAAGTTCAGCC
>JBILMW010000085.1:0-10791 GCA_044375335.1 Terrimicrobiaceae bacterium | reverse complement strand
CGGCGATCTCACCGCCTTGCGCGCGGCTCTTCCGTCCCCCGACATCAACGCTCTGAGTGGAAAATACAAGCAAACCGCCCTGATGGTGGCCGCCCAGTGCGGCTTCACGCACATTATTGACGAACTCCTCAAACACGGAGCGGCATTGGACATTGTCGACCTCAACGGCGACACCGCACTGCACTATGCCTCCCAATTCCGCCAACTTCCCTGCGTGCTGCGACTCTTGGCGGCGGGCGCCAAAACAGACATCCAAGACAAATGGAAGCAGACCCCTCTGACCATGGCTGCCGCCAACAAAGACCTCCGCTGCTTCCGTGCGTTGCTGCCCAAGAGCCTTCTGGACCAAGCCACCCCGCATGGAGGCACGGCCCTTCATTACGCCAGCGGATATGGGAATATTGTCATGATCCGCGAACTGATCGCCGCCGGCGCGGATGTGAACTCCACCGCGCGGGGCAATGGAAAAACCCCGCTCATGTCCGCTTGCGACGAGTGGCCGCATCCCTACATCGTTTCTCCCCTCATCAAAGCCGGCGCCTCCATCAACCTCCAGGACGGCGATGGCAAGACAGCTCTATCCCATGCCGTGGATCCGCTTTTGAACCGCGGGCTGGTGGAAATGCTTTTAGAAAACGGCGCCAATCCCACCATCGCCGACAAAAATGGCGTCACTCCGATCCGCGCGGCGCGCTGCCTCGGTTTCGAGGATGTCGCCCGCCTCATGGAATCCGTTGCCGGAGCCGCTGAGCCCTTTGATTTCCCAAAATTTGAACCGCCTGGATCCGATGCCTCGCCAGAGGATCAGCGCGCCGCCGCTTTTGTTCTTCCGATTCTCCTCGCCCAAGGACATCCCCTCGGACGAGTTGGTTTACACTTGAATGAAAAACACGCTGCCCGAAAGGAGTTGAGACGCATGTTCGGAATTCAAAACAAGGATGAGCTCGCGTCCGAGATCCAAGCCCTCGAAGCATTCCGACCCTCAAACAACGCCCCGTCCGCTCCCTTGCCCGAGGGCATGACTTTTGAGCGCCTCATGGCCATCGCTGACAACGCCGCCGAAAAAACCTTCCAAAAAAGCCATCCCCAAACCCGCGACGAGTCCGCTTGGATTCACGCCCACCTCATCTATCTCTCGGACCTCGGCCTCGCCGCCGGATACATCCCGGAGGAAAAAGCGGCACTCATTCTCAAAAAATCCACGCAAGCCATCGCCGCAAACTTTTCGAATTGGTCCGCCTTCCTCGACAGCTTCCAGATGGGCGCCACACGCCACAACGGTTGGGAAGCCGAGCGCTACGGGAACATCGCAAAATTGCTGGCCGCGAATGGTCCCAAATGGCCGAAACCGTGAGAGGCGCCCATTGGCATCCCTCCGTCCGCCCACTCGCTCCCGCATCACAAGTTTTGTAGCGGCGTCTCTATGAGCGCCGGGGAGAGGGTCGACAAAATCAGTTTAAATCCTCAGCGCTTCCTTAAAGAATGCTCCATGCGTTGCGCCAAGCTTCGATCGAACGGCTCAGCGTCTCTGGCGGGTGTCCACCGATTTTGTAGCCTTGGAATCCGACCGGGCCGGAGTAGCCGACATCAGTGAGCGCCTGGACAAATTCCGCCAACGGAAAATCCCCTTCTCCGACCGACTCGATGGTTTTGGGGAGGCAGCCGGCGAACTTCGCATCGGCCGACGCGGAGCGGCTGCCGCAGAGGTTGGCAAGGCACATCCATGGAGCGGCCAGCTTGATCTTGGTGGCGAGTTCGCTGCCATCCACCGCATACCAATGGTAGGCGCAAAAGGTCACGCGCAGTGCCGGGTCGTTGATTTTCTCCGCCACACGCACGCAATCCTCGATACGCTCGAGGAGAAACCAGATGTGATGATAGAGCGAAATCGTGACTCCTCGACTCCGCGCCAGATCGACGAGCGGACGCAGCACGGCGATCAACTCCGTATCGCGCGAGGCATCCGAGGCTTGTGCCCCGGCCAACGAGACGGCCAGTTCCAGCACCGAGCCGGATGGTAGATGCGCGATGACCTCATCCACTGAATGCCCTCCTTCCGGCGGTTCCTTGCCGAGCTCCAGCACGGTGTAATACGCGGCCACCGGAAGCCCGCCGTGGCGTGAGGACTCTTCCCAAGTGAGAAACCTCTTCCAGCCCTCCTCCGTCTTGCGGTTCATCGAATGATAGGTGGCTGCGTAGCCGAGGCTCTTAAGCAATGCCGCCTGCGCAACCGGGTCGTCGGCCATCGGTGAATCGCCGAAATAGTTGTCGAAGGCAAAAACTGTGGAATGCGTTTTCATGGCTTCACCTCCTCGCTGCAGCCGCTGGCAGCCGACGCATAAAGGGCATCAATGACGCCATGAACCGTCACTTGAGAAGCAGGCGGCGATGCAACCGCGTGGTCATTCAAAATCGCACTCACGAAATCCTGCACTGGGTGGTGCAGGATCGCTCCCCAGTTGGTTATCGGTTCGGACAGCACTTCGCTCTGGAGTTTGTTTCCCTCATCGTAGCGGTGAAGCGTAAGCGCTTCGGGCAAACCGCCAGGCATGAAGGGGAGGTCGAGACCGGCAGTGGCGCCGCGGATTTCGATCCGCGTGTTGGCGGGGCCGTGCTCGATCCTGCGCTCCCACGCGATGCTGATCCCGGAGGAGAGTAAAATCTCGGCGGAAAAACTGCTGTCGATATCCCCTTCTTCCCAACGCCAGTTGTCGGTGCGGGCAAAAATCGCCACCGGATTGAACAATTCCCCAAGCAGGTAGCTCATCCAATCCAGATCATAAACACCCCAGTCCATCACGAGTCCGCCGCCGGCGGTGGCTTTCATTTGTTTCCATCGCGGCAACTCGGTGATGGGTTTCGCCAGCGGCAGGGCATGCACAAAGCGCATCCGCAGCAGACGGCCGATGCCGCCGCCTGCGATAAGTTCCCGCGCTTTGCGAACCGGTGGCGCAGCGAAAAACCGGCTGGAGCAACTCGCCACCTTCAGATCCGGGTAGGACGCATGTGCGGCGGCGATTTCGCGGGCCTCGGCTTGGTTCAGCATGAAGGGCTTTTCGCACAGCACATGTTTGCCCGCCGCCATCGCCGTAAGCACCATCTCGCGATGCAGAAAGGGCGGCGTCGCGATGTAAACCGCCTGCACCGCCGGACTCGCCAGCAGTTCCCGGTAATCGGCGAAAACTTCCGCGCCACCCAATGCCTCGGCTTCTGCACGCGCGGCGTCCATGTTCACATCCGCCACCGCGACAACCCGTGATTGAGTGGATCCGGTGAATGCGGGGCGCATGATGCGTGTGATTTCGCCCGTGCCTATGATGCCGATGCCTATGGATCCGGCCGAATGTTGGTTGGTTCCAGTCATGGCGTGTGAAGCTGACGCGATTGAATGATTTCGGCAATGGACGGGTCGATCAACTTTTTGCATGATTTGATCACGCATGAAAGCACCCTTTGCATTTCATCATTATGACCACCTGCCGCGCTGCCGGGTCTGGATCGACACGGTCTTCAAAGACAACTTCGCACTCAATTACGCGCACTCCGGCCAGATCCGCTGGGCGGTGGATGGGGGTGAAACCAAGGTCCTCACGGCCCCAGTCGCATGGTGGACTTGGCCCGGTCCGAGGTTTCAATACGGTAAGACCGAATCTCCCGGCTGGGATCACTACTATGTGACATTCCGGGGTCCTTGGGCGGATCAACTTCGCCGTTCGGGCTGGATGCCTTCATCGCCGGCGAAAGCTTATTGTCTCATCGAAAATGCAGAACCTTTCCGCGTCAAAATGGAGCGCCTTCAAGACGCGCTCGACCATCATGATCAAGAGCGTGCATGGCTTCTTTTGCAGGAAATGTTCCTCGAAATTCGGCAACAAAAACCGCCGGCTTCTCACGAAGGCCCATATGAAAAAAAACTGCAGAGCCTGATCTCCCGCATCAGGCGCCAACCTGCGCACGATTGGATCGAGGCCAAGGCTGCCCATTCCTGCGGCATCTCGCAGGTTCACTTCCGGCGGCTGTTTCGCGCGGCGACCGGGCTTCCCTTCCGCCAGTTTTGTCTTAAGGCGCGCATGGACTCTGCGGCCCGCATGCTGCGCAAGACAAAGCTACCCTTGAAGGAAATCGCCGAACGCTGTGGCATTCCCGACATTTACTACTTCAACCGCCTGTTCCGCGCTGGCCACGGCATGCCTCCGGGCGCCTATGCCCGCGACGCGCGCATGCTGGGTATGGGTGAACAATGAACTGAAAGACGGAATGACGGCGGGGCAGGTTCGGCGCCTCTATCCTTTCGCGCCCCCGCAAATGCTCCCCCTACTGCCAGCTCAACCCTGAAGCGGCGTCCAGCAGGCGTTGGCTTGCGAGCTTGCGACAACGGCATCGATGAAGGCCATGCCGCGAATGCCGTCTTCGATGCCGGGGTAGTCAAGCGAGATCGGATCGGGAGCGGTTCCGTCAATGACGCTGGCGAGGTGGTTGGCAAAGTTGCGGTAGATATTGGCGAAGGCAGCAGCGGCGGGGGATTGGTTAAAGTTTAGATTGGAAAGTCGGCATAGCCCTCTTCATGAACTCGTCGAACAACGGCACCGTGAAGGCCATGTCTCCATACGCCGGGCTGTAGATCATTCCTTTCTTGATCAGCTTGGAACGCACAGGACCGATGCTTGACACTCTCACGCCGAGAGCAGTTGCGATATCGCCTGTGCGGTGCGCATCCGGGCCAAGTTCGGCCATTGCTCGCAGGAAATTCTTCTCGCTTGGTGTAAGGCGGTCGAAACGGACCCGGAAAAAATTTTGATCAAGACGCGGCATGACAGCTCCTGTGGCGGCTTGCACCACTTGCATGGTGATCGGGCTGGCGTCAGCAAGATTCCATGTCTGGTAGCCCCATTCTTGAATAAAATACGGATAGCCTTTCGTGAGGCGGTGGATTTCGGCGAGGGCATTCGCCTCGACCACTACTCCGTTCGCCAGTGCGGGTTCGCTCACGGCCTTCGCAGAATCCCTCTCTGACAATGCCCCCACATTCGGAAAAGCGAAAAGGCGTTCCGCGTAGGATTTTGATTCTCCAGCGAGACCCGGCAACACGGGCAAGCCTGCCGCCAGCAGGACAAGAGGGAGTTGGCGTTGTTGCATCCGGTGCATTGCCATGATCAAAGCCCCCAGTTCCTTTTGGCTGAAGTATTGAATTTCGTCGATCAAGACCGCGATGGCTGTTCCACGCTCTTGGGCGGCTTCTCCCGCCGCTTCGCAGAGGTTTGGCAAATCCTGCTCGATGTCGCCGCTGTCCGCCGCACCCCGTTCCGGCTCAATGTCCAAGCCAATTTCCACCTCGCCAAGCGAAAGCTTCAACCCCCCCACGAAACTGCGCAACACCCTCAGCCCCCGTTTGACTCGGTCTCCGGCATGCGCTATCCGGTCCAACTCGAAAAACACCGCCTTGAGCTGTGTCGCCAATAGCGGTCCCAGAGCTTTGTTTTCATGTGCTTCAATGAAAATGGTGCGATATCCGTCGTCTTTCGCCATGCGCCGGATTTCGTTCAGCAAAACCGTCTTTCCCACTCCTCGCAGGCCGGTTAACAAAAGGCTTTTCTCCGATTTGCCATTGCGGATGCGGCCCAATAGCACGCGTGCTTGTTCCAAGATCGGTTCGCGTCCCACCAGTTCCGGTGGGGGAGAACCGGCTCCCGGCGAAAAAGGATTTTTGATCGGATCCATGTTCTAAGCTGTTATACTTAGTTATAATAAATTTCAAGTATAAGTTGATAAACTCGCTATCATCGATCGCTCACATGTGGAACAGCTGTCTCATTCTGCTGGGAAGTTCGCCGCGCCAGTTGTTTTGATCCGCATTTCCTGTGAGCAGAAAAGGCATGTTGGGTCGCATAAAATTTTATAAACCCTTTTTCCGCAAATATAAAAACCGTGTCTTTTTTTAAATGTAGAGCGGCGTCCAGCGCGCATTACCTTGGGAACTCGCGACAACCGCCTCGATGAAGGCCATTCCGCGAATACCGTCTTCGATGCCGGGGTAATCGAGCGAGACAGGATCGGGGGTTGTTTTGTCTAGAGTGCTGGCGAGGTGGTTGGCAAAATTGCGGTATATGTTGGCGAAGGCTTCCAAGTAGCCCTCCGGATGGGCGGGCGGGGTTCTGGTGGCTGCGGCGGCCGCTTTTCCAAGATAGCCCATGCCGGTGCGGAGGATTTCCACGGGCCGGTCGGGCCATTTCAGCAGGAGGGTGTTCGGCTCGCGCTGATGCCACTCCAGGCCACCGGTCTCGCCGTAGATGCGGATATTGAGGTTGTTCTCCTCGCCCACGGAAATCTGGGAAGCATGTAGGATTCCCTTGGCACCGCCCTCGAAGCGAAGCAGCACATTGGCGTCGTCGTCGAGAAGGCGTCCCTCGACAAAGGCGGTGATGTCGGCCGCGAGTTCTTTAATGCGCAGGCCGGTGATGTATTCGGCGAGATTTTCGGCGTGCGTGCCGATGTCGCCGATGCAGCCTGCGGCGCCGGAGCGCTTGGGATCGGTGCGCCAGGCGGCTTGTTTTTGGCCGGATTCCTCGATGCGCGTGGCCAGCCAGCCTTGAGGATACTCCACGACGACCTTGCGGAGTTTGCCAAGGCGACCGGAGCGGAAGATTTCACGGGCTTCCTTGACGAGCGGGTAGCCGGTGTAGTTGTGCGTGAGCCCGTAGAGCAGGCCGGTGTGGGAAATGATGTCCCTCAACTCAAGCGCCTCCGCGAGATTGAATGTGGCGGGCTTGTCGGAAAGAACCGCGAATCCATGCTCCAGAGCCGATTTGGCAGCCGGGAAATGGACATGGTTTGGAGTGACGATGGAGACGAAATCCATCCGCTCGCCGAGCGGCAGCGCGGCTTCGGATTTCATCATCTCCTCAAACGAACCGTAGCAGCGCGAGGCGGGAAGATAGAAGTCGGCCCCGGAGTCCTGCGAACGCTGCGGGTCGCTGCTGAAGGCCCCGCAGACGAGTTCGATGCGGCCGTCCATAGCGGCGGCGATGCGGTGAATGGCTCCGATAAAGGCTCCTCGGCCTCCACCGACCATTCCCATGCGGATTTTGCGTTGGGATGCAGGCGTGTTCATTTGGATTTCTTTTCGAAGGCTGCGTCGAAGGCGACTGCGCTGGGTGCGAAATCGAGTTTTTTCACAAATACGGCCGCCTCGGTGGCGCCATGAATGCGATCCATGCGGATATCCTCCCATTCCACGGAGAGAGGGCCGCTATATCGGATGTCGTTGAGGGCGACGATGACATCCTCGAAGCGGATGTCCCCGCGACCGGGCGAACGGAAGTCCCACGCGCGGCGGGCATCGCCAAAGTTCGTGTGCCCACCGAATACGCCGACCGATCCATCGCCGTGGCCCCACCAGGCATCTTTGACATGGACATGAAAAATCCTCTCCGCGAATCGGCGAATGAATTGCACATAGTCCACGCCCTGATAGCCGAGGTGCGAGGGATCGTAGTTGAAGCCGAACCGCGGATGGTTCCCCACAGCCGCCAAGGCTCGTTCAGCGGAGGCTGTGTCAAACGCGATCTCGGTGGGATGCACCTCGAGGGCGAAATCGACATCCTCCTTGGCGAAGGCATCGAGAATGGGTGTCCAGCGTTTGGCGAAATCTTCAAATCCCTTATCCCAGTATTCCTGCGAGGTCGGCGGGAAAGCGTAAATGGAATGCCACACCGAGGAACCGGTGAATCCATTCACAACAACGCGGTGGGGGTTTTTCTGAAAGCCGGGTTTGTCATTGAAAAAAGCCCGCGCGGCCTTTGCCGTGAGGATCATCTTTTCCGCAGCCCGTTGGCGAACCCCCTCTGGCTCGCCATCACCCCACACATCCGGCGGCAGGATCGACTTGTGCCGTTCATCGATGAGATCGCAAACGCCTTGGCCGACGAGGTGGTTCGAGATGGCAAAACAGGTGAGCTGGTTTTCCGTGAGGATTTCCCAAAGCTTCTGCCGGTATTGCGCGGAGGAGGCCGCCGCATCGACATCGAAGTGGTCGCCCCAGCAAGCGAGTTCCAGCCCCTCGTAGCCCATCTGGCGGGCCATCGGAGCGAGTTTTTCGATAGGTAAATCGGCCCATTGACCGGTGAAGAGGGTGAGGGAGCGTGGCATGGATTTGTTTTAGATGAGGGAATAAATAAGGCTCAATGCTTTAGTCACACAAGCCTTTGAGATAATCCAAGCTGCGAGTGATGCATTCAAAGGGATCGCCGGGGCAGGTGTCCTGCTCGACGATAAACCATTTGCAGCCTGCGGCCTCGGCAGCAGTGAGGATTTTCGGGATGTTCAAATTTCCATGGCCGACCTCCGCGAAGATGCGTTCGCCCTTCGCCGTGACGGTGTAATCTTTCACATGCAGCAGCGGCAGGCGTCCGGCGAGGCGGCGGCATTCTTCGGCAGGATTCCCGCCACCGGCCTGGAGCCAATGGATGTCGAGTTCGGCTTGAAGATGCTGCGGCGAAGTGCGGGCGAAAATGTCATCCAGCACGGTGCGGCCATCGCGTTGGAAATACTCAAGGGCGTGGTTGTGATAACACAGCGTCATGCCAGCACGGTGCAATACGGCACCTGCGGCATCGAGGCCAGCGATCATCTTGTCCACCTGAGCGGCAACAGACAAATCGACGCCGGCGGGATAGGCATAAACCGCATGAGTGATGCCAAACGCACCCAAGCGATCCACCACCTGCTGCGGTTGCCCCAAAATCAATTCCGTCGACTCGTGGCTTGAGCAAATCTGCAATCCAGCATCACGCACAATCTTTGCCGCTTCGGCGGGAGGGAGACCGGCGGTTCCCGCCAGCTCCACGGCATCATAGCCGATTTCGCGCACACGCTTCATCGTTGCTGCGAAATCGGTGGGAGTTTTGGTGAAGTCTCTCAGCGTGTAGAGCTGAACGGCGATTTGTTCGGTTTTCATGTTGGGTTCGATCAGTGGTATTTGGCGGCCAGCGTGCGGCCTTGTTTCGCGCTCTGCACGGCAAGGTCGATGATGTGGATGGGGCGGCGCGACCACTCGGGCGTGATGACGAGCTTCGTGCCCTTGGTGAGGTGATCGGCGATGTTTTGATAAAAGCAGTGCCATTCGTCGGGGCGGTGCCTGCCTTCCTCCATGGTGAGTGACTGGCCGTTGCGCGAACGCAATTGGTAACCGCTGTTGTAGCCGTGAATGTCGGTGATATAGCTGCCTTCGGTGCCCGTGATCTCGAGTGTGCCGGGCTTTTTATTCGAATCGATGGCGCTGATCGTGAGTTGCATCCAAATACCGTTGCGGAAACGGATGGTGGCGCTGGCTTCGTCCTCGATGGTGTCTTTTTTCCACTTTGTTTTCGGCGCCCAGTAGCCGGACTTGGCGAACCCGCTCACCTCCACCACTTCGGAGTCGATGAGTTGCAAGCTGTATTCCAGCAAGTGCACGCCCCAATCATAGAGGATGCCGCCGGAAATGCTGCGGCTGCCGCGCCACCAATCACCAGGCTGCGCTCGCTCACCCATGCGCGCCTCGACACGCACGATCTCGCCAATGCGCTTGTTTTTCTTGATGTGATCGATGGCGCTGAGAATGCAACCATCCCAGTGCCGGTTGTGGTAGGTCGAGAGCACCACGCCGGATTTCTTGGCGGCGGCGATCATGGCGTCGCACTCGGCGGTGGTGATGGCCAGTGGCTTCTCGCAAACCACATGGCGACCGGCCTTGAGACATTGCAGCGCGAGCTTCGCGTGTGTGTTGTGCGGCGTGATGATTGTGACCAAATTCACATCCGACTTGCGGAGCATTTCGGCGACCGTGGAGTAAGTCTGAATGCCAGGAAAATCAGTCTCGGCGACTTTCAAGCGCTCGGCATCGACCTCGCAGACGGCCACCGGTGTCATGCCGGCCTTTTCCATTTCCTTGAGGTGACCGCGCCCCATGTTGAAGGCGCCGCCGTAGCCGATGACTCCGACGCGGATATCTGATGCGTTTTTGTATTTTTTCATGATGCTGTGTTTGTTGGAAATCAAAGGGCATTCCCTGCCCAGAGGATGCCGTTGAGGGACATTTGGAAAACCTGCGGATAGGTATCGAACTCGGCGGGATCGTGTCCGAGTGCCGAATAAAAAACGCGACCCTTGCCCCAGTGTTTTGTCCACACGACAGGCATCGTGCAGGTGCGTTCCTCGAAGGTGTAATCAGCCTCAGCAAGCACACGGACGCCGGGATCCATGAGCATGTAGTATTGCTCGGACTTGTAGGAAAATTCCGCCGGCAGCCCTTGCATGATCGAATCTTCGGGGCGTGTGACCTTGACCGTGTAATCGCCCACATGGGGATGGCCGACAAAATGCCCGCCGACCATCCATTCATAATCAAGATCGCCACGGAAGGCATCGCCCATGCCGCCATGGATCCCTCCAAGCCCGACTCCTGCACGCACAGCGTCTCGCAGACCTGCGCTTTCCTCCTTGGAAAGTTTTCCGCAGGTCCAGCAGGGCGAGATGACATCGAAGGTCTTGAGCCAGTCCGTGTCCGCAAGGCGTTCCAGGCTGGTGATTGTCTCCGTTTGCCAACCGCGCGATAGAAGAGCTGAATTGAATCTATGGACGATTTGTTCAGGCTTGTGGCCATCCCAACCGCCTTGAAGGAATAGGAGCTTTGGGGAATTCATAATTGTTTGAAGAGTATTTATTGGCTTTGATCACAAATTGCCATGGACAACCTTTTCAAAAACCTGTCTTTTCCGGTCAGTTTCTGGCACGAGGAAGGAGGGCCATTGCGTT
>JBILMW010000239.1:0-2989 GCA_044375335.1 Terrimicrobiaceae bacterium | reverse complement strand
AGACCGAACTTTATTTTGATGATTTCCTTGGCCGGAGCCTCGGACTTTTGGTTTGCTGTGTCTTGTTTCATGTGGAGCCGACAGTATGGCGTGGTTCACGCCAGCTGTCGGCTACATGTCATCTCCCGGAATCACGGCCTGTGTTTCAGGAGGTTTTTGAAACCAATGCCACCTCTCGCGTGGCATGGACTTCCATAGCCTCAAGAAATCCGGCCATTTCAAAAACCTCGTGCACGGTCGGAGTCAGTCCCGCAAAGGCACAGGTGCCGCCACGGGTTTTCATGCGCTTCACGGTCGCAAGAAAGACCCTCAGGCCCGCGCTGCTGGTGAATGAAAGAGCCGCACAATCGAAAATGACGCGGCGTGTTTCCGTTGCCAAAACGGCATCCAGGGACTTTTCAAGAGAATCCACCGTGAGAGCGTTTAGATGGCCATCCAGCGTCAAAACAACGGATGTCCCGAAATTCAAAACGGCAACTTTCAATTCAGGCAGGCTCATGAGATGCCAAGTTTGATAAATCGTGAGCGGCGGAGTTGCGATGTCTTTTTATAGAATGCTCGGGTGAATGCCCCACGGGGCGAGTTTGCATTTGAAATCAGGGCGACCCTGTTCATGATGTGATTTATGAAAACGATACTTCTTTGCCTTCTCCTCGCAGTAGCCTCTGTGCAAGCCTCTGACCTTTGGAGCACTGATTATGCGGCTTCGACAGCCCAGGCTACCGCTGAAAAAAAGCCGGTTCTTCTGGAATTCACTGGCTCGGACTGGTGCCCACCCTGCATGAAGCAAAACAAGGATGTCTTTGAGCAGCCCGCCTTCGGGGAATTCGCAAAAGACAAATTGGTGCTGGTGAAGCTGGACTTCCCTCGCAGCAAGCCGCAGGCACCGGAGATCAAAGAGCGGAATCAACAACTCGCCGCGCAGTATAAAGTGCAAGGATTCCCAACCGTCATTCTCCTTGGCCCTGATGGCAAGGAACTCGCCCGCGAGGTTGGTTATAAAGGCGGAGGCGTGCCTGGATTCATCGAATGGGTGAACACAAATTTGAAATAACCAACCGCTAAAAACCAATTTCCGATGCAAGAAGTTCTCGATCTTTTCAAACAAACCGGAGCTCTGCTCCATGGTCACTTTGTCCTTCGCAGCGGCCTTCACAGCCGCGAATTTTTCCAGTGCGCCCTCCTCCTGCAAGACGCGCCCATCGCGGCGCGCGTATGCGGAATGCTCGCGGAAAAGCTCAGCGCGTATGATGCCGAAACCGTGGTATCACCCGCAGTCGGCGGCATCATTGTGGGACAGGAAGTGGCCCGCCATCTCGGCAAGCGGCACATCTTTGTTGAGAAGGATGGAAATGGAGGACTCGTTCTGCGGCGAGGATTCGAAATCCGCCCCGGTCAACGATTCGTCGTGGCGGAGGATGTCGTAACGCGCGGAGGCCGCGTTCAGGAAACAATCCAGATTATTCGCGACCATGGCGGCATTGTGGTGGCGGCAGGCTCGATCGTCGATCGCAGCGGCGGCGAGCTTCCAGATTTTGGATGCCCCTTCGTTTCCTTGGTGCAGATGAATGTGGAGACCTTCGCGGCGGACAACATTCCCGCCGACCTGCAAGGCACTCCTGCCATCAAGCCCGGCAGCAAGTAGCCCACTGCTGCGATTGACATGGCGGCCGACACAGGCAAAATGCGCGGCTCACATTTCAACCACACACAACATTATGGCACTTGCAACCGGCACCAAAGCTCCTGAATTCACACTCAAAACAATCGGCTCCGAAGGCCTCGCGGACTTCAGCCTCTCGTCGAACTTCGGCAAGAAAAACACCGTCCTTCTTTTCTTTCCCCTCGCCTTCACCGGCGTCTGCACACAGGAACTCTGCGATGTCACGGCTGGTCTCGCGAAGTATGAATCCCTGAATGCCGCGGTCGTGGGCATCAGCGTGGACAGCCCTTTCGCACAGGAAGCCTGGGCTAAAAAAGAAAACATCAACATCCCGCTCGTGAGCGATATGAACAAGGAAACTGCGAAAGCCTACGGCGTGCTTCTCCCTGACCTCATCGGCCTTGGCGCTGTCTCCGCACGCGCTGCGTTCGTCATCGACAAGGACGGCGTGATTCGTCACAGCGAGCAGACACCGACTCCAAAGGAACTCCCCGACTTCAACAAAATCGCCGAGGTTTTGGCATCGCTGTAAAAACCATTCGCGGAAAAAATCAAAAATCTCCTTGTCACGGGGTGCGAGTCGTGATGACCTTGCACCCCTTTTCCGCAAAACAAGCGGAGCACTTTTAATATGGCTAAAGAAATCGTAGGACAGATCAAATTGCAGATTCCCGCAGGTGCCGCAAATCCGGCCCCGCCCGTAGGCCCAGCCCTCGGTCAACAGGGTGTAAACATCATGGCATTCTGCAAAGAATTCAACGCCGCCACGCAGAAGCAGTCTGGCGACATTCTCCCGGTGGTGATCACCGTCTATAAAGACAAAAGCTTCACCTTCATCACCAAGGCGCCACCAGCAGCGATCCTCCTCAAAAAGGCTGCAGGCCTTGCTTCGGGATCGAAAGAACCCAACAAAACCAAGGTTGGCAAAATCTCCAAGAAGCAGGTCATGGACATCGTCAAAATCAAGATGAAAGACATGAACGCCCGCACCGAGGAGGCTGCATTCCGCACACTCTGTGGAACCGCCCGCCAGATGGGTCTCGAAGTAGCCGAGTAAAACCGGAAATAGTTTTCATTTCACAACCCGCCACTTCGACCGAAGTGGCGGGTTGTTTTTTGTCTTGCCATCTGGAAATCCCCCCACGATTCGGGTGCCGAATGATTCATCCAGCGGGGTCTGTTACGCAATTGTCACAAAACTGATTTTGGCGCATGGTGGTTGTCTTAGTTGACTCACACACCCAAATGAAACTCACATCAAAACTGGCCTTGTGCCTTTCCATAGCCACCTCATTCGCCACCACTGGACAGGCGCAACAAATCTCC
>JBILMW010000238.1:0-3010 GCA_044375335.1 Terrimicrobiaceae bacterium | reverse complement strand
TGCCTTTCAGGCGCGCTTTGCGCGATGTGACCACGGCAATTTCAGCCATGGCAAAAAGGCCGTTCGCGAAGAGCAGCAGGAAGATAAAGGTGATTTCAAGTGTCAGGGACGACATATTCGGTAAACGTGAAACCTATCTGACAATGCTCGTAGGCGCAAATAGGAACATTTTTAGCAAGCGGGAACTGCGCCTGGTAGCCCAAACATATTACCCTTGAAAACATACGGTTCTCGGACTTTGATTTGGCCTTCGCGCTTTCCTCCTCCATGAAAAGATACCTTGTCTTTGTTTTATTTTGCGCAGCTGGCTTTTGCCTAGGCTATCTGGCGGGTGTTCCGTTTTTTAAATCTCCCTTGAGGGCGTCAGAAACTCCGCTTCGCGGTGATGCGGAGCGCATCGAAGAGCATCGCGGAGAATTTGTTTCCTTGGCTTCACGGGATCATGAGCCCCAAGCGGCGCCGAAGACCGTGAAAACGACAGCCCCCCAACCCGCTTTGCCTGCAAGTTCGGTGCGTGGAATCGAAAAACTCATGCTTCCGGAAGTTCAGGCCCGCCTGCAAGAGATGAATGGCATGCTGGCGAACGCCGCGACAGATGAACTGGAGCAAAATCTGGTTGCCCGCTGGTCGAAGCTCGACCCGATTGGCGCGGCGGAGTTTGCCGCTGATGCGGTTGCTCAGGGCGGCAATCCCCGACTTTTGCAAACGGCCGCCAATGCTTGGGCAAAAACCGACCCCGTTGGTGCGGCGGAATGGGCAGCGACCCTCGACTCTCCCCTCGCGAGGGATACCGCGCTTGGGCAGATTTTTGGCACCTGGTCCTCGACCAATCCCGCCCAAGCGGCCAGTGCGATCGCCACACTCCCGATGGGATCGGCTCAGACGGTTGCGACCTCCGCCGTTGCCCGAAATTTTGCCAAGGGGAACCTAGATGCCGCCCTGCAATGGGCCGAAGGACTATCGGGGCCGGTGCAACTGGCTGCCTCCCGGGAGATCGTCAATCTATGGTCTACCTCGGATCCCGAGGCCACAGGCGCTTGGATCATGCAGCAAGGCTCGCAGCAAGTTCGCAGCGAGGCGCTTCGCCAGCTTGCTGGAAACTGGGTGTCGCGCGATCCCGGTGCGGCTATCGATTATGCTCAGGCAATTCCCGATGCCGGGCTTCGCAATGGTTTTGTCCAATCCGCCATGCAACGATTTTCCAGCATGGATCCGGTAGCCGCCGCAAATTGGCTGTCGAGTGATGCCGCAAAGCCCCACGCGTCCTCATTGGTGGGGAGCGTGTCGTCGCGCTGGGCCGCCTTCGACCCCGGCTCGGCTGCTGGTTGGGCTTCATCCATCACAGACAGCGCGCTCCGCAATAAAGCTCTCTCGGCTGTCTCGACATCTTGGAGCCAAACCAACCCCGCCGAAGCAGCGCAGTGGGTTGGCTCAATCAAAGATGCGCAGGCACGGGATGTCGCCACTGCGGCTTTCAGCGTGGAATTAGCCAAAGCGAATCCCGCCACCGCCGCTCAATGGGCCTCGAGCATTTCCGATCCGTCCAGGCTCAGCAGTTCGCTGAACCGGATCGTGAGCGACTGGAAAAAAATCGATCCTAACGCCGCGCGCTCATTTGTGCTTTCTTCGACATTCATGCCGGCGGATTTAAGGCAAAAGCTGCTGCAATAAATGGCGCGTGGCTTGACCGGCCCAGTGAAATCTACTTCGAAGCGGTTGCCGCTTTTTTCCGTGTGGTGGGCTTTTTCGCAGCAGGAGCTTTTTTCTCGCGGGGTTCGAATTCGAAGGTGACCTTGCCGTCTTCGAGTTTGAGGTAGGCGGAGAAGGGGCGGCCTTTTTTGGAGATGAAGCGCGGGATGAGATCGGTCTTGCCGACGGTGAGGATTTTTTCGACTTGCTCGCGCGGGATTTCGCGTTGGCAGAGGGATTTTCCCATGCGGAATTTGCACTTGCCGACATTCGAGCACTGCCAAGCTGTGCCGGTATCGTGGATCGTGCCGGTTTTGCAGGCGGGGCAGGTGCCGATGCTTGGGAGTTCCGCAAAATTGATCTTCGCAGCGGAGTCGGCATTTTCGCCGAAGTCGAAGGATTGTTTGCCTTCGGTTTTGTCGAATTGCACCATGGCGGAGAAAGGGCGTCCCATCTTGCTACGGAAGCCTTCCAGCGGGCCGACGCGGCCTTCGGTGAGCAGTTTTTCGACCTCTTCGCGCTCGAGGTTTCGTCCGGACATGTTTTTCCAAACAATGGCCCCGCAGCCCTCGGTTTTGCACTCGAAGGCTTTGAAGGATTCCTTGAAACCCCGGTTGCTGCATTTCGGGCAGGTGACATCGATATCCTCGAAATTTCCTTCGATCGTGTCGCCTTGAAAATTTTTCGCCTTCTCAACGATGTCGGTGGTGTAGGCGCGGATTTCGTCCATGAAGCGTCCGCGGTCGAGTCCACCGCCTTCCATTTGCTTCAATTTGAATTCCCACTCGCCGGTCATTTCGGGTGATGTGAGGGATTGGATGCCGAGCCCACGCAGGAGGGTGATGAGGGCGAGGCCCTTCGAAGTCACGATGATCTCGCGACCTTGGCGGAGCAGGTATCCATCGAGAATGAGGCCTTCGATCGTCTGGGCGCGGGTCGCCGGCGTGCCGAGACCGCGCTGGGACATGGCTTCGCGGAGTTCCTCGTCATCAACGAGTTTCCCGGCGCTCTCCATGGCGGAGAGGAGTGTCGCTTCGGTGAAGCGGGCGGGTGGCCGGGTTTCGTTTTCCTTCACCTCGAGCGCTTCAGTCTTAGCGGATTCGCCGGCTTTGATTGCCACGACAGTCTGGTCTTCATCACCAGCGGCTTCCTTGCCATAAACGGCGAGCCAGCCTGGATCGGTGAGGATTTTTCCATCGGTCTTAAAAGCCTCCTGCTCGACGCGGGTGATGCGGGTGGTGACTTCGAATTTCGCGGCGGGATAGAATGCGGCCACAAAGCGGCGGGCGACCATGTCGTAAATCTTGAACTCAAAATCATC
>JBILMW010000237.1:0-3016 GCA_044375335.1 Terrimicrobiaceae bacterium | reverse complement strand
TCCTCGCCGACCGCAAGGACCAGCTCGACCGCTCCACCCGCCTGCGGGAAAAAAATGTCTCCAGCGAAGACGAGACCAAGCGCAATCTCTTCGCCTGGCAGGCCGCCGATCGCCAGTTGCAAAGCGCGCTCGCAGACCTGGAGCTAGCCCGCGCACGCCTCGCCGATGCCCGCGTGCGCCTCGACCTGCTAACCATCCGCGCGCCGCGCGACGGCACCGTGCTCCAAGTCAATATCCGCCCCGGCGAATACACCATGGTCAATGCCGCCGAGCCAGCCATCCTGCTTGGCGATGTCTCGCAACTCCAACTGCGCGTCGATATCGATGAATCCGACGCGCCGTCCATCCGCGAAGGCTGCACCGGCGTCGCCTTCCTCAAAGGCTCGCGAGAAAAATCGGTCCCGCTCGAATTTGTCCGCATCGAACCCTACATACTGCCGAAAAAATCCCTCTCCGGCGAAAGCACCGAGCGCGTCGACACACGCGTGCTTCAGATCATTTTCCGATTCAAAAACCCCGACTTCCCAGTTTATGTCGGGCAACAGATGGATGTCTTTCTTCAAGAGTAGATGTTAGAGTCGCGTCACCCATGAAACCTAAAAGACTCACCTTCCTTGCGCTCCTGCTTCTCTCCATCCAAGCTGTTTTCCCTCTGGAAATCCAAGGCGTCCAAGTGCCGCCGCAAGTGAGCGTGAATGGACAATCCCTCACACTAAATGGCGCGGGTCTTCGCACCGTGACGATCGCCTTCATTCCGATCAAAGCCTATGTCGCCGCATTCTACACACCCTCCCCGCTAAAGTCCGAGGAGGCCGTGCTCGCCTCCCCCGGGCCGATGCAATTCACGTTCACTTTTTTAAAATCCGTCAGCCAAGGCCAAGTCACAGATGCCTGGCAAAGCCAGATCAAGGCCAGCATGACCTACAACTATCCCGGAGTTGAAAAAGACTGCGCCGCCTTTGTGGGAATGTTCGGCGCGCTCGCCCAAGGCGGGATGGAAATGGTTCAACTCATCGGCTCCGAGACACTCATCTACGACAGCGGTCAGCTCAAAGGCACAATCCCAGGCCGCGATTTTCAAAAGGCATTTCTGAGCATGTGGTTCGGCTCAAATCCGGTTCAGCAGGACTTGAAAGCAGCGCTTTTGGGGAATTAAATCCGTTAAAGTCGGGGCCCAAGAAATGTGTGTTTTGAAGCAATCATTATCATCACACCATCGCTATCTGGATCTTTCATGGCGCAGCGGCTATGGGAAAAATACTCTTTCTCCAAAAAAAGAGCGGAATGAGCAAAAATAGTCTGCAGAGCAGACTTATCCAGCTACCCCAGATTCATTATCATGCACTGGCTTTTTGACCTACTCATTGACTTGCTCATTCCGTGGGGCTCGCATCGCGAAGACCGATCTATCGTTGGAAAATCTCGAACCGACCGCCAGACTGCTTGGATTGCGCGAGGGCTGCTCATTTTACTAATTATTGCTGGCGTAGCTTATATGCTCTGGAAGCAATAATAAGAACGCGCCTATGGGCTCTGCTGCCGACGAGGACGTCGGCGACAAGCGACTTGGGCTTATGAGGAAGATTTTGAACGCAGGATAACCCTGCGATGTCCCACATTATGACGGCGAGTGCCGCCGATGACCGGTTCTGGAGAATTGTCGTTTGCGGGTTACGCGCCGCTAAACATTATTTTTTATGGCAAACGCAATGGTTATTGGAATTGGCGGTGTGGGTTCGGTCATCGGCCAAAAACTTCACGAATACGATTGTTTCGATCGGATCATCCTCGCGGATATGGATCCCGTTTTTGCGAACCAACTCGCGGCAAAAACTCCGAAAAGCCGGTTTCTGGTGGTTCAGGCGAATGCCATGCACACCGATGCGCTGGCGGCACTCATGCGCGAGCACGAGATCACCGTGACCTGCAACGCCTGCGTGTGCCAGACGAACTACTCCGTGCTCGAAGCCTGCCTCCGCGCGGGATCACACTACATCGACATGGCGGCGGATATCTACTCGGCCCCCGGCGTGAAGAAGCCGGGCAAGAATTCCTTCGAGGCCGAAATCGAGAAATTCAACCAACCGTTCCTCGACCGCGGTCTGGCCGGCATCCTCTGCATGGGGATGGATCCGGGTGCGGTGAATGTTTACGCCCGCTGGGCGATGGACCGCTTGGATACCGCCTCAAGCATCCGAGTGCTGGATGCCGACAACGCTGAAGTGCGTGGATACCGATTCGCCGTTCTTTTCTCTCCGGAGACATTTTTTGAGGAACTCGGAGCGCCGCCTTACTATGTGAAGGATGGTCGCGTGGTGAGTGGCAAGCCGCTGGAGACCGAAGTCGAGTGGGTGCGTTTTCCTGAGCCGATCGGACTTCAAAAAACCTACGCCGTGGCCCACGAGGAGGGCGTGAGTTTGGGCATCCACCCCCCGTTCGTGGAAAAAGGCGTCCGCTACTCGGTCTTCAAATACAGCATCCCGGACAAGGTGGTGAACATCTCGAAGAGCCTCCAACTCCTGAACCTCGACACCTGGAAAAAAGTGCGTGTCGATGGCGTGGAGGTTTCCCCCGTGCGCGTCGCCAGCGCCCACCTGCCTAAACCCGCCCAACTCGGGGCGACGGTGGAAGGCTACTCGTGTGTTGGCACCGAGGTGCGGGGAACGAAGGACCGCAAGCGCGTCGAGTATTTCGTGTATTCGATGGACAGCCACCGTGACACCTACGAGAAATACGGCTACTCGCTCACCCTTGTGCAAACCGGCATACCGCCCGCCATCACCGCCCGACTCCTCGCCACCGGAAAAATCACCGAGCGCGGCGTCATGATGCCCGAAGCCCTCGATCCCGAAGAACTCATGAACTGCTTCTCCCGCGAGGGCCTGCCAACCTTTGTCGAGAAACGCGAAGTCGAACGCATCTAAAAAACCATGAAACCCTTCTACCTCGACGGCTGCTGGGTGGAGACGCAAACCTCCGAGGCAGTCCACAATCCCTGGTCCGGTGAAAAACTCGC
>JBILMW010000236.1:0-3056 GCA_044375335.1 Terrimicrobiaceae bacterium | reverse complement strand
ATTCCGAGGGTTCCGCTTTTGGTCCATTGCCAAACGGGCCATCGCGCGACAGGTGCCAGCGCCTTCCTTACGAGGAATGGTTACGAGGTTACCTGCGTGGCGGACAAATTTGAAAATGCTCCACTTGGTATTCTGACGACCGGAGCGCCTCGTTAAGAGGGGCCGTGATCATATCACGAAAGACTGCGCCGCCTCGCGGGCCCGCTTGGTCATGCCGTCACACATCAGTTTGCACAGCTCCATCACCAGTGGATCGCTGACCGAGTAAACCGCGCTCGTGCCTCGTTGCTCGCGCCTGAGGAATCCTGCGTCGCGCAGCACCGAGAGTTGCTTCGACACATTCGCCTGAGAGAGGCCGACAGCCTCCACAAGCTCGCCAACAGTCCGTTCACCGGATTTGAGTTCTTGCAAAATCCCCAGACGCGTCGGCTCAGAAAGAGCCCGGAATCGAGCTGCGATCTGCTCTAGCGCCTCCCGAGACTGTTTTTTTGCCATGCCTGAATATCGCTGCATGCCGATAAGAAAGAAACAGAAAAACCTCTTCGCTGGCCTTGCAAGCTGCGTCCCGATTGAACGGATTCGTCGCGCAGCTTGTCTCACTCGCCCATCACCCCTCCGTTGTTTTATGAATTCCCTTCTCACAGCATTGCTCCTTCTTGTCTCCAGCGTTTCCTGTTTTGCCCATGGCTCCATGGGCAACCCGATCAGCCGCGTGCATGAGGTCTTTCTTGAGAACCCGATGTCGCCGACGAGTGATGCCGGCAAGGCGGCGGTGGCCGTCGCTGGAACGCAGGCTTTTTACGATTGGCACGAGGTCAGCCTCCTCGTCCCCCAGCGCAACTACCGCGAGCTCATTCCAGACGGCCAACTTGCCAGCGCAGGCCGCACGAAATATGCCGGGCTCGACCTGCCGCGTGTGGACTGGCCCGCCACAAAAGTTCAAGCCGGTCCCTACGACGCCTGCTTCTCCGCCACTGTGCCGCACTCGCCAAGCCGCTTCGAAGCTTACATCTCAAAAAATACATACGACCCCACGAAGCCTCTCAAATGGTCCGACCTGGAAGCGCTTCCCTTGGCGGGTGATGCCGTATTGGATGGGAACACCTACCGCTTCTCGGTGAATTTTCCTCAGCGTGTTGGCCGCCATGTGCTCTATGTCATCTGGCAACGCGATGATCCAGCTGGTGAGGCCTTCTTCTCCCTCAGCGATCTCGACTTTGGCGGTTACAATTTCGATCCAGCCCTCCAAAAATCCGTCCCGCCCGCACCAAAAAAGGCCACCATTCTTGGCGGCTGCGGCACAGGCTGCACCTGCCCAACCCCTGCGGCATCCCCATCCCCTTCACCAGGCCCAGCCGCCACTCCCAGCCCCACGCCTGCTCCCGCTGCCGGGCTGCTCTCCGTCACCCAGCAACTCGTCAGTGATTGGGGATCCGGAGCGCAGATGAAGATTCTTCTTAAAAACACGGCCGCCAGTCCCGTCAGCGCTTGGAAAGTGCAATTCGACTCGCCCGGCAAAATCTCCAGCATCTGGAACGCGAAACTTGCGAGCAGCTCCATTGCCCCAAAATACACTCTCACTCCCGAATCCTGGAACGCCACCATACCCGCCGGCGGATCAGTAGAAATTGGCTACCTCATCGAACCAGGCGCTGCCTCTGCCCTCATTCAAAATCTCTCAACCCAACCTTCCAATACGGTCTCTCCAACTCCAACTCCAAGCCCCAAACCATCGCCGACTCCGACTCCGACTCCGACTCCGACTCCGACTCCGACTCCAACGCCAACGCCAACGCCAACGGGCGGCGTGCTGAATGTCACGCATTCCATCGTCAACCAATGGACCGGCGGCATGGAGGTGAAAGTGGTCCTCCAAAACAAAGGCAGCACCACCATTTCCAACTGGTCGCTGGCCTTCGATTACCCCGCGACCATCACATCCCTCTGGGAAGGAAACCTCGCAACGCAATCCGCATCGCCCCGCTACAAAGTCACGCCTAAATCCTGGAACGCATCTCTCGCCCCGGGCCAATCCGTGGCCATCGGGTTCGTTGCCAGCCCGGCCAATGCAGCGGCAGTCCTGCAGAATCTGGTAGTTTTCCCAGCTTCCGCAGGCACGCCTATCGTTGTGCCTACGCCAAGCCCCACGCCATCGGCAACGCCAAGTCCTACCCCGAAGCCCTCGCCAACGCCGGTTCCGTCACCAACGCCCATTGCGACTCCAACTCCAACTCCAACTCCAGCGCCGTCCCCGTCTCCTACCCCTACGCCCGTGGCAACCCAGCCGGATTTGAGCAAAGTCATCGTGGGTTATTTCGCCGAGTGGGGTGTTTACGGGCGGGATTACCATGTTTACGAGATTCCCGCGAAGAATCTGAATGTCATCAACTACGCCTTCGCCGACATCTCCGCAGCTGGTGAAGTCGTTTTGTATGATTCCTACGCCGCCGTTGAAAAATCCTACCCCGGCGACACATGGGATCAGCCGTTGCGCGGGAACTTCAACCAGTTGAAAAAACTCAAAGCCCAGAATCCCCATCTCATCACCATGATTTCCGTCGGCGGCTGGACGCTCTCCGGGCGTTTCTCAGACATCGCCCTCACGACCGCCTCGCGATCAAAATTCGCCGCCTCCGCCGTGGCCTTCATTCGCAAATACGGCTTCGACGGCGTCGATATCGATTGGGAGTATCCCGGCGGCGGAGGGTTGCCATCGAATGTCTCCCGTCCCGAGGACAAACAAAACTTCACCAGCCTGCTCGCCGAGTTGCGCCGTCAGCTCGACCTCGCCGGGCAAGCCGATGCCCGCCGCTACTACCTCACCATCGCCGCGCCCGCCGGACCCGACAAAATCGCAAACATCCAGCCCGCCGCCATCGCCGCCGTGCTCGATTGGATCAATGTCATGACCTACGACCTCCACGGCGCATGGGAGAACCGCACAAACCACCACGCCGCCCTCAATGGCGCGCCCGGCGACCCGCTCACCGTCCGCGCCGCCATGGACGCCTACCTCGCCGCCGGCGTCCCCCGAGACAAACTCGTCGTCGGCCTTC
>JBILMW010000235.1:0-3064 GCA_044375335.1 Terrimicrobiaceae bacterium | reverse complement strand
CCGATGGTGACCCGCTACACGCAGCAATTTTTGCGTCAGGTCGCTTGGGGCGATCTCGATTTTCTCATACTGGACCTGCCGCCAGGCACCGGCGATATCCAGCTCACCATCGTCCAAACCGTGGCGCTTTCCGGGGCCATCATCGTCACCACGCCGCAGGAAGTCGCACTCATCGACGCGCGGAAAGCCATTTCGATGTTCGGCAAAACGAATGTGCCTGTGCTCGGTATCGTTGAAAACATGAGCTTCTTCGTGTGTCCTGGGGATGGCAAACGCTACGATATCTTTGGCACGGGTGGAGGTTCCCGCGAGGCCGCGAAGCTCAAGGTGCCACTGCTCGGTGAGGTGCCTATCGAACCCCTCGTGCGCGAGGCGGGCGACACGGGGCGTCCCGCTGTGGCGGCGCATCCGGACAGCGCGGCGTCAGGTGTTTTCAAAGGCATTGCTGAAAAAATCCGCGCCACAGTCGGGTAGCGCGAAGCGACTTCAGGGCTGGATCTCGGGTTGGCGGACAACCTTCGAGGCGTGCTGGTCGATTTTTCCGGCAAGCGTTGGATTTTTTGGATCCAGCGCATGGGCTTTTTGCCAATACATGACGGCCTCTGTGGTTTTGCCGAGTTTCTGGTAGGCGTCTCCGATGTGCTCCAACACGACGGGATCTGGCGATTCCAGAAGCGATGCCGCGCGGAGCAATTCCTTCACCGCCTCCTCGTGCCGGCCTTGGTGGAAATAGACCCAGCCGAGGGTGTCTACATAAGCTCCATTGTGCGGGTCGAGTTCCAAGGCGCGGGTGACGAGTTGCTCGGCGTCGTCCAGATTTTCACTGCGCTCGGCCCACATGTAGGCGAGGAAATTGTAGGGCTCTGGATTCTCGGGATCGAGGCTGATGGCTGTTTTCATCAACTCGGCTGCTTTTACGAAGTGTCCAGCGCGTTCGGCGGCGGCTCCGTAGCTCAGGAAGAAGGCCGCATCCAGCATCTCGGGATTCGAGTTCGATGCTTCAATAAGAGTGCGCTCGAAGGCCATGAGCGCGGCGGCGTGTTGGTTCGATTGACTCAGTGAGATGGCCCGCAGAAGCGTGAAACCGGTCAGGTAGGGGAAGCGTTTCTCGGCCTCATTGGCATATTGGAGAGCGGTGTCGGTGTCGCCTGCGCGCAGGGCGGTGCGGATGATGTCCTCGTAGCGGCGGGGATCGATCGGGGCGATCACCAGCGCCTGGCGCATGCTCGCGAGGGCACCCGGAAGTTCGTTTTGCCGAAGTCGGACGCGGGCGAGTTGGTCGTAGGCGGCGAGGTTCACCGGATTTTCCTTGATGACTTCTTCGAGAAGTCGTGCGGCGGCGGCATTGTCGCCGGTGTGCGCATGGCACTCGGCGAGTTTTTCCTTCAATCCAGTGATGGAGGGATTCTTCTCAAAGGCTGCCTTGTAGAGTTCTACCGCGCTGGTGGCATCCCCGCACGCGAAGTAATAGTCTGCCGTGCGAGAGAGAATTTCAGGATCTTTCCCGCTGTTCTGCGCGGCGCGATCAACCAGGACGAGGATTTTTTCCCAGTCGCTCTGCGAGATCGGACGCTTCGAACGCCTTGTGTCCCTCAATCGCAAATCTGCGATATCAAGCCAGAAGGCAGGATTTTTGTTTTCAGACTTCAGGGCTTTTTGAAAGAGGGCTTCAACTCGCTTGTTTTGCCCCGTAGCCCGGTAAACCTCCCAAAGAACCTCAAACGCGTTGGATTGATCCGGCGCAATGTCGAATGCGATGGATGCGAATTTTTCGGCAAGAACCGGTTTTTCAAGTTGGCGAAGATAGATGTTTGCCAGCGCCATCGCTGCCGAGGAGTCCCGTGGAGAGGCTTTTGCGGCATCCTTCAGAGTGGAGAGGGCCTCCGTCGTCTCGCCCCGGCGCAGGTGATGCTGCGCCACATCCAAGGCCAGATCGCAAAAGCCGGGATCCAAGGCCAGCACACGCTTTTTGGTTTCAAGCGCCTTGTCCGGCCCCTCGGTTTCCTCCTCAAAAATGGCCTGCATGTAGTGGGCATGCGCTTCAGCGGTTCTTTCCGCCCGCTCGGAAAGCTCCAACGGCACGGCATGGGCAAAACACTCGGGAATCTGAAATTCGGCCTGCGAGCCCGAGGCGGAAAACGAAAAGCCAAGCAAACCGGCGACTCCCGCCAAGTAGGCTGGAATCCGGAGCAGGGCGTGACATGCCGATCGTCCGTTCATTGCCAAAATAGTAATCCCTTAAAGGCGTTTTTCCACCTGGAAATGAGCGGCGCCTGTGAGTTCAGATTTCTTGAAACCCGTGGAGAAGTCCGCGATAGTCGGCAATTTCATGGCGAAGCGCTCCACACCATTTCAAGTTCCGGCCCTGGTGGTCGGTTTGGTGCTCCTGTTTTTGGGAATTTACCTCTTCGCGTCGCTGGCAAGTTACGATCCCCGTTCCGTTCCAGGCTGGGCACCGCTCATCAGCAGCGTGTCCAAATCCGTCGGAGCGAGTCCGAATCTCGGAGGCCCACTGGGGGCTGTTCTTGCTGGGTATTCGCTTTTTTTCTTTGGAGGTGCGGCCTATTTGCTGGCGATGGTGACCATTGGCTATGGCCTCGCAAAGTGGTTCCTGCCCGGCTATCGCTTGCGTGACAAAGCCCCATGGGGCCTCCTCATGGTCCTGCTCGGAGCCTGCCTCCTCCAACTCCAGCCGCTCTTTTTGTCCGATTGGAAGTCCGACCTCCGCATTGAGGGGCCTGGTGGATTTTTCGGACTCTGGCTTGGCCGTAAAGCCATCTACAACCTCGTTGGGAGCTTCTCGTTTTTTCTCCTCTCCGCCCTTTACATCATCAGCCTCCTGTATGCCCTGACCTCGCATCCCCTCCGCGATGGACGCATGGCTTGGAAGTCCTTTGTGGCTTGGCGCGAAGCCCGTCGCCAAGCCCGCTTGCAAACACTTGCCGCCGATAAACGCATCGAGGAGGAGCGCGCCGCGCTCGAAAAGAAAGCGGACAAGTTGGAGAAAAAGGCCCGCAAAAAAGGTATCGAAATTCCCGAGCCGGAGCTGGATCTTTTCCAAGCC
>JBILMW010000084.1:0-11115 GCA_044375335.1 Terrimicrobiaceae bacterium | reverse complement strand
CCGAGTTACCGCCCGAGTTACCGCCCGAGTTGCCGCCTGAGTTGCCGCCTGAGTTGCCGCCTGAGTTACCCACAGAGCCACCGCCCGAGTTACCGCCCGAGTTGCCGCCCGAGTTGCCGCCCGAGTTGCCGCCTGAGCCACCGCCCGAGTTACCGCCCGAGTTGCCGCCTGAGCCACCGCCCGAGCCACCGCCCGAGCCACCGCCCGAGTTACCGCCCGAGTTATCGCCTGAGCCGCCGCCTGAGCCACCACCTGAGCCGCCGCTTTGCGTAACGAGTGCCACGCTATGCGATTTCCCAATTGAAACTTCCTTAACCCCAGTTAAACCGCCAGGAATTAAGCCCCGTATAGTTGGTTGGTTAAGTTGTGACAGAACATTTGGCTTCCAGTTTAAAACAGTTCCATCATTTTTTACAGCAATAATATACCCATCAAAACCAACAGCAACTTTTACGATGCCTCCTATGCTGTCCGCAATGTTTATATACCCTTGACTATTTTCTTTCAATAAATAAAGCGTTCCATTCGCCTCAAGGGCCAGTATAAAATTATTTCCTGCTTGAATGGCCACTACATCATCCAAATTAGACTGAATTATTTGAACTGCAGATGCCGATTGACCACCCCAAACAACAACTGATCCATCAGACTTTAGAGCTGCGGTATAATTCCCTCCTGCGGCTACTTGAACCACATCTGAAAGCCCCTGGGAAATAGTCATCGCACCTGAATTATTATAGCCCCACACGAAAACTGTGCCATCTGACTTCAGCGCAGCGACATGAGAAATCCCTGCAGAAATTTGCACAACATTTTTTATATCGCTTGGGATAAACGAGGCCTTGTATTCCGTCCCTTCGGCGAACCAACCCCAAACCTGCAGCGTCCCGTCCGCTTTTAGAGCTAATTTATAGTCATCGCCACTGGCGATTTCCACAACACCTGCGAGTGGCACTGGACAATAGGCCGGAACTGGCTGTAGCACCTCATTCAACATGGTTCCCCAAAGAACAACTGTGCCATCTTTTTTGAGTGCAATGGAGTTGCCATTCCCAGCAGCAATTTGAATCGCATTGGTCAATCCCACTGGAACATTTAATCCGCCACCTGTGTTATCTCCCCAAGTGGTGACGCCATAGCCTGTCCGAGCAGAATTGGGCGTGGATAGAGGGTCGATTAATGAGGAATTGTAATAAGCCTCCAAAGAATCGAAAAAACCATCTAAATCCGAGTCTTTTAAATTTGGATTAGATCCGATACTTGCCTCTTGCTGATTTGTTAATCCATCTTCATCATCATCGCCATGAGGATTAAATTCCATTTTTAGCGTGCGTGTCACAGGTATAGCCGCCTCATACTTATCATTACCATCCTGCAAAGCGCGAATAATAACATCTCCACCTTGCTTTGTCGACGTGAGGATATTTCCCTGAAGAGTCGCAGGACCACTCAAAATTTCAAAGCGGACAGGCAAATTAGAGGATGCAGTGGCATTCAGAGAAATTGGACCTGCCAGTGAGTTGTAAGAGGCGGGGAGATTGAAAATGATCGACTGCTCTGCAGATTGAGATTCGGCGCTTATTGATTCCACTGAGCCGGCATCACGGAGAACAAAGGCTTTTACAGAGGCTTCAGCAGCACCAAGCCCACCATTAAAGGCAGCTCGAATAATATAATTCCCACTCTCTGGGACCTCCCAGCTTGGAATGATTTCACCAAACCCATTGCCCCACTGATCAGCGGATGCCAACTCAGTGCCAGACTCTCCAATGATTTGCAATTTGAGATCGCGATTTGGCGAAACCGAACTCGCTTCGACACTTAAACGCTGCCCCCTTGCCCCCGCGAGCTTCCACGAGACACCTTGGCCACTTTCCACATGCATGTCCTGCCCATCCAAAGGCATGGAGAGAGTTGGCAAGGATGCCTCATTAGTGATCGCAGATGGTTGTATATTAGTTTTATAATTCAAATAAATCACCGCAGGAGGGGTTGTCCGCGAAGGGTTTTCTTTGTCACCAGCCATGACATAAACGACATAACGGCCACTTTCTGTAAATCCAGCAAAGGCACCCTCGAAGCGATCTTTTGCAATGTTTTTCCAGAGGTCAAAAACTCCGAGAGATGTTCCATCGGGCCCCTTCACCTCGCACCACACGGAACTTGGCGCTTGGCCATCAGGCATGACGATATGAGAAACCCAAAATTGTCCGGACTGCCCTTGAGCCACTTGTTGCATTGCGCTAGCTTTCCCAATGAACGGAGGATCATTGGCCGTTACATAAGCGGAGCCGACAAAAGCGTTGATAGCCTTAAGTCCTTCTTTAAGTTTTTCAAAAACTGGGTCGCCGTCGTCATCAAAAAGGCTCGGGACTTCCAGATCAATAGATTCTGCGAAATTAACTGCTTCCGAATAACTTTGGCGCATATCACGGCCTTTCGCGATAGAACTCCAGATCCAACGAGCAATTCCAGACCAGCGTCCCTTTCCAAAGGTGTTTTTCTTATTTTGCCCCGTGCTTGTGACAATAATTCGGCGGAATTTTTTATTCCCAGTAGAGATGAATCGACCTGAGAAATCGGCATCAACGATCAACTGCACAGTGGAGTTGCGGGCTTCCTGCAAACTATCAAGCCAAGCTTTGAGCTTTTGAGGTGTTATGATGTCGCCATTCGCGCAAGCCAGTCCTTGCGATGTCCCTTCACCCACAAGAAAAATGGTGAGCGCCGCCAAGTTACCATCAGCATTTGCCCAATCCTTGATTGCCGATTCCAAGCCGGCTTCCGAGACAACGCCATCCGCCTCAAGATTCATGACTGGGTCGGCAAGGAATCGAATATCTTGCGAGCGCACCTTGCGAAGCAACGCAGTTTCTTCGGCATATGCCGCGAGAGCGGAAGCCGCTTCCGCACCATCGTAAGAACTTGTTCCAAATGCGGCAATGAGCACACGGTTTCTGACAACCGATTGGCTGATTCTTAAAATCGCTGGAATACTCACTTGGCCCCAGGCATCAAGGGCCTGCAAAAGAACAGTGTAGGTTCCACTCTCCGTAAACCCACCCAGTTTCGCCGTCCATTGACCTGTGCCTGGATCGCGGGTGAGTTCAAATTGAGGCAATTCCACAACAGGAGCATCGCCAGTGGCTCGATAATTTGGCGGAATAACAACACCCCATACCTTGTTGAGAGCGAATGATGACTCCACGGCCGCCGTGACGGTTGCCTCGGCCGCGCCGCCGAGTTGGATATCCTCGCCGATCACGGCCACGCTTGGCCGGCCAGATCCTGTCACATTGTCGAGCACGAGTTTGCGCGAAAGCAGAGCCGACTCGCTATCGGATGTGAATGATGTTTGCAAGGTTGAGATGGCATCCGCTGCCTCCGTATGGGCCTCGCCGAAATTTTTGCCGGCAGCCACAGCGCTCCACCACATCGTTGAATAGCTGATAAGTCCGTCCTGAGCCAGGTGAGAAAGTTGATCAACTCCGGAAGAAGCCATGATCAAGCGCCTGTCACCGAAACTATCTGCCGCTGCGATAGGCTCGGCAATCCGTGCCGCATAGCAGCTTTCGATAACCGCCACTACTGACAATCCAGGCCGGGATGCCTGCAGAGCATCTATCCATTGGTCCAATTCCGTTCCAGTTACGGTTTCATTCTCCGAGAGAATAAACACACCCTCGCCGTTGGGAGCCTTCCGACCATGATCCACGAGATACAGGAAAAGGGTTTCCGTGTCCGCGCCTAAAGCCCCGCCATCCCGAATAGCATCTACGAGCGCTGCACGAGTTGGAGCGCCATCGACACCTTCTTCATCGGCTTTATGTCCAAGCCAAAGTATTTCCTGATCCTCAAGCCCTCGATACTTCAACACATCGCGAGCGCGCGTATTAAGCGCATGGGCGGCAGGCCATACAGGATCGTTTGGCCCGCGTCGTCCATCGACGAGGATCGCCCTCCACTTGGAGGACTCTCCGGCAGCCGACTTGAGCACATTTACCCATGCCACGCCCATACGACCGGCGGCATTACGAACCTGAACTTGGTCGATTCCAGCCTTCGCCCCGGCAGTATAAACACCCGTAGTCGAATTAATTGATGCTGAACTGTGTGCGACACCGAGGCTCCAAGCCAATGTTTTGTCATCATCTATACTCGTGAAGAAGATTTTCTCGCCCGCCTTCACGGTGACCAATGGCGGGGTAATTCTGAGGTGGCGCGCCGGATTTTGCAGGTAAACCAAGCGCCCATCCTCTCCTCCACCAATCATGTCGGGATCACCATCGCCATCGAAATCCGCCACCGCCGCCCGAAGTCCCTTGCGGAACCCATTGTATGCACCACCCCACACTTTACTTTCCAGGAAATAGGAGCCATTCGACTGCCCAAGGAAGCGCCAGACGCGCCCATCATTATCAGAGGCCAAAATATCAAGACGCCCATCCTCATTCGTATCGGCCACAGCCAGCGCGGTGCCCCCAGTGATTTGCGTCGCCAAGAAATCCGTCGATGCAGCAGGTTTAGCATAAGGAATTTGCCCCTGTGCGCGAGAGAATCTTTGCACCAATCCCGTTGAGCTGTTCAATACGATCAAATCCAAAGTGCCGCCGGTTGCGAGGAAAGCCGGATATACTGAGCCGCTTTCGAGATTCAGATTGCCAAGCCATTCAAAAGCCAACTCTGCTCCAGGAAGCGAACGATAAAAGCGCAATACACCGTCATCCGAACCGACAACCAGATCTGCGCGCCCATCCCCATCCCAATCTCCCAAAGCTGGATACACAGCGCCAGTCGGCCAATTCGGCAAATTACCGAGATTCACATCGACATAGTCCGGAATAAAAGGCGAGCCATTATTGCTCATCAACACAGCACGACCACCCAGACCGCCTACGATAAGGTCCAAATCTCCATCGCCATCCATATCTCCGAGAGCCGGGCTACTTGCCCCACCCTCGATGGCAAAAGCCCCATCCGAGTTTGTGTAGGGATTTGAGAAGAATACCTCTGCCCCCCGTGGCATATTCGCAGAGGGGAAAAATTGGAGATTCACAACCATTTTTTCACCACGCCGGCGTGAGATGCCTCCTTCGACGATGCCGCCATCTCCAGCACTGTCGTAGATGCGCGGTTGTGTGCCCCTTTGATATTCAGTTAGCAGATCCACGCCGTCTTGGTCCGTATCGCTCTCTGGACCATAGGTCGTCGTGCCGTATTGCTGGATTTCATACCAGTCAACGATTTGGTCAGCATCGCTATCCTGCGTCGCGAGGTAGTATTGAGCTACTGCCATTGTTTGTGCCGAAAGGGTGAAGGTGACCTGCGACTGGGCGATACCGGCAGAAGATTCCTGGCGCACACCATTGATCATCCACTGACCAAATTTGAAGCCGTTGATCTCCATCGGCGCGTTGGTGGTGGAAACGGATGTGCCAGATACCAAGTAGGTATCGCGAGCCACGACACCCGGCGGCTGGCTGGATTCGGTGTAGCGAGTGTATTCCGGGGCAAAAGCCAGGGCCATTTTACTACCCCGCCGGCGCGATATTCCTCCTTCGAGCACAGATCCATCACTCGCGCTGTCGGAGATTCGGGGCTGCGTGCCGCTTGTGTATTCGTCCAAAAGGTTGCGACCATCTCCGTCCGTGTCGTCACCAGGCCCAGTGGTTAATGTGCCGTATTGCTGCGTCTCATACCAATCGGGAATCGCATCCGCATCCAGATCCTGCGCGACAGGGACATACTCGGCCACGGCCGTGGTCGGGCCCTCAATGGTGAGATTCACTTGCGAAAGTGCTATACCGCTCCCGCTTTCTTGGCGGATTCCGTTGACTTTCCACTGCGCAAAGCGATGCCCGAGATATTCGCCACTCAGGTTCGCCGTAGTCACTCTGGCACCCGCCTTGAGGTATTCTTGCCGAGAGACCACGCCCGGCGGCGTGGAGGTTTCGGTATACAAATGCCAGTCGGCCCCGATAACCACTGCTATCTTTTCGCCACGGCGCCGCGAAATGCCCCCTTCTTGGATTCCACCATCCGCCGCACTGTCTGGAATGCGAGGTTGAGATCCCTTGAGGTATTCCTCGACGAATGTCACGCCATCGGAATCCGTATCATCACTCGGATTTTGATTCAAATTTCCGTAATTTAAAAACTCATACCAATCGGGAATTCCATCCGTATCAGCGTCTGCGCTTTCCAGCGTGTAAACCGCTACAGCACTGCTATTTTCCAGTATTTTGAAACTAAAAGCATTAACGGAGAGGCCATAAGCATCTTGCTGCCGCGCTCCGTTGAGAGTCCAATAGCTGAAGCGATACCCATTCGATGTCTGTGGCGCTACGGGCACAGAGACAGTGCTGCCAGCATCATGGTAGGCCGTTGTATTGACGATGCCTGCGGGATTCGATTGCGTCGTCAACTCCAACTGGGTGGACTGCTGGGTAACGACTGCGGCGATCGCCACACCGGTCGCTAATGCCACAGCCGCCAGAATCTTCTTCTGGCGAGGAGGCAATGCCTTTCCCGAAGGACTACCACCGACAGACTGGATAAAACCAAGCATGGGGAAGAGTAATTAACCCGCAGCTTAGTTTGATGACACCGGGACGACCCAGTAACCACTTCCTCCTGTGTCAAAACCATAAGCATTAATCTTCGCCGGCCGCTCATCTGGGCCGACCTTCAGCTTGGGCTCCCACTGGTTGACCACACCGGAGGTGCCTGCCTCCTTGGCGCGGAGAACCTCCGCAGCGGTTGCTTCACGCAGGCCCATGCGTTGAAAAAGAAACTGCCTTCCAAGGCGGGTTGTTGATCCACCAAAAGCCAACCAGTCTTGTGCATTTTGAAAATCGCTGCCAGAAACACCGCGCTGCCCCTCGTTAGGCGGAGTAACATATAAATAGATGTATCGATAGTTACTGTCCCAAGATTGTGCTCCTGTTTTAATTTCTACTGTCATCGGTATAGCAACCCCGGCTTGGGCACTTACCGTAAAA
Organism: Terrimicrobiaceae bacterium; assembly: GCA_044375335.1. Lineage (GTDB taxonomy): Bacteria > Verrucomicrobiota > Verrucomicrobiia > Chthoniobacterales > Terrimicrobiaceae > UBA967. The sequence continues at coordinate 4,114 of JBILMW010000084.1, read as the reverse complement.
AATCCTCCATTGTTGTTCTCAAGTTTGTTGTTACCATCAATGCTAATCTTTGCTTGACCAGACACACCGGCATAGAAAGAGTAGTTTCCCGTCACTGCAGGAACAAAGTTTCCCGACCACCGGATCGAGCGCGCCAGAAACGGAATACCGGCAATCTGGTCCGTTGAATTGTAGGTCGGGCTGTTGGGAACTTGATCGATGCGCGTAAACTTTGTCCCAGTAAAGTTTCCGTTCTCAAAATACTCCGCAAATAGCCCGTCCACATTCCCTGTTGATCCATCCGCAGTGGAAATCTGGCCATCGGCAAAGCGAATTCCCGAATCTCCCGTGGCGATGAGCCAATACCACACCGATAGAAAGTCATTATCGTTGAGAGGCGATCGGCTGATTTTTAGCGCAGTTTGGTTGCCCGTTGCCGGAATTTGGAGGAAGTCAAGGTTGAGCAACCCCCGCCCGTCATTTGCGAGAATTTCCAACTGCACTTCGCCAAAATCGGTATCCCAATCGCTTGCAACATCCCATGTGAAGCGCTGGACTTGTCCTGTTGCGATACTGGACCCGAGCTTCGAGGCCGTTCCATCCGCAAGCGTCGAAATGGGAATCACATCTGCGAGGGAGTTTCCGCCATCTTTGAAGGCGAGTGCTGCTGTTTGCACAGTGGCATTATCCGCATCCTTCACCAAGTATTCCACATCCAGCAAAGAAGTGCCAGGGCGGCGGCTTTGCGAAACAATGCTCGGCAAAGGAAGTGCATTGCCTGGCTCAGGGTGCACCGTGCGGAAAGTGCGCTTCCAGACACGCACCATGCGGTCACCATGCGCCGCAAGCAGGTCTCCGGAATTGGTTTCGGCTACTGGACCTGCACAGCGGGTAGTGTATTTATAAATATATGCACCCCAAGTATAAACGCTATTTGAGACGATCGGATCTCCTGCCCACCAACCCTTTAACCCAGAAAGAAGCGAATCGGCAACAACAAGCGGATAACCATAGTTGTAAGTGTAAAAAGACTTGTTATCTCGCCATTCAGATGTGTAGGCGCGGGAATTCCCGCTGGTAACCAATAAACCATCCCCCGTAGCAAAAACAAACTCAGGAGAGTTGTAGTTGGATTCATCTTGAAGACCACTTATACTTGCCTGCGCCAGAGTAAAATAGCTTTGTTTACGAAGAAAATTGCCATTTTGGTCGAAAATCTGAATTCTTTTGTTACCGTAATCTGCCACGGCCAAGTCTCCATTGGGAAAGGTCGCGACGGAGCGCGGCGACTTGAACTCCCCGTCAAAAGCCCCCTCCTTGCCGAATTTTGCGATGAAAACTCCATTCGCATCAAAGATTTGCACGCGATGATTATCCCGATCGGCGACATAGACCTTGTTGTCCTTGCCCACCGCGAGACCAGAGGGCACATTCAATTGCCCGTTACCACTGCCCGGCGCACCAAATTTTCCAATAAAATTCCCCTCCAAGTCGAAAATCTGAACACGATTGCTATTTTGATCCAGCGCATACAATTTTTGGTTGGCACCGATCGCCAGTGCACACACGCCATTGAACTGCCCATCACCGCTGCCCGGCGTGCCAAATTTTTTTAAGAGCTGGTAGTTGGAATCGTATTTTCGGATTTCTCCCATGTCGAAATCCGCCAAAAAAGTATTCCCCTGCGCATCGACTGCAATCCCATAGGTTGAGGCGGAATTAACGCTGCCCTGACTACCCCTTGCAGCAATAAAATTGCCAGCAGTGTCAACGATATTGATCCGATTGTTTGAGTAATCAGCCAAATAGAGTTTGTCCCCTGCAACTGCCAAGCCACAGGTTTGACTGCCAATTTTGGAGGACAAATCAAATTCCTGAATAAGGCTACCCGAACTCGACAATTTTTGGATTTTTCCGCCCGAGCGCGAGAGGTAATAATTCCCAGCACTGTCCACTGTCGAACCGTCGGCCCAATTAGTCGAAATTTTTGAGATGAATGTGCCATCGGAGCTAAAAATTTGGATGCGGCTCCCATCGGAAACGGCCAGAGTATTTCCGCTTAACATCATGATCTCATTTATGCCCGAAAACTTTCCATCTGTATTCCACCCATACCCGCCCCAGCTCCGCACATAGTCTCCCGAGCTATCAAAGACGGTGACTCGGTAATTCGACTGATCACCCACATAGACATTACCGGAGGCATCCACTGCGATCGCCGTGGGGCCGTTGAGCTGCCCTTCAGAGCTACCTTGCTGGCCCATGGATCGCACAAATTTCCCCTGCGCATCAAAAACAAGAGCTCTGTGATAAGGTTGATCCGCCACATACACCTTGCCATCCGCACCGACGGCGATGCTTCTTGGGTAGAAAGACCCATTGGGAACTCCTGCGGAACTTCCAGTCCAAGCGCGCAAGAAGAGGCCATCCGCATCGAGAACCTGGATTTGTTGGTTGGAATAATCCGCAACATAGAGATTCCCATCCGGTCCAACAGCGACATCATAGGGACTGCTAAACTTCCCCGTGCCACCAGCTGAAAATTCTTTAGCAAGATACCAACTATCCTGTGGCATGCGCTGCGCACCGACTGGTTGGCTGGCAAAAAAGAAAAACGATGCAGCAAACAAAAGGAGCGGCACTGCTGAAGGAACAGGGAGAATATGAGGATGGGATTTCATAGTTGAAAAATTCGACAAATGGCTTGTTTTGGTGAAGGGATAGTAAAGCTGCTAGTCATGTCGCGTGGCGCTGGAATCCGCTCCAGAAGCGGCTCCGCAAGCGTTAAACAAAAACGCCAGATGTCTGCACTGGCGACAAAAAAATGTTTTTTGATGCTGTAAATGCAGATTCATTGGAGAGAATAGATGCGCACAATTCAAACAAAACAGACAATCGTCAAGCTCAAGTTTCAGAATTTTTGGAATGAAATCGAACATGATTTTTCGGGACAAGAAAGACGCGTGCCCTCATTTTTGGCGCCTCATGGCGCGGTCACCGAGAATCGGACGACACGGAGGTCGTCCCTCTTGGAGGGCGCTGCTTTGCCTTGCTCGCACCCTGCTTGCTGCGCCATTCGGGCCATCTGCGATGCGCTTCCTCGCCACCGCCCGGCGGCTTGGTTGTCAGCGCCGTGGATTTGCGCGAGAGCAGGCGCGGCCTGTCGGATGGATGGAGGCTGAGGAGGTCTTAGGCGTTCCCATTATCGAAAAAGACTTGTGAGTTGAGGAAGAAAGCTATAAGTTTATACTGATGCGCTCACCAACCCTCTATCTTGATACCTCGATTCTGGGTGGCTACTTTGATGATGAGTGGAAGCAACCCACCCAAGAGCTTTGGCGGCAGATGGAAAATGGTCTGTGGCGCTTCGTCACATCCTTGGTGGCAGCAGAGGAACTCATCGAAGCCCCTGAGCGCGTCCGAGAATTGTTCAACAGCACTTTTGAAGCAGCCGCTGTGCTAGACATCACGGAGGAAATAGACCACCTCGCGGCAAGCTATGTTGCCCAAGGCGTTGTCACGCCAAAATACGAGGATGATGCCCGGCATGTCGCCGCCTGCACGGTAAACCGCATTGATTTCCTTGTGAGTTGGAACTTCCGCCACATGGTTAATGTGCAGCGTGAAACTGCCTTCAATGGGGTCAACTTGTTGAACGGCTATCCGGCTATTCGTATCGTAAACCCGTTGGAAATAATCTATGGAAACCAAGACCAAAACCTTTGATGCCGTCGAAGAGTCCCGCAAGTGGAGAGAGGCGACAAGTCGCCGCCTCAATGCCATGAGCAAGGACGCGCGCATCGCGCACCTCAATGCACTTGGCCAGAAAGTCCGAGCCGAACTGCGCCCTAACCCCCGACTCGCAAGCGCCGCCTCCTGCTGATAGAGTCGTTGAGCAGGGCGTCAAACTGGGGGCTACATTTCATTTCATTTTGTGAACTTATTGATGGAAAGTTTATTGATGGTGGGTGGGAAGTTAACTTTTAAGCAACGAACGGGCGCTGCGCAGTTGGAGGGAAACTAGCCCGAATAAATCACCATATCAGCTCGAACTTCGAGTTTGCCCTAAAAACCCCGCCGCGAATTAATTTCCAGACGTCTTTCGCGCTTCATTGGCAACTCGCCACCGTCAAAA
>JBILMW010000083.1:0-11125 GCA_044375335.1 Terrimicrobiaceae bacterium | reverse complement strand
CGGTCGATTTTGTTGATGACCACAATCGGCTTGAGACCATTCTCCATCGCCTTCCGCAGAACGAATTTCGTTTGCGCCTGCGGGCCGTCGTGCGAATCCACCACGAGGAGCACACCGTCCACCATTTTCATGATACGCTCGACCTCTCCGCCGAAGTCGGCGTGGCCGGGAGTGTCCACGATATTCACATGGTAATCCTTCCAGCGGAAAGCGGCATTCTTGGCACGGATGGTGATGCCTTTTTCTTTTTCCAAATCCATCGAGTCCATCATGCGCTCGTCGGTTTTCTGGTTGGCGCGGAAGGTTCCCGCCTGCTTGAGAAGCTGGTCAACGAGTGTCGTTTTGCCGTGATCGACGTGGGCGATGATGGCGATATTGCGAATATTTTCCATAAATGAGTAGTCCGCCCGGCTGTGAGCGGGCACGGAATATGTGTAGGACAGGCGGCGCTGTCAACAAAGCCCGCGCGACAGAAACGACTTATTTCGCAGCGGAGAGAATTTCGCGGATCCTCAGCGTCAGCTCGGCCAGCGTGAAAGGTTTCCTGAGCACATCCCACGCCGGAAGCGGAAATCCAAGCGCGGCTATGGTGTGGTCGGAGTGCCCCGAGGTGTGAAGAACACGCAAATCCGGCGATGACCGCTGGAGCAGGCGGACCATCTCCCGCCCGCTGAGAAGAGGGAGCGCGACATCCGCGATGACGAGCACCGGCGGCTGGCCTTTACTCTGCGCGAAGACATCGAGGCCCTCGATGCCGTTGGAGGCTTGCAGAACCTCGTAGCCGAGCTCCTCAAGCTGGCCGGCCATCATGTCTCGAAGCATGTGATTGTCTTCAGCCAACAGGATTTTTTCACAACCACGCGGCATTTCGGCGTGCACAGGAATCTGACTTGGAGCCCCCTCGCCACCTTCCGCCGCAGGCCACAGAATGCGGAATTCCGTTCCCCGGCCGGGATGGCTTTTTACGGTGATCTGTCCGTCCATGGATTGTATCAATCGCCGACAGGTCGCGAGTCCGAGTCCCGTGCCACTCCCCTCCGGCTTGGTCGTAAAAAAAGGCTCGAACACTCTCGCCTTCACCTCGCTGGTCATTCCAGCACCGTTGTCCCGCACCTTTAAAAAAACAAGCTCCTGCCTGTCTTTTTGAATCCTCCCTGTTTCGATTCGGATCGTGCCGTGCGAGCGAATGGCGTCGCGCGCGTTGAGGACAAGATTGATGAGAACCTGCTCGAGATCGCCGCGATCTGCTGTGATGTGCAGCGGGTCGGCACCGGGGGAGACTGCGAGTTCGACATTTTCGGGAAGGAGGCGCGCCAGCATGGACTCGGCATTTTGGACAATGCCGTTCAGATCCAGCACAGCGGCGTCGCGCCCCCTGTCGCGACTGAAAACCAAGAGCTGGCGAGTCAGCGAGGCTGCCTGGCCACAAGCGTATTCGATTTGCGAAGCGTGTTTGTGCAGGCGCGTTCCCTCGGCGAGTCCGGCCATGAGCAGCCCGCTGTTGGCCATGATGATTGTAAGAATGTTGTTGTAGTCGTGAGCTACACCGCCCGCGAGTTCTCCGAAGATTTCGAGTTTCTGGGAACGGGTGAGTTGGTCGCCGAGAGATTTGCTATCGCGCCGGAGCGCGGCCTCGTCCAATGCCCTTCGCACGGCGGGCGTCAAGCGGGAGAGACGGTCTTTCAAGATGTAGTCGGTCGCGCCGTTGTGAAGGGAATCCACCGCCGCCTCTTCTCCGATGACTCCCGAAACAATGAGAAACGGAACATCGGGCTTCACTTGCCGGGCGAGCCGCAGTGCCTCCATTCCGTCGGCACCGGGCAGCGAAAAATCGGCCAAAACGAGATCGATGCCCCCGCATTCGAGCGCCTGCAAAAACCCCGCCTCCGTTTCCACCCGGTCGATTTGGCAGTCTAGGCCATCTGCTTCCAGCCTGCGCAAGATCAACTCGGCATCGAGCGGATCGTCCTCCAGGTGAAGAATCCGGCACTTCATCTCTGGTGGCGAAGCGAACGCGCCGGGGGGGTGTTCAGGCCGGTCCAGAAGTGGCCGATGGCCTGAAGGGTTTCGACAAAGCAGGTGAAGTCCACTGGCTTCACCAAATAGGCGTTCGCGCCGTTTTCATAGCAAAGAGAAATATCCCGCCGCTCGCCCGAGGAGGTGAAAACCACCACAGGAATGCACCGCGTGCGGGCATCGTTTTTAATAGCGCGCAGAACCTCGATGCCACCGATTCCGGGCATCTTGAGATCCAGCAACACCAACGCGGGCTGCGAGGCGCCTCGCCCCCTCCATGCCCGGCGGCGGTGCAGGTAATCCAACGCATCCTCGCCCGTGTTCACGACCTCGATGCGGCGTCTCGGATCACCGGCCTGCATGGCCGAGAGCGCCAACTCGACATCGGCGGGGTCATCCTCCGCAAGTAGTATTTGAGCCGTATCAGGCGTCATTTTCAACTCTGCGGGGGAGGGTGAAATAAAATGTGGCTCCTGCATCCACCTTGCCAAGCGCCCACACGCGGCCGCCATGACGGCGAATGATGCGTTGCACATTGGCCAGACCGATGCCGGTCCCCTCGAACTCATCAGCATTGGGCAGTCTCTCAAAGACGCCGAAAATCTTCTGCGCATAGCGGGGATTGAAACCAACCCCATTGTCGCGGATGTAGATCGTATCCTCATCCTCCCGGCCCGGCTCGGTGCCGATTTCAATGACAGCCCGGTTGCGTTTCGAAGTGAATTTGATGGCGTTGGAAAGCAGGTTCACCAGCGCCTGGCGCATGAGCGAGCGGTCCACCGTCACCATGGGCAGGTCTTGGATTTTCCAACTGATAATTCGATCCTTCGTTTCATGGCGCAGGTCATCCAACGCCTCCATAACGAGCGTGAGCATGTCCACCGTCACCTTCTGAACCTCGGAGCGGCCGATGCGTGAGAACGCCAGCAGGTCCTCTATCAACTCGGCCATGCGCCGCGCGGCTCCGCCGATCGTAAAGAGATGCCGCCGCTGGGCATCCGTGAGTTCGTCTGCGGCTTCTTTTTCAAGAATCTCAACAAAGCCCATGATGTGCCTCAGCGGCGCTCGGAGGTCGTGCGAAACCGAGTAGGTGAACGCCTCCAACTCGCGGTTTGCGCTCTCGAGTTCGCATGTGCGCGCGGCGACACGCTGCTCGAGCATTTCTTTCATGCGCCGAACCTGATCCTCGGCCAAGCGGTGCTGGGTCACATCGCGCAGGTTGCATTGAATGAACTCGCGTCCGCCGGAATGGAAGAGATTGCAAACGGCTTCGACTTGGATGTGCAAACCATCGCGGTTCTCCACACTCAGGTTCTCCCTGCGAAGGACAGGGTCCGCTCGAAGCTCGTTGAAAAAGGATCCATCGTTACGAAAAAGCGCGTGCAGTGGAGCGATATTCTCAGGATCTGCCGCGATGAGGCGCGACCTCGAAATGCCCGTCAGAAGGCACATGGCAGGGTTCACATCCACAATCCGGCGCGTGTGGAAATCCAACACAAAAATCCCATCCTGCGATGTCTCAAAAAGCCTGCTGTAGGATACCTCTGGCTCCTCGGTTGGAGGCAGTGGCATATCCCTCAGGATTTCCTTGGTGCTATTTTTTCGGACTGGCTGTGACTTGGTCATAAATCTCCCGCACACTTAAAATCTGGCACCCTGATCAACAATGGGGGCAACGCCCCATGAACCTTACAAACAGAACCCCCGGCAGAGTCGCCTGCCGGAGGTTCTATTCTTCCATGGAAGATGGAGGGCGAACGCGGAGACACATCGTCGAGAATCAACGGGAGAACATTGGGGTGATCGCCTGCCGGAAAAGGCAGAGGCGCTTAACCTTTGCGACCAAGCTCCCAGAGCTTGAAATACTTCAAGTAAACATAGAACGCCTCCATGCCGGCGACGAGAAGGCCTGGCAGGCCTTCGCGATAGCCTCGGCGCAGAACAAAAAATTTGAAAAAACGCGCCTTGGGCTTGAGGAGCAGATCCACAAGGCCGGCACGCCTTCCCTTTGCGTGTAGCGCCCGGGCGGCAGCGCTCGAATGGGCATTCAATCTGGCCAAGTGATCCGCGATATCGCGGTAGGTATAGTGCCGAAGCTCGCCCCGCATGCGGCCAACGGCACCCTGCACGCGGGCGTGCTCATGGGGTTCCTCGCCATGCCAAGTGACACGCTCGCGGCGAGCCAAGCGCAAGCGCCGCTCGGGATGCCATCCGCCTTTGCGCCACCAGCGGCCTAAGTAAAAAACAACGCGCAAAAGCTCGAACCCCTCCTCCCTCACCTGACTGAGCGCATCCCTCTCAAGCATCGAACGAATCTCGTCACGCAACTCAGGGGAAACCTCCTCGTCGGCATCCAAATTGAGAATCCATGGCTGGGTGCAAAGCGAAAGCGCGTGGGATTTTTGCTCCACATAGCCGCTCCACTCGCGGTGAGCGATACGGCAGTTGTGCCTCGCACAAATTTCCAGGGTTGCGTCGGTGGACCCCGAGTCCACTACGACGATTTCATCGCACCATGAAAGGCTCGCGAGGCAGCGCTCGATCGAAGCGGCTTCGTTTTTGCAAACGATAAATACGGAGATGCCGGTCATGAGCGCGTGGACTGGAGCCGCAAGGCGGTTTTGCGGAAGGAAAGAAACTCGGCGGCCCGGTGCTGTGAGGCGTCGACTTCTTCCTGCCAAGCTTTGTCATTCGTGAGGAGAAGTCGAGCCGACTCCAGCAAATCCTCCCGCGAGGCCGGCGAACTTATGCCGGGAAAGGCAATGCGCTCGACGCCCCCATTGCCTCCGATGCAGGGAATACGGCACAGCAACGCGGCGGATGCGCTCCCACCCGCCCCTGCTTCCGCATCGAGTTGCCACACGATGCGGTGCAGCGACATGACGCGCAGCAGGTCTGCATAATCGACCGGCGCTTCAACAATGAAGAAGAGAGGGTTGTTTTTTCGCAGGCTTTTCAAAATCATTCCGCCGCGACGCCCCTCGGTGTTCACCACCGCGAGCGGGCATTCCAGTTCGCGCGAGAGGCGGTCGGCAACCATAAGGGCCGCCATGTGATTTGCCCCGCCGGCGAGAAAGGAATTCGTTCCTAAAAAAATGCCACGGCGTTTTCCAGCAGGCTGACTGAAATCCCAGGCTGGCACATCGACCGCGCACGGATGAGGGATGAACTGGATATCCACCGCTCCGGCACTCTCATAAACACTCACGCTCTCTGGGGTGGCGGCGATGGCACCATCGGCGGAACGGCAGATTTCGCGGAAGAGTTCAAAGCGCGTTACATCGCCGAGCAATGCCGCAATGTCGCTGGATCGCGATTCACGGCAGGACACACGCACACGCGCGCCCCGCTTGCGCAGGACTTTCAAGGCACCCAAAACCTTTCGCAGATTTTTTTTGTCCAGAATCAAAAGGACATCATCGGCGTCGGAGGGAACTGTTCGCAGACTCCGGTGGAAGCCCCCCGCAAGGCACGCGGCATAAGCGTATAGCCCCTCAGGAGGCGGACCTGCATCATCCGGGCCTCCCGGTCCATTGGCAAAAGACCTGTTGCGCGAGCGTGCGCCGGGTTGAACAACGGCGAAGCTCATGCGGATTTCACTTTTTCCCAGATACGGTCGAGTTCCTCGAGCGGCGTCTCCTCAACCTTGCGGCCAGCTGAATGGAGTTCGCGCTCGATGGCTTGAAAGCGGGACACAAAACGATTTGTGGAACCTGCGAGGGCCGTTTCGGCATCGACTCCCAACTTGCGGGCGAGGTTCACAGCGGTGAAGAGCAAGTCGCCGACCTCGGCTTCGAGGGATACGGCATCACCAGCCGCTATGGCCTCGCGGACTTCGGCGACTTCCTCGGCAAATTTGCCGAAGACAGGTTCAATATTCGGCCAGTCAAAGCCGACACGCGCCGCTTTCTTTTGAAAAGTCTGGGCCTTGAGCAAAGCCGGAAGGGCGCCCGCGACATTGTCCAGAACACCGGATGCTCCACCTTTTTCACTGCGCTTGATTTGCTCCCACTGCCGCAGGACCGCTTCGGAATCGGCCGCCAATTTGTCTCCGAAGACATGCGGGTGACGACGGATCATTTTTTCGCAAACCGTGGCGGCAACCTCCTCGAGTGAGAAAGCGCCTCTCTCGGAGCCCATCTGGGCGTGCATCACAATATGGAGCAACAGATCACCGAGTTCCTCTCGCAGGTTGGCATCATCCGAGCGCTCGATCGCGTCGATGACCTCGTAGCATTCTTCAATCAATAGGGGCCGCAACGATGAGTGCGTCTGTTCGCGATCCCAAGGGCAGCCATCCGGGGCGCGGAGGCGGCTCACAATTTCCTGCAGGCGGGCGATCCCGTCTAAATCTTCCATAGCGAGCTGTTCGAGTTGCCGAATTCGTTGACCTCTTCGCTGCTCGAGCGAAGCATGACAATCATCAAAAACGAAATCACGAGGATCGTTCCTATATATACTCCGAAGCCCAGCCAGGATGGCAACTGGTGAACCGCCATGGCATGATAGAAGTCTGTGAACGAGCGGATCGGTTCTTTCGTGTGAATGAAAATCTTGAGCGTCCAGGCCAGCATCACAAATCCAAAGATGAACGCATAGTTGCGCTTCAATCGCCGCGCGACTGCCTCGAGTTTGCTGATCTTGAACGAAGGCAGAATGAGATCCTCACAAACGAGCCGCCGCCACTCGCCATCCAGTATTTTCGGGCTCTGCGAAATGATCGGCACAAGAAAGTGCGCCTCCAGCATGCGAACGCGCCCGCGGAATGCGTCATAGAACCGATAACGACGCGCCTCGATCCACAACATGATCCAGACAAGGGCCAGATTGAAAAAGAAAATGATGTGCGGGACATCGCGGATCGAAAACGCAAACCCGATAATCGTCGTGCTGGTAGTGATCGCCCAGGTCGTTGTGACATCCAGCCTCTGACGCCAGATCATGATACGCCCGAGTTCGCCCCGGTAAAAGTGCGAGAGGGCGTTGACATAGCAAGGATCCTTCAGATTCGGATCGGTTTGGCGGGCGGGCGGAGAGTCTTGAGGTTCGGACATTTTTTATGATCCCCCATCCTTGGCGATCAGGTGGGCGCGGGCCTTTTCGAGACGCTCGCGTTCGCGTGGCGTCAGGCTGCCAATGCCGTGGCGGGAGATTTTTTCTAGAATGGGATCAATGGCATCAAGCGCGTCCTCGCTCACAGGCTCTGGGTTTGGACGGGGCGCAGGGCGAGGCGGATTCTGTTTTTTTTGCGGACGCTCGGGAAGTCGGAAGGTGAACCGGCCCTGCTGGAAGCCGATAAATAGACAAGCGGCAACGCAATCCACGACCAGCACGGCAAGCGCCTCGTAGTTTGAGAGAGCCAGGCATTGCAGCGAGTTGATGGCCAGAATCGCGAGGGCGATCCATTTCGCTTGGATGCTGAAGAGGAGTTCCGCCGTCGGGTAGATCAAGGCAAATGCCACGAAGACACCGAAGTGAAGCGCACTTGATCCGTCGTAAATCGTCCGCCAGCCCACAAAGTCGCAAACCGTCAGGAAAACGGACGGCGCCAATAACAGAGTGAGATAAAGTTTTATGAAAGCCGCACGCCCGAGGTAGCTCTCAATCTCCCGGCCGAACACAACCAGCAGATACAGCTCGAATAAAAACACCCAGTAAGGTGGCGTGTGGACGAAGGCATAAGTGCAAAGCTGCCAGAGTGACCAGTCACGCACCACGGCATCACTCGAAAACATCAGCGACTGCAGCAGCGCCTCGGAACCGGCCGCCATCGCAAGAGCGCTCAAAATGAGTGCGACACCATGCAATCCGGCCACCACCGTGCTCACATAAACTGGAAAATTTCCCAGCCAGGTGAGAGGCCCGTCGTTGTCTGGACTGCGTTGCGCAATCATTTCAATCAAGAAACTATGCCCTATTGGAAAGCCCCACAAGCGGGAAGTCGCACGGGCTTTTTCCTATTGCGAAGCGCCTGCGACGGCGGCAAAGTGCCGCGCATGGGAACATTTGTGATATTGCTGATTGTTCTGGCGGTGGTAGCTGGATTTTTCCTGCTTTTCGTCATAGGCCAATACAACCAGCTCGTGACGCTGCGCAACCGGTTCAAAAATGCCTTCTCGCAGATCGATGTTCAGCTCAAACGCCGCCACGACCTTATCCCGAATCTCGTCGAAACCGCCAAGGGCTACCTCCAGCACGAGAGCAAAACCCTCGAAGCCGTGACCCAAGCCCGCAACATTGCTCAGACCGCCACCGGCCGCGCCGCAGCAAATCCCGGCGACCCGCAAGCGATGCGCGAACTCGCTGGAGCAGAGGCCGGCCTCACAGGCGCCCTCGGACGCCTTATGGCCGTCGCCGAAGCCTATCCCGACCTTAAGGCTAACCAAAACATGCTCCAACTCACCGAGGAGCTGACCTCCACGGAAAACAAAGTCGCCTTCGCCCGGCAGGCCTACAACGACTCCGTGATGATCTACAACACGAAGCGCGAAGTTTTTCCGACAAACATCATCGCAGGCATTTTCCAATTCGGGCCCGCCGAGTTGTTCCAAGTTGAAAACCCCGCCGAACGCGAGGCGCCGAAAGTTTCGTTCACATGATGCCGGTCACCCCGTCGCGCTCCGCTTTTCTTGAAAAGGCGGCCACCGACCGCGTTGTGCCCGTGATGTGCGAGATCGTGGCGGATGGCGACACGCCGGTCTCCGCCTTCGCCAAGCTCTGCGGCGAGGCCCCATCCTTTCTCCTCGAATCCGCCGAGCAAAAAGACCAGACCGGCCGCTTTTCCTTTCTGGGCTTCGGTGCGAGGGCGACCTTCACCGCTACAGGAAAAACCCTCACGCTCACCGAGGGCTGCAACTCCCGCACCTTCGAGACCGACCGCGACCCGCTCGATGAACTCGAAAAATGGATGGCCCCCTACCGCACAGCCACAGACCCATCGTTGCCCCTCTTCCACGGCGGCGCAGTCGGCTACCTGAGCTACGATTGCATCCGCTGGTTTGAACCCACCATTTCAACCCCGCCAAAGGACGAACTCGGAATCCCCGACATGTTTTTCATGGTCACCGAGGCCGTTGTCGCCTTCGACCACCGCCAACGCCGGATTCGGATTGTCGCGAATGCCTTTCCGGAAAAAGAAAACCCCGCCGCAGCCTATGATGCTGCCTGCGAGAAGATCCGCAGCATTCTCGACTCGCTGGCGAAGCCCATAGCGTTCGATCCGATCTTCACAGAATCCACCCCCGCGCCAGCGCCATCCACCTCGAACACCACCCGCGAGGAATACCACGCCATGGTCCACCGCGCGCACGAATACATCCGCTCGGGGGATATTTTCCAGATCGTGCTCGCCCAGCGCTTCGAAACCGAATTCCACGACGACGCCCTCGATCTCTACCGCGCCTTGCGGTTTGTGAATCCCTCGCCCTACATGTTCTGCCTGCGTTGTCCCGGTGGATACTCCCTCGTTGGCAGTTCGCCCGAAGTCCATGTGCGCCTCACCGGCGACCTAGTCGAGATTCGCCCCATCGCCGGCACCCGCCGCCGAGGCGCAACTGTCGAGGAGGACAATGCCAACGCCGACGACCTCATGGCCGATCCCAAGGAATGCGCGGAGCACCTCATGCTCGTGGACCTCGCCCGCAACGATGTCGGTCGCATCGCGGAATACGGCTCGGTGAAAGTCACAGACTTCATGACAATCGAGCGTTACAGCCATGTCATGCACATCGTCTCGCATGTCTCGGGAAAACTCGCCGGAGGCCGCAGCGCCTTCGATGTCATGCGCGCCACATTCCCCGCCGGAACCGTCTCCGGAGCGCCCAAGGTCCGCGCTATGCAAATCCTGAACGAACTCGAAAAAAGCAAACGCTGCTCCTACTCCGGCGCCGTCGGCTACTTCGGCTTCGACGGCAACCACGACTCCTGCATCGCTCTCCGCACCGTCCTGCTCAAGGACGGCAAGGCCTTCGTCCAATCCGGCGGCGGCGTCGTCGCCGACTCCACACCCGAGGGCGAATACCAAGAGACCGTCAACAAAGCCATGGCCGGCATGCGCGCCATCGACCGCGCCCGAAAATCAAAATGAAAATCAACCACAGAGGACACAGAGAACACGGAGATGATTCAAAAACACATTTTCCCCTCAACCATCTTCTTTCCCTCCTCTGTGTTCTCTGTGTCCTCTGTGGTCAATTCCCATGATCCTCGTCATCGATAACTACGATTCCTTCACCTACAACCTCGTCCAGTATTTCGGCGAACTCGGTGCCGACCTGCTCGTGAAGCGCAACGACGAGATCACCCTCGCCGACATCGCCAAGCTCGCCCCCGAAAAAATCGTCGTCTCTCCCGGCCCCTGCTCACCCACCGAGGCCGGCATCAGCTGCGACACCATCCGCGAATTCAGCGGAAAAATCCCCATCCTCGGAGTCTGCCTCGGCCACCAGAGTATCGGCCAGGTCTTCGGCGGCGAAGTCATCCGCGCCCCCCGCCTCATGCACGGCAAAACCTCCCCCATCCTCCACATCGGCGAGAATGTCTTCACCGGCCTCCCCAGCCCCTTCGAAGCCACCCGCTACCACTCCCTCATCGTCAAACGCGAAACCCTCCCCCCCTGCCTCAAAATCACCGCCGAAACCGCCGAAGGCGAAATCATGGGCCTCGCCCACCGCGAGTTGCCCGTCTACGGCGTCCAATTCCACCCCGAATCCATCCTCACCCAACACGGCAAACAGATGCTGAAGAATTTTTTGGATTCGTAATGGCTTGAATTTTCCATGCCCGAGCATCAATCCATCGAGTGGAAAGAATCGTGGAGAGACGAGTATCTCCGATGGATCTGCGGTTTCGCCAACGCCAGTGGAGGCACGCTTGTCATAGGAAAAACCAACGACGGAATTTCATTGGGAGTCAAAGATTCCGGAAAGTTGCTTGAGGAGATTCCGAACAAGGTGCGGGACATCCTCGGGATTTTAGTGGATGTCAATCTTCGCTGCGAGCAAGGGGCTGAACTTGTGGAGATTGTCGTTGAACCCTATCCCTATCCCATCAGCTACAAAGGCGAATACCACTACCGAAGCGGAAGCACGAAACAGGAATTGAAGGGCGC
>JBILMW010000234.1:0-3081 GCA_044375335.1 Terrimicrobiaceae bacterium | reverse complement strand
CGTGGTGGTTGTTAAGCAATGCGGCGTGCAGCACATCGACGGCGCCAGTGGCAAGATGATGGGGCCGGTAGTCCATGCCGGTCATTCCCTTCACTTCCTTTCCGCCGTGCCAGTTGAAGGTGGAAAAGCCGAGTTTCTCCGGAATCGAAAATCCCACCGCGCGCAGGAGCGGCAGATGCTGTGGCAGGCCGATTACGGCATCGATTTTGTGATCGCGCACCCACGCGCGAAGCACACGCTGTGATGGTGCGTCATCATGGAAGATCGGTGCCGGCAGTTCTCCGCTCGGCAAAAAAGCGGCTAAGTATCCGGCGCTGAATTGTTGGTTCACACGCCCATCCGCGCTTTCAGGGACCCACAAGCTAGGTCGTTGGTAACCGAGTGTTTTCAATTCGCCGACATGCCGCAGCATGTCGAGGTATTGATTCGTGCTTACGCGGTGAATGCCTTCAAGCCGCACAGAGTAGCCAATAGTGACAAAGCAGAAAGCCTCGGTTGCCACCTTGGGAAATGCCTCATCGTAGCGGACCCTCGGGGCAAGCATCACCCCGCGAATGCCGCGTGAGCGCAAGACGCGCAGCAACGATTCCCATTCGTTCATGGGATCGGAGAGCACGAATTTCTGAGCCTCGTAGCCAAGCTCGCGCGCCCGTGCCGCCATCGATGGCCATGTGGTTTTGAGGGAGTCCTGGCTTTTGGCATCGATGATGCAGGCCATCACGGAGCGGAAATGATCGGGTTGCACCCGGGAGCGATAGGCTGCCAGCGCGGCAAGCGCGGGGTCGGGACGATAGCCAAGTTTCTCCGCCAAGTCGCGAATCCGCACCTTGGTCGCAGCTGCAATCTGCGGAGAATCCCGCAGCGCAAGCGAAACGCAGGCCACGGTGACCTCCGCCTCGCGGGCGATGTCTTTGAGAGTAATGCGGCGTTTCATCGCAACGAATTCTTAACTGATTAAATAGGCACATTGAAAGCCATTCCCTTCAAAAAGTGTCCGATCAAAA
Source organism: Terrimicrobiaceae bacterium (assembly GCA_044375335.1). Taxonomy (GTDB): domain Bacteria; phylum Verrucomicrobiota; class Verrucomicrobiia; order Chthoniobacterales; family Terrimicrobiaceae; genus UBA967. The sequence continues at coordinate 2,077 of JBILMW010000234.1, read as the reverse complement.
TCAAGTTTCTCAGCCTTTGACCGATCCCTGGTAGGCCAACAACGGGTCTTTCAAGCTCGAGACGCCCCCCTACCCTGCGCGGAGACCTGGAGTCTTCGCCTGCTTTTTGCGACGATTAACATATTTTTCCGATTGGTCTCCCGTTCCCACTGTTGCATGATGATTCAACTTCCCAGAGCACTTCAACCAACCGCAAAAAGCCTCCTCAATATGACCAAAAAATCCTCCATCCTCCACGCCTTGCTATTCGCGGGCCTTGCAGCATCGGCCTCGGCGGCAGTTCTTGAAAATCCACCACTCTCGACAGGTCCAAAATCGATTGACCCCAAGGGTGTGATATCGCCGGATCTGGTGCCCGCGAATGTGACAACCAAGGAGGAGCTCATCGCGCTTCCGAATTTCCGAACGATTCAGACTTTTCAAAAAGAGGGGCAGGTTTTTGAGCCAAAACAAAATCATATCACCTTTTCCCCAGAGAGCGAGATGCCTGCTGTGGAGCTCACATTTGAGGGAGCTGGGGCAACGCCTGAAAGTGGCGCGACAGTAGACAATGCGAATTTCGCAAGTTCAGGCAACTCCGCGATCCGCTTCGAATCCACGGGAAACACGGCCGCGAAAGTCAAAGTCATAACGGCAACCCTGAAATTTGGGGACTACAATACCGGCACCCATTCTTTTACTCCCGCTACTCCTAACTCGACGAAAGCACCGAGAGCGGTTTGCTTCACATTAACCAGCCAGGGCAATCGTTCGCACATGTTTCAATCCATCGTCGCTGTTTTCAAAGATGCGTCGGAAAATGTGTTGGATACGCAATCCCTGAACGACCTGAACATTCCAAACGATGCCACAGTTCGCGCCGCCTTTTTTGGATACAAAAGCCCCGGGGAGCGAATTGCCACTGTCGAAATCACAGCGACAACCAAAGACATGACATTTTCAGCAACACCGCTGCTCGGCCTCGATGACCTGGGATTTGTGCGATAGGCGACGACGCTGCAATCTTCCTTGTCATCCTGCATTTTTCCCAAGCAGAGCACTTCAACCCAACCAAAGAACAACTCCTCAATTATGAACAAAAAAACCTCCATCCTCCACGCTTTGCTTTTCGCAGGCCTTGCGACCTCGGCCTCGGCCTTGGTTTTTGAAAATCCAGCACGCGCCAAAGATTTCGAGTCAATCGACCCGAAGGGTGTCATCGCAGCAGAGTTGACGCCGACGAATGTGACAACCAAGGAGGAATTGATTGCCATTCCCACATTCCGCACGGTTCAGGTTTTTGGAGCGGCCGGGAAGCTCTTTGATGCGAAAAGTAACATCATCAGTTTCACAGAAAGTAGTGATATGGTTCCCGATGTGGAATTGACCTTCGGTGGAGTTGGCGCCTCTCCCAAGAGTGGTGAATCTTTTGTGAACGCCTCTTTCGCGAGTTCCGATACTTACGCACTCCGCCTCGAAGGAACACCTGGTGAAGACGCTGAACCCCAGAAATTGACTGCCGTTTTGAAGTTTGGCGACTACAACTCCGACTCCAAATCATTCACCCCCGCCTCCGCTGGTTCGGATAAGGCGGCAACTGCAGTGAGCTTCACATTAACCAGCCCGGGAGCTCGTTCCTCCATGTTCGAGTCCATTGAGGCTGTCTTCAAAGATGCAGCGGGTAAAGTTCTTGATACCCAATCACTCACCGGCCTCCAGATTCCCAACGATCAAACTTCGCGCGCCGCTTTTTTTGGCTATAAGACGACAGGGGAACGGATCGCCACGGTCGAGATCACAGCAACAACGAAGGCCATGAAGTTTGCTGTAACACCGCTGCTTGGCCTCGATGACCTGGGATTTGCCCGATAAGCAGCCGCACGAACTCTTCATACCAATAATACCATGAATAAAACTGCTTCGCTGGCTCTTCTTGGAGCCTTTTTCCTTGGATCTCTTCCTGCCTTTGCCCAGGGGGCTTCACCAAGCGTGGTTCCAGATGAGCCTGCGGAAGCAGCCTTTATTGTGTCGCGCCGCGAAGAGGCGCCGGTCATTCCCGCGAGCCAGAAACGCACGCTCAAACCCGGCTTCAGCAGCG
>JBILMW010000233.1:0-3083 GCA_044375335.1 Terrimicrobiaceae bacterium | reverse complement strand
CATGAGGGCTATGGATTTGGAGATGTTTCCCTCGTTTGCAGCGACCTCCGATTGGGCCAAAAATTTCATGGCGCGCCAAACTTTGAGTTGTTGGTAGGCCGGGGGAATCGCTACCCACAAGACCAAGCCTGTGAAGAGCAGGGCGAGAAGGATGCGGGCCCGTATATCGCCGATCAGGTCTCGTAGAAAGTGACTCGGGGAGTGGTGGGAATGGTGGTCGATTTCATAATCCGGCAACTCAAGCGGAGTTGGCGGATCGAGAGGCAGAGGGGGGGGAGGCGGCAATTCCTCCTCCGCGACCTGCTTTTTGCGGCGGACGCCGGATTGGGCGTTCCTTGCGGTGTTTCGGGAACTCCTGATTTTTGCCTTCGAGTCACTCATTGGCGCGACGAACCGGTTTCCTCCATGGCGCGCGTAAGGAAGGTTGCGAGCGTGTCGGCCGCTGTGGCGGCGTCCGTGGTATTCCACACAGCCGCTTCCAGAAGTGTTTGCCCGCGATTTCTGATTCCCTTGGTCACAACCTTCCAGCGTCCTTTCAGAGTATATTCCTCGCTACGGAGCATTTCATCGTCGTCGGAACTATGCGCGGTGGAAACTCCTCCTGCAATGATGGAGTGGAAGACAAGAACCGGTCGTCCGGCGTCGCGAAACAAAAACACCCGAAAGCGGAAACTCTCCTTGCCGACTTGGATTGTCATGCTTGGGAGTTGCTTTTCCAAGACCATGCCGATGCTGCCAAGGCATGTTCGGGGGTCGTGGATGTTCAAGGCTTGGATCGCCGTTCGTCCTGCAGGCCAGCGCAGATAAAAAATCTGCCAGTTTCGTCCGGCGTAATCCAAAAACCGCTCTGAAAAACCTTCTGGAAAAAACAGAATTCGCCGGGTGCGGTCGGAGATGGGAACTGGCTTCGTGCCCGGCATTCCGGATTTGATCGACCATGTGCTCTCGGCAGATGTCCCGCTTTCATGGGCGCGATACCATAATTCAGTCCCTGCAAGTGATGCCACCGACAGAAAAATAGTAAAAAAGCAGGCGCCCACGACCGGTCGAGGGATGCTTAGAGGCAGTTCACGGGAAGGCTTGGCACCCCTGAGGGCGGGATTTTTTTTCATCCGGCGGCTGTTGTGAAAGTGTGCCAGCGCCCAGAGCGTTACCAGCGTCGAGACAAGAATCGCATAGCCGGCCATGTCATGCCATTTCTCCACAGCCGAGACGCCTTCATTGGAGGCGATGATCGAAAGGACTGTCGCCCGTAGGAAGTTTCCAAACAACGCGACAAGGATCGAAACGGAAACCAGCACGCTTCGGAAAAAAATGCTGAACCGGAAAATCTCGCCGAAGAACAGCGAGGTCATGATGCCGCTCTGAAGCGATCTGACGCCGCTGCAGGCCTCCTCCACACCCAGGGTTCCCGTGGGGAGTGTGATGAGGTGCCCCCGCCGTATGGCCTCGTAGCCGCACCAGTGGAGGATTTCCAGCGCCGCCATGGCATTTTTTTCCATGAAGAAGCCCATGATCGCCTCCTCCGCGTTGCGCGGCCACGGAATCGCGATGAGAAAAAAGCAAACAGGGAAGAGAAAATGCCTCGCCCAGGCAGGCCCGCCGATCGACCAAAGGAGAGCCAGTGTCAGAAACACGGCGCTCAGCGCACCAAGAATCCCGGGAATCCTCCACTCGGGATTCGCTTCATAAAAAGGCTGCACGGCCGCCAGAAAAAAAAGCGGCGGCAGGGCGGCGATGGCGAATGGGAGAAGCTCGACGGACTCCCATTGCAAAGGACGCTCTCTCCAGCGTTGAAGAAAAAGGATCGCGCAGAGGAGGGGAACCAAAAATCCGTAACCGTATTGCGGATCGACCTCCCACTCGGTCCACAGCATGCGGATCGCCATCCACCACACCCCCGCCAGCGCGGCCAAGGCGATCCAGGCGGACTTGGGCAACGCAGGTGTGGCTGGGGGGCTGTTTTCCAAAGTCTTTCTGTCCCTGTTTAACGGCCCTTTCCGAAGATCATCACATGCAATGTCTTCAAGATCACAGTCGCGTCGAGCACGAGTGAGAAGTGGCGGATGTAATACAGGTCATACATGAGCTTTTCGAGGGTGTCGTCTATGCTGGCTCCGTAGGAATAATTCACCTGCGCCCAGCCAGTGATGCCCGGTCGCACGAGGTGGCGGAAGTGGTAGTAAGGGATGACCTCCTCATATTGTTCGACGCACTTGATCCACTCGGCGCGTGGTCCGATAAGGCTCATCTCGCCCCGCAGCACATTCCAGAGTTGCGGAAGCTCGTCCAAGCGGGAGATGCGCAGCCAGTGTCCGAGGCGAGTGACACGGGGATCACCTTGCACGGTATAGAGTCCCTTGAACTCGCTGCCGACTTCCATGGTGCGGAATTTGTAGAGGGTAAAGAGGTCTCCGTGCTGACCCACGCGGGTTTGGCTGAAAATCACCGGCCCGCGCCCTTCGAGTTTGATTAACAATGCGACCACCGCCATGACCGGAGCCATGCAAACGAGTGTGAGGGATGCCAAGAAGATATCGAATACGCGCTTGAGGGAGGCAAAGGCCGAGTGCTGAACGAGCTGAAAACCCGAGTCCAACGGCCATGTGCGGCTGAGCAGGTCGGGTGGCATTTTTTGCCAATATGCCTCGAAAAACGAGTGCATCGTGTAAACAGGCAGTTCTTGAAAATGCACCGCAACAAGCGAGGTCAGGATGGAGTTTTCCAAGTGGTCCGGCGGAGCTGCGATGACGATCGCCTCGTGCTCGGTGTCGGGATTTTCCTCGAGGTTTTTTAGGACATCGCTCGCCAAGGCTGAATAAACCGGGCTTCCTGGACCTGCCACATTGGCGCCCACCACGGCATCACCCGCCGCAAAGAAGTGGAGGTTCTGTTTCTGCCCGTTGATGGTGTAGTTTTTATAGAAGCGTTCGCCGGACTCCGTGTCGCTAATGACGAGCAGACGGCGGTTGCGGCGAAGCAGTCTGGAGGAGTAGAGCAGCCTCCGTTGGAAGAGGGAAATGGTGCTGAAGGCAAGAAAGGTGACGCCGAAAATCGAACGGCTCGAGGCCACGATTCCACCG
>JBILMW010000232.1:0-3126 GCA_044375335.1 Terrimicrobiaceae bacterium | reverse complement strand
CCGATCCGACCGACGATGTTTCGATCTATCACAAGGTCGTCGAAGCCGCTGGAGGCATTCCTGTCCTTGTTCGCGGAGGTGGCAAGGCGCCGGATGCGGAGATTCTCGCTCGCACCGAGGCACTCATCCAACAGGGCGCTTCCGGCATCGTGTATGGCCGCAATGTGGTTCAACACCAGAACCCTGCCGGCATGGTGGCCGCGCTGATGGCTATCGTTCACGACGGAGCGACAGCAACCGAAGCCGCAAAATTTCTTAAGTAAAAAAATGAGCCATACGACTCGCATTGGAATCATTGGCGGCGGTCTCATGGGCCGCGAGGTGGCCAGCGCGCTCTCACGCTGGTTTGTTTTGGAGAATTTTCCTGTCCAAGCGGAACTCACCGCCGTCTGCGACCTGGCGGAGAAACAACGCGAGTGGTTCCGCCGGATTCCTTCGGTGAAGCTTCTCACCGCCGACTATCACGAGCTACTGGCCAGCCCAGATGTCGATGTCGTCTATGTCGCCGTGCCGCACAACATGCACGAGACGATTTATCTCGATGTGCTCAAGGCCGGAAAAGATCTGTTCGCCGAGAAGCCGTTTGGCATCGACCTGAAAGCCGCCCGCGCGATTGCGGATGCGGCGAAATCCAGTGGTCGTTTTGTGCGTTGCAGTTCGGAATTTCCCTTCCTGCCGGGCGCGCAGCGGGCCTATCAAATCGCCCGCGAAGGCAAGTTGGGAAAGGTTTTGGAAATCCACTCGGGATTTCACCATAGCAGCGATCTCGATCCCACCAAGCCCGCCAACTGGAAGCGCCAGGTCAAAACCTGCGGCGCGATCGGAGTGATGGGCGACCTCGGCATGCACGCCGTTCATGTGCCATTCCGCCTCGGTTGGAATCCCAAGCGCGTCTATGCGCAATTGCAGAAAATCTATCACGAGCGTCCGGATGGCAAAGGCGGCATGGCTACCTGCGACACCTGGGACAACGCGATGCTGCACACCGAAGTGGAAATCGACGGCAGCGAAGTCCCTGTCCGCTTCGAAATGAAACGCCTCGCACCGAGCGAGACGAACACATGGTTCATTGAAGTCCTCGGAACCGATGGCGGCGTAAAATTCAGCACCAAGGAGCCCAAGACGCTCTGGACATTCCAGCGCGGCAAGGAACAACTCTGGCAAAAGACCGATCTTGGTTTCAACGGCCCGTTCCCGACCATCACTGGCGGCATCTTCGAGCCTGGCTTCCCAGATTGCTTCCTGCAAATGTGGGCAGCCTACATTGCCGAACGCGCAGGAAAGCTGGACGGCCGTTTCGGGTGCGTGACTCCCGAGGAAGCGGTTCGCAGCCACGAACTCTTTGAGGCCGCGCTAAAATCCCAAGACACCAAAAGCTCCGTTATTCTCTAAATCCCCCACTCCTGTGAAAACCGCACTCATTCACGGCCAGCCCTCGTGGGAGTTTTCCTCCGACACCGTGGGTGCGGCGGTTACGCAGCTTGGCGGTCACTTGGCTCCGGTCACCTTTCGACTGGGATCGAAGCAAGTTGCACCATTTTCCGTAGCTCCATGGGCAGAAGAAGAGATTGAAGCTGGCACGCCTTCGGTCCTAAAGGCTCTGCGCGGAGATTTTTTCTGCTCCCCATTCGGCGCGGATGAGAAGCCCTACAGAGGCGAGTCGCACCAACCTCATGGTGAAACGGCTAATGCCAACTGGCACTTCGAATCGCTGAAGCGCAGCGACGACGGCGTTGACTTGCACCTCTCGCTCGAAACCAAAGTGCGCACCGGACATGTGGACAAATTCCTGAGCCTGAAAAATGGCGAGACGGCGATTTACTCCCGGCATGTGCTCAGCGGCATGAAGGGGAATATCACTTTGGGCCACCATGCGACGCTGAAATTTCCCGATGAGGAAGGCAGCGGCCACATCAGCACCAGTCGCATGGCGGGAGGATGGAATTTTCCCGGGACATTCGAGGAGCCTTCGCGCGGGGGTTACAATTCCCTGAAACCCTCCGCCACCTTCAAGCGCTTGGATCGCGTTCCACTCGCGCAGGGCGGATACACCGACCTTAGCAGATATCCCTCCCGCAGGGGATTCGAGGACATCGTGCAAATAGTCCATCAGGACCGGCCCGATTTTGCTTGGACGGCGGCGGCCTTTCCTAAGGAGGGCTATGTGTGGTTTTCGCTTAAGGATCCGCGCGTGCTGCAGAGCACGGTTTTTTGGATATCCAATGGTGGACGTCATTACGCGCCTTGGAACGGCCGCCATGTGAATGTCATGGGCCTCGAGGATGTGACATCCTACTTTTTCCTCGGCATCTCACCCGCCGAAAAGCCAAATCCCATCAACCGCGAGGGGTTCAAAACCTTTACAAAGTTCGATCCCAAAAAACCGACCGTCATCAACTACATCATGGCCGTCGCTGCGATCCCGCGTGATTTTGAGCGGGTCAAAAAGATCATTCCAGACACTCACGGAGTCACCCTTGTTTCCCCCGCAGGACATCGCATTCCTGTAAAACTCGACTTAACCTTCCTCTACAAAAACTCACTATGAAACGCAGTGAAATCAACGCTCTCATCCGCTCCGCTCAATCCTGTTTTGTAGCCCACGAATGGGCCCTCCCGCCCCGCCCTCGCTGGGATGTGACCGATTTCGGTCTCGCTGATTGGCGGAATTTCGGACTCGTTCTGGTGAACCTCGCGGAGGAGACGGAATACTGTGAAAAGCTCATGTATGCGCAGCAAGGCATGACCACACCGGCTCACTGCCACCGCAAAAAAAAGGAGGACATCATCTGCCGCTGGGGGCGCCTCGCGGTTCAGGTCTGGGCAGGCGTTCCCGATGAGAGCGGGGAGCGGGAATTCTCCATGCCGATCGACCACGAACCAGTGATGGTCAAATCTGGCCAGATCATCGAGCTTTCTGAGGGTTCACGCGTGACGCTTGTGCCGGGTGTTTACCATGCCTTTTATCCCCTCAGCAACGAGTGCATCATTGGTGAGGTCTCGACGGCGAATGACGACCTGAACGACAACTTTTTTGTGAATCCCGACATCGGCCGTTACCCAAACCTCGAAGAGGACGAACCTGCCATTCTTCGCCTTCTGAGCGACAAAACCGCATGAGTGGCC
>JBILMW010000231.1:0-3143 GCA_044375335.1 Terrimicrobiaceae bacterium | reverse complement strand
GCGAGGTTGTGACGAACCCCATGGAAATCGAGCGCGCTTTTGCCGCCCACATGCAGGCCGGGGGATTTTGTTTGGAGGAGGCGAATGCAGTTCGGTGCGTCCAGCGAGTCAGAGGGATAGGCATAGACTCCCTGCCCCAACCTGACGAGCCAACCGCTTTTCACATATTGGGCGGCCTGCTTGGCGGAAACCTTCTGAGCAGCCAGCGCCTCCAAATCGAAAGGAGCGCCGTGGGGTATGGCCGCGTAGAGGTTTTTGATTAGAGAATGCCTTTTAGTTCTCTTCATGAGTAAATAATAATGCATTTTCTAAACAATCCGTCAATGGCTGTTTAGGTTTTGATTCAAAATTCTATCATGAGGGAATTCTGAAATATATTTTTCAAACAACGAATGGCCGTTGCATCGGTATTGGAAAAAACACTACTCCAGTAGCTAAAAAAAACCGCCATCGAGAGCAGGGGTTTTCCTGACAATTTGTGACAAACCAAAGACGCTTTGAGGCAACTCCGAGAAACTCCGGTAATTGAGCGACTCGCCCGCAGAGCGAGCGTTTAAGCGGTTGTAGAGGGAAAATCCGCAAAAAGAAAAATGCGGAGCCTACGGGGCTCGAACCCGCAACCTCTGCCGTGACAGGGCAGCGCTCTAACCGATTGAGCTAAGGCTCCTCGAAAAAGGAATGGAGTTTGTAGAGGAGAGGCGTGGCGACTGCAAGCGCTTTGTTGACGAAATAAAAATAAAATGAGCGGACGGCGTGCGTGTCAGCTCAGTCGTATTTCCAGAGTGGTGAATCGCCGGACGGCGCTGGCATTTCTCACAGCGGTTTGGAGGGCTTTTTTTTGACCTACGATCACGACGAGACGGCGCCCACAGGTGATGCCGAACGAGACCCTCGAAATCGCCACGGCCCAGCTGGCTCTCGGCTAATTTTCTACCAACGGATTTCTGGAAAAATCCACGATATCGGCTCCGGACCTTACATCCGGACGAACTGGTGAGCCTACCGATTTTGCGCCTCAGGGTTGAGGAATTTTTGTTACATCAAGAGGATGTTCCGCGAGGTCGCGTGCATCGGGCAGCGAGGCTGCCGGAGTGGAGACTCCCGCACAGCCTCCGAGGGTAAGAATCAAGGTAAGGAGAAGGAGATGGATTGCGGCACGCATCGGTTAAAAAGTTACCCCGATTTCCGCACCGATGACGAGGGAATTGGGAATGTCCCCGGTTCCAGCGGGGCGGATTACATATTGCACACTGGGCATCACATAGAGCCATGGTGTGACTTGAGCGCGATAATCCCACTCCAGAACCCACTCGTAGGTTGGATCGCCCAACCCGGCGGATTCGCGCTCTGCGGCAAACTCCCGGCTCATCGAGCCGAAGTAGGAACCGAACAAAACCCAGTCCTTCGGGCGCGAAGGCAACGCCCCTTGCCATCCTCCACCCGCCCCGCAGAAAAATGGAAACTGCGAGAGATCGGTTTGGGGAGCATAGACAAACGAATACCACAGCGTGATGCCCTCGTTCGCTCCTGACTTCTCTCGCCAGACCATTTGCTCGCCGATCCAATAAAATCCATAGGAATACGGCGTGCTGCCTGAGTCGAAGGTGTCGTAGCTCCAAGTCGACCAATAGCCCCCGATCTTGTGGTCGCCCGCCAACCCCTCCGGAGAGCCTCCCCACACATCGGGCATCTTGGTTTTGAATCCCGTTTCGCCGAACATCTGAATTCCATCGTCCGCCCCGAATTCCATATTCAGCCCGTGGTTGGCCACCACCCTGCTTGAGCTTGTGGCCTGGTAGATGCCGTAGCGAAGAGTCCAGTCAGGAAGCGGTTCCGCCTTGAAGACCGCCGCCCAGGTGGAACGACTGGCGCTGGATGTCCAAAAAGTATTGTAACCAAACACCGGCGTGTGTCCGTCAATGCCGCCGACATAGAGGTTGAACATATCCATTTTCACAAAATCCTGACCTATGGGCATCCGTCCCACTTTGAGACTGAACTTCTCACCGTCCCATCGCTGCTCGAGATAGAGTTGGCCGAGCGCCAGCGTGGGCAGAGTCGAGACCTGGTCGACATCGAAATAGTTTCCCACATGCGCCTGTGAGAGATCGGTCCCTGCGGCATCCACCACACTGGCGACAAAATATCCGCCCTGCCAACCAGCAAGCTTTTCCAACTCGGCCACGAGGATGACCTGCAACAGTCCGAAATAGGTAAACCCTTGGCTCCTCCCGCCCACGGGATTTCCCAGCAAATCGGTTGTGTAGCTGCCGCCGAGGAAAATCCCGTGGTCCTCGAGAACCCGGCGCCCGGGTGCAAGCGTATCGAGAGCACGCTCGCCCTCCATCCAACTTTGCCATGTCGCAGGCCCCGTTGCGCCTGTCTCGCCTGCCGATAGGCTCCCAAGGGCGAGCAGAAACGCGGCGGACGCCAACAAGATCAGTTTGCTATTTTTTGATCCCAAGATCGTAGAGCAATTCGTAACGCGCCGGATCATCGGGCAAGAGGAAATGGAATCCCTGCTCGAGAACAATGTTGACTGTGTTGGCCAGGATGAGAAGTGCCAGCAGACCCAGCGTGGCGCGGGACCACCAACCCGGACGCGCCCGGCCCTCAAGAAACCAGTTACCGAACAACAGGCAGATCGCGCTGGATCCAATGAGACACACAAAAACCACCAGCGCCCAACTGTAAAGATGCAGGCCCAGAACAGGATCTCCATACCCGGCATCACCCGGCATGATGTGGAGCAATATCTGCCGGATCGACACAAACGACCCTCCCAGCGCACCCAAGATAATCATCCCGTGCCCAGTCATGTAATCCAGCGGTGACAGCTCCCCGTCCTTCCATTTCACCAGCATGTAGGCCGCGCCGGTGGCTGCGAGCATCATTCCCAAACGCTGCAAAATGCACAGCGGACACGGCAATTCACCCTCGAGAAACTGGACTCCAAAGGCCCCGAGCAGCACACTGCAAAGGACAAGAATCTCGAGGTGAACGGCAAGATAACCAACAGGGCCGATAAGTCGAAGAGCGCGCATGGATTTAAAAGTTCAGAGGCAGGCTCTCCGTAATGTGGAGGCGCAGTGTGAGCGCCGTGACACCCAACGCCACCAGAAAAGCAATAAGGGTCAGACTTT
>JBILMW010000230.1:0-3147 GCA_044375335.1 Terrimicrobiaceae bacterium | reverse complement strand
TGCGATCAAGCGGGCGAGTGCCGGTTGCAGGAATTTTCTGTCGAGTTCGGCAAGGGCGAATCGCGCTTCATCGAAGAGAAGGTGAAAAAGCCCAAGCGCGTGGACCTCGGCGAGCGCATCGTGCTCGACGACGAACGCTGCATCATGTGCTCGCGCTGCATCCGGTTCATGAAGGAAATCGCCCACGACGATGTGCTGGGCTTCCTGAATCGCGGCAGCCACACGACCCTCTCGGTCTATCCGGGCAAGAAACTCGACAATAACTACTCGCTGAACACGGTGGATATCTGCCCCGTGGGCGCTCTCACAAGCAAGGACTTCCGCTTCAAGATGCGCGTCTGGTTTTTGAAGGAAACCAAGAGCATCGATGTGAATTGCGGCATGGGCTCGAATATCCTGATTTCCAGCCGCGAGAACACCGTTCACCGCATCACGCCTCGCGAGAACGATTTTGTGAACTCCTGCTGGATGCCAGACAGCCACCGCCTGAATTTCCACTATCTTAACAGCGAATCCCGCCTCACCGATCCCGTCGTGAAGGGCGAGGAAGCGCCGGCGCATTGGACCCGCGCCCTCGCCGCCGCCGCTGAGCAACTAAAAGGTCGCGATCCCTCGAAGACCGCACTCATCGCCTCCGCGCGCATGACGAACGAGGAACTCTTCCTCGCCCGCCGTCTCGCTGCCGGCCTGAAAATCGAGAATTTCGATGTCATGCCCCGCCCACAGAAGGGCGACGGATTCCTCATCTCGGATGATGGAAATCCAAACACTACTGGGGCGAAGCTCCTCGGCTTGGCCACAGGAAAACTCCCCGCCATTGCGGCAGGCGTGGCCTCTGGCCAAATCACCGGCCTCATCGTGCTGGGAGAAAATGCAGTGGACTGCGGCATTTCTGAAGAGCACCTCAAAAATCTCGAAACGCTCGTGGTGACTGGCATTCTCGCCAACCCCACCACGCGCCGCGCGACCGTCGTTCTCCCGACTAGTGGCTGGGCCGAGAAGCGCGGCAGCATGATCAATATCAAAGGCCGTCTCCAACGCCTCAACCAAGCCATCCAGCCTCCGGGCCAGGCCCGCGACGATTGGGAAGTCCTGCGCGACCTCGTGCAGGCCACGGGCGGCTCGAACGGAGTTTACACGATCGAGGAGGTCTTCAAAATGATGGCATCCGAGGTTCCTGCCCTTCAGGGCCTGACCCTCAGCCGCATCGGAGATCTCGGCACGGAACTCGCGCTCAACTCCTGAGAATGCGCCGCCTTGCTCTCCTGGCAGCGGCCGCACTGGCTCTCGCCGGATGCGGAACACCGGAAAAGCCGACGCAGTCATCGACGCTGCGTGAGACACAGATCGAGTGGCTGGGAAACCAGTGCTACCGCTTCACCTCGTCCATCGGCACCACCATTCTGGCAAATCCCTACGCCGCAAAAACCGGCGGACGCACCCTCCCCTCGCCACTCAAGAGCGATGTCGTCTTGATCACCTCCGAGCGCTCGGATTTCAACAACATCAACGCCATCGACAACCAACCATCCGTCATTCGCGGAGGAGTGGGAATCGGAGTCAACAATGTCACCGGCATCCGAATCCTTGGCGTTCCGAGTTACAGAAACCCGGAAATGCCGACATCCGATGGAATGAACCTCTTTTTCACCTGGACGATGGATGGCATGCGCTTCTGCTTTGCCGGAGTCCCGACCCGCCCGCTGGATGCCGAGCAAATTTCCCAGATCGGCGCGGTGGATGTCCTGCTCTTCAATCCAGAAATGCTCTCGCCCGAGGCCAGAAGCCAGATCGTTGCCCAACTTCGCCCGAAGTTGGTTATTCCGATTGGCTCGCGTGATTGGACAACCGGCGGCATTCACGCCTCGCAGGGTCCGAAATTTGCCTTCACCCGCGAAATGCTCCCGCAGCAAACCACAACCCTGCTCTTCAATCCGTGACCAAACGAATTCTCATCACTGGCTCCGGGGGCCGCGAACACGCCTTGGCGTGGAAGCTCAGCCAATCCGCTGGCGTGGAAAAAATCTTCATCGCCCCGGGCAATGCAGGCACCGCAGCCATCGGCGAAAATGTGCCCATCGCCCCCGAGGATGTTTCGAGCCTTGTCGCCTTTGCAAAATCCAACGCCATCGACTTCACAGTCGTCGGTCCGGACGACGCGCTCGCAGCGGGAGTCGTCGATGCCTTTGAGGATTCCGGTTTGAAAATTTTCGGCCCGCGTCAGGCCGCATCCCGCCTCGAGTCGTCGAAGGCGTTTGCGAAGGATTTCATGATCCGCCATGGAATCCCCACGGCGGACTACCGCGAATTCATCGACAGCGCGCTGGCTAGGGAATACTGCCGCACCGCAAAATTTCCACTTGTGGTGAAGGCCGATGGACTCGCCCTCGGCAAGGGGGTAATCATTGCCGCGAATTTCTCCGAGGCCGACGCCGCCCTGCGCCTCTGCATGGAAGACCGCGCTTTTGGTGACGCCGGAAGCCGCGTCGTGGTCGAGGAATTCCTGGAAGGCGTCGAATGCTCGATCCACGCCCTGGTGGACGGCTCCACCTATCTTTTTTTCCCCGATTGCCGCGACCATAAAAAAGCCCATGACGGCGACCAAGGCCCCAATACCGGCGGCATGGGCACGATCAGCCCGAGTGGATCGGTGGATGACACCCTGCGCGCCCGCATTCGCTCCGAAATCCTCGACCGATTCATCGCCGGCATCCAGAAAGACAAACTTGATTTCCGTGGCATGCTCTTCCCCGGCCTCATGCTCACCGCCTCAGGCCCAAAGGTGCTGGAATTCAACTGCCGCTGGGGCGACCCCGAAACGCAAGTCCTTGTGCGGCGCTTGGAGTCCGATCTCCTGCCACTTCTGGAATCCACAGCCGCAGGCGCGCTCGGGGGGGCAACTCCCGCGTGGGATGAAAAAGCCGCCGTCTGCGTAGTTCTCGCCTCGGGCGGGTATCCGGGCTCCTACGAAAAAGGTAAAGCCATCAGCGGCCTCGCCGATGCCGCCAGCCTCGATGAAACGGAGGTTTTCCATGCAGGAACGAAGGCCGTGAATGGCGAAATCGTGACCAACGGCGGCCGCGTGCTTGGCGTCACCGCAAAAGCGGAAACCCTCGAAGCCGCCCGCAGCCTGGCATACAAGGCGGC
>JBILMW010000229.1:0-3154 GCA_044375335.1 Terrimicrobiaceae bacterium | reverse complement strand
GCGCTGCGGATTGCGGCGCGGAGAAGTGATTGCAACCTGGCGGTGTCGGCGATCGACTCGATTTCCTCGCGCAGACCCTCCGGAACTCGTTCGAAACGGATTTCCAGCGCTTCGAGGATGTCTTGTTGTTTGGAGAGGATCAAACCTTCCTGACGACCTTCCTGACGACCTTCTTGGCGGCCCTCCTGACGACCTTCTTGGCGGAATTGTTCGGCGAGTGACATGGCGTTTTTGCTCAGTTTTGGGTTGTGCAGCGTTTGTAGTTTCCGACGAAAGGCGGGCTTGTCAAGGTCGCGGTCCAGGATGTAGCGCATCAGCATCTCGAAAGAGGCCGATGGCAACTGGATCAACAGCGATTCGTCCCAGACGGAGTCATCAAGGAGGGCTTGGAGTTTTTCGGCTTTGAGCGCTCGCAGGGTGAGTATCCCCATCGGCGTGCCGAGAATTTTTTCATACGGCATGCGGAACAACTCCACGAGCTGGAATTCAAAGTCGGGGATGTGTTTTTTGATCTCCTCCCCTGCCCCTTCGGAAATGTCGATCAAGTCAGCGAAGCGGGTGGAACTTTTCCAGGGTTTGTTGTCCTGCGCGAGGACGAGCGGCAGGATGGGAGGGAGTTTCGTGGCGCCGGGATTGTTGCGAAGATAGTCGTTCCAGATGCGAACCATGTAGGTGAGCAGGCGCAGACCGATGAGGGGGTCTTCCTGGTTTTGATGCTCGAAGAGGATGTAGAGGAAGGCGGGTTGGCCGTCGATTTTCGCGGTGAAAAGGAGGTCGCTCGAGGTGGCGGCGAATTCCGGGTCGATGAAAGTGCCACTGACCAGAGTCAACGAGCTCCAATCCATGCGGCGGGTGAGCTTGCGCGGTAGATTGGCTTCCAGAAAGGCCCGGGCGTTGTCGGGGTCCGAAAAGGTGGACTTGACGAGCTTGTCGTGGGGTTGGTGGAGAGGACTCTCAGGCATGTTGGGAGAGAGTTGGGAACAACACGGGGCGTTTCAACGGGTGGAATGTGACGATTTTGTAAAAATGCGGAGGGAGCAGACAGAAAGGCTCTCACGGAGGCGCGGAGACACAGAGGAGGGGTGGCTTGGGAAAATAGACAGAATTTACAGAAATTTTTTTGGGCAGGGGTCGCGCTGCTGCGCGATTGCTGTGGCGGCGTCTCTATGAGCGCCGGGGGGTCGTCCGATTCGGCAGTCATAGACAGCCGCTACGGAACCCGCGCGGCAGCGCGATTCGTATCTTGGGAGGGTTCATCGTCCTCGCATGACCCATTTTTCAGCCACCCTACGGGGCGGAGAGAAGCGGCGTGAGGGCGGA
This sequence comes from Terrimicrobiaceae bacterium, assembly GCA_044375335.1. GTDB lineage: Bacteria > Verrucomicrobiota > Verrucomicrobiia > Chthoniobacterales > Terrimicrobiaceae > UBA967. The sequence continues at coordinate 1,834 of JBILMW010000229.1, read as the reverse complement.
GCAGGGGTAGCAATCTTGGCTGCGCAGGCGATAGGCCGAGTGTGGAGACATCCACAATCATCCATGCCTATCCATGGGCTAAATCATCAAATTTTGATCTGCGCAACAGAGAATTCAATTAGGTGTTGCCTGTTTGCTATTCGCGAATAGCGTATGCATTTAAAAATGATAGCTCGGTCTTTGGATATTTATGCTTTAGCGAAGTTGACCTTGGAGGAGGGCCTCCGACCGTATGCGGTCGTGGCGGGAGAACTCGAGATGAGCGCTTCCGAATTGCACGCAGCCGTGCAGAGGCTCGGAAAGGCCGGCTTGGTTGACCCAAAGGATCGGAGGATTCGACCGGGCGCGGTTCAGGAGTTATTGATTCACGGGCTACGCTATGTTTTTCCGGCGGGCATGGGAGGACTGACCCGTGGCATGCCGACATCCTACGCGGCACCGCCTTTGGCTGAATTGATTGCCTTCGGAAAGGAAAACACCCCGGTGTGGCCGGATGCCTCGGGAGAGAGCCTCGGATATGGAGTGGAGCCACTGCATCCTTCGGCGCCGAATGCCGCTCGCCGCGATGGCCGCCTCTACGAGGTTCTTGCTTTGATCGATGCTTTGCGGGAAGGCCGCACCCGCGAGCGCCAAATCGCCGGAGAGGAGCTGCTGAAAAGAATCCACCGAACATGAATACAATCGATTCCCTTCATGTGGTGGCCCGATATTTCAACGGGTTGGATATTCCATATGCCTTTCTTGGGGCATCCGTTCTTCCGCTTCTGGTTGATAACCCCGCTGTGCAGGAAATCAGGCCAACGATCGATATCGATTTGAGTGTGCAGGTCGTCACACTCTCTGCCCTTTACGATCTGGAAGAATGCTTGCCGGGCTTCCGCCACGATACGAGAGAAGGCGCGCCGATATGCCGATGGCTGGTGGATGGAGTAACGGTGGATGTCATGCCAACGGAGGCGGCCGTTTTGGGAATGGCCAGCGAGTGGTTTCATGAGGCCGTAAAGACTGCCACGAAAATGGAGTTGGGTGAGGGAGTGTATGCGCCTGTCATCACGCGTCCCTGTTTCCTCGCCACCAAATTGACGGCTTACCGGGATCGTGGAGCCAAAGATCCTTACATGAGCAAAGATTTGGAGGACATCGTCACGCTGTTCGATGGCTGCCGGGAAACGGGGCTTCTTTTGGGCAATAGTTCCTCGACTTTACGAAATTTCATAGCAAGTGGCATGCAAGCACATCTCGAAGACCCTGAATTCGTCGAGGCGGTTGAAGGGTGTTTTCGTGGCGATCCAGTCTCTCGCGAGCGTTCACGAATTGTTCTTGCGAGAATGCGTTCTATTGCGACTGGGCATTCGTGATCGAGAGTCGCATGGGGCGCAGAGGTTCGACAGATGTCGATGAGGTGACGGCGCGCGGCGGTATGGGAAGGAGACGCAAGGCGTGGTTTGCTGATCGATGAGGTTGCGACGCGAGTGTCTTTCACAGCCGAGACGGCTGTGCTCCCCTCTTGCGCGCTGCCGCGCGATTCGTGAATCTGGGAGGGACATCGTCTCGCATGTCCCATTTTTCAGCCGCGAAGCGGCGTCCCAGCAGAGGATGGTCATCCCAACCGTTCAGTCACGGGGTGTGAATCGGGCGGTTTTTGGGCGAGATGGTTTCTGGGAGTGGTTTGGCGGATTCCGTGGAGAAATTTGGGCCATGCGGGACGATGGCCCTGCTATGAAGCCGGTTTGGTCAACGATAAAAAAGAATCCCATCGCAGACCTCGTGCTTTTTTCAAAGCGCGCGGATTGCGTTCTCTGTTCCCCTCGAATGCCCCCGCGGCTAGCGGGGC
>JBILMW010000082.1:0-11393 GCA_044375335.1 Terrimicrobiaceae bacterium | reverse complement strand
CACACGACGCTTGAGACAAAGCGCCTGCCGGGCCTCTATTTTGCGGGCCAGATCAATGGCACCTCGGGCTACGAGGAGGCTGCCGCACAGGGGCTCATCGCTGGCGCGAATGCAGCTCTCAAGCAGCTCAAGCGCCCGCCGCTCACCATCGCCCGCCACGAGGCCTACATCGGTGTCATGCTTGATGATCTTGTGACTCGCGGCACGCCCGAGCCCTATCGCATGTTCACCAGTCGCGCCGAATACCGCCTCCTGCTGCGACAGGACAATGCCGATCTCCGCCTCACTGGCAAAGCGATTGAGTCCGGCCTGGTCGATGGCGAGCGCGCCTCGCGGTTCGAGCAAAAACAAAACCAACTTGCCACGCTCAAAAGCCGCCTCAACGAATTCAAAGTCGACACGGTGCCGCTCGAGCGTTGGCTGAAGCGCCCTGAGAACACCTGGTCCACCGTGCCCGACGAAATCCGCTCGCAGTTTCCGCAACCCGTCTGGGAGCAGGTCGAAACCGATCTGAAATACGCCGGCTACATAACGCGCCAGGAGGAGCAAATCGCCCGCACCGCCCGCCACGAAGGCAAGGTCATCCCGGAGTGGGTGGATTTCACAAAGATCAACGGACTTCGCACCGAGGCCGTTCAGAAACTCACCAGCGTGCGCCCCGAAACAATTGGCCAAGCCGCCCGACTCAGCGGCGTGACACCGGCCGACATTGCCCTACTCGGTGTATGGATCACGCGAGGCTCAGAAAAAGCACCCATCACATGACAACGCCCAATCGCATCGATACGAAATTTGAAACCCTCCGCGCCGCCGGACAGTGTGGCTTCATCGCTTACATCACGGCGGGCGATCCAGATTTGAAATTCACTCAGGCCCTTGTTGCCGCTCTCGAGCAATCCGGGGTGGATATTGTCGAGTTGGGTATCCCTTTTTCGGATCCTTTGGCCGATGGAGCCACGATTCAAGCCGCCTCGGGTCGCGCGTTGGATGCCGGAGCCACCGTGGCAGGTGTTCTCGATGCCGTGCGTGAAATCCGCCGAAGCTCGGAGGTTCCCATCGTTCTCTTCACCTACCTGAATCCTGTCTATGTTTACGGCTTCGACCGATTCCATGCGGATGCCGCCGCCGCCGGTGCGGACGGGCTCCTGATCCTCGACCTGCCGCCCGACGAGGCCGCTCGCAATGCGGAACTGATGAAATCCCACGGCCTCCTTTCGATCAGGCTCATCGCACCCACGACGCCGCCGGAGCGCATGGAACTCATCGCCAAGTCGGCAGAGGGTTTCATTTACTATGTCTCGCGCGAGGGTGTGACCGGCGAGCAGACAAGTCTTTCGGCCGACATCGCCACACAGGTTGCCGAGATCAAAAAACACACCAGTCTTCCAGTGGCGGTCGGCTTTGGCATTTCCACGCCGGAACAAGCCGCTGAAGTCGCCAAGGAATCCGACGCCGTCGTGGTGGGAAGCGCCATCGTGCGTCGCATCGGCGAGCATGGAAAATCCGACACGCTTGTCCAGAAGGTCTCTGAGTTTGTGACGCCCATCGCGGCTGCAGTAAAAAAAGCCGCTGCTTGATGAGCCTCTCCCCGGTGAATGGCCCTGCGGAGGTTCCTCTCACGGGATGCGATGCTTTTTTTCTCGCGCTGGAGAACCTCATGGCCTCCGGAAGCCAAGGACGCCATACCGGCCTGACCGTGGTGGAGCTTGGAGAGGGTTTCGATATCACCGCGTTGCGTGATGCCGTGAGGCGTTTCTCACTGTCGCATCCGTTGCTTCATGCCAAGCTTTGTCGTTCTTGGTTCCTTGGCGTGCCATTTTGGAAAACGCCCGAAACGCTCTCGCCCGATACCGTTCCTGTTCTCGAGCAACCGCGCGACACCGACCGCGACGCGTATTGTCAAAAGCTTCTGGAATCCGGCGGCGAACATTTTTTAGAAATTCACATCCTTCCCTTCGGACAAAAAACCACACTCATTGCCAAATGGTCGCACCTTCTCTTCGACGGACGCGGTGCGGAGTTGGCATTACAGGAAATAGCGCGCCTGGCTCGGAATCCAGACGAGTCTCCCACGCCGGTTACCTCTTGGGGCATGCCTTTTCCACCTCCGGCGGGTCTGGTTGCGCGCTGGATTGGCACCCGTGCTTTTGTTGAACGCCACTACGAAATGAAGCCGGCGGATTTTCGTTCCCTCGGCGGCGCATCTCCGCAGGCTGGTGCGCCGGCATTTCGCGTATTGCGGTTCTCCCGCGAGGAATCCGCACTTCTCCGCGAGCGGGCGATGCGTCTCACCGGCGGGATTTTTCAGATGCCGTATTTTTTTGCTGCCGCCGCGAGGGCGCATGCCGCCGTATTTGAAGCGCGGGGAGAGCGCCCCGCCTCATTTTCGAGCCCCGTGCCGGTGCAGGCCAGGAAACCCAAGGCGCGACATCCGATCTTTCAAAACCAGGTTACCGTTTTGCATTTCAAACTTCCCGCCTCGCACATTGGTGATCTGGAAAAATCCACCGCGCTCATCCAGGCTCAATTCGAAGCGGCGGTGCGCGGCGGCCTGGAATCCTCCACCGCCACGATGCTTTGGTGGATGCGCCGCCTGCCAACTGGCCTGTATCGCCGATTTCTTCAGAGTGATACCGGCGGCGCGATTGTATCGTTTTTTCAATCCCACACGGGTGATTTCCTCCCCGGTGTGCGCGACATCTGCGGCGCTTCCCTTGAAGACGGTTGGCACATCCCGTCCGTCTCCCAACCGCCCGGCAGCGGCATTTTTTTCAGCGAACGCGAGGGCTGCCTCTCTGCGACGATCTCCTGGCGCGAGGGCTCGCTCAAGCTCGAGGAAGTGGACGCCATGGAATCCGGCCTGCGGAGCGATCTTCTTGGCGAACCGAATTGAAGCGCTCGACAGGATTGACCGGACGGAGGATTGGTGTTTAATTTGGAGCCTCAAATAGGTGAGGTGGCTGAGTGGTCGAAAGCAGCGCTTTGCTAAAGCGCCGTAGTCCAAAAGGCTACCGAGGGTTCGAATCCCTCCCTCACCGCCATTGTTTTCCAGCCCCTCAGGAATGTCTTCCGAGCATATGGAGTTCTTGACCCGCCGCTTCTTGACCTGCCGTTCAAAACTTGGTTCATGGTCTCGATGCCCACTACAACACTGACTCTTCCCCCCAGTGGCCCAATCGAAAATCTGAGCGAGGAAGATCGTGCGACATTGAGCGCTTGCGGTTCCTTTGAGTCCGCAAAGCCGGGCGAAAAACTCATCCACCAAGACAAGCCGCACGGTCGGCTTATTTTTACCCTCAGCGGACTCCTCCAGGCCAAAACCGAGGAACGCGGACACACCGAGATTCTCGGCAGCATTCATCCCGGGGAATGGCTTGGCGAGGTCAACCTCTTCGACCCTTCCACGGCGGTCTGTTCGGTGGAGGCCGTCGAGCCTTCAGAATACTGGGTCATCACTCGTGACGCTTTCGAGAAGTTCATCAATAAAAACCACGCCGCGGGAAGCATCCTGCTCATCGGGCTGGCCATGACGCTCAGTAAACGAATCAGAAACCTGACGGAAAAACATGTGGTCACTTCAAAGGCCGCCAAAAAGCCGTTCCTCTGGATAGGCCTCGCGGCAGCCAGCATTCTCGCCATCGCGGCGATTTGGAATTGGATCGGGGTGGAGGTGCGGATCGGTGCCCTGCAGACTCAAAAGCAGAAGGGCATGGCCGGACTCGAGAGTGAAATCGAGGCTTCAAGGGTGAAGACCAAAGAATTCGAGCTCGAGGTGGCCCGTTTGGAAGAAGAGTTGGAGTGGACGAAATCGGAGGCCGAAAAGAAAGCCGCTACGCCCGTGGCGCCAAGTGCTCCGATGACGGAAGAAAAAACAACGCAGACGGCGGAACCTCAAGCGCAGACCGAAACCGCAGAGCCCGCGGCGGAGACTGCTCCAGAGTCAGCAGAGCCATCCCAATCCGAAAAAGCCGCACCCAAGCACAAGTCCAAACCGGGAGTCCTCCCGCAGGAGGTTATTTTGACAAAGGAAACCATGGTTCCGCTGACTGTGAACGGAAAAGTCTCGGGCAGCGCAAAAATCGCTCCCGGCAAGACATTCAAGGTCGTTGGCGTCGATGAAAACGATGTGCTTGTTACCATGGCCGGATCAACGGTTCGCGTCCCCATTGAAAATACCAATTTCGACGAGGCCGTGGAGGTGGCCGCCGCACATGCCGAGGAGAAGGCGAAAGCGGCAAAGCCCGTCGTTTCCGCAACTCCAAAGCCAACACCGGCTCCGGTCTCAACACCGGCCGCCGAACCCGAGACCCATGGCGAGACTGTGGAGGCGCCGTCGACGGAATCGCCCGTTGCCCAGGTTGAAAAAATGATGAAAAACCTGAATCCCCTAAAGGCGATCGATACCCTTCGAGACTTTCGCGCGCCGGGCAAGGAAAGTGCCCGGACCGCGTTCTTGAGGTCCGAAGCCCGCAAGTGGGAGCAGGCGGCCGAAGCTGCTAAAAACTCTCTACGCACCCAGTCTCCGGATCAGGTTACAAAGAATCTTCTGAAGAACATTGTGCTGGCTGCTGAGATGTTTCAGACCGAGCGCTTCGAAGGCATCGAACGCAAACTCCATGAAATCGATACCAGCTGGCTGGCGCTGAAAACAGAGTTGGAAATCTACGGCCCCGAGGGTGCTCCCAAGCCGGGGGCTCCTCAAGAGTAGCCGACTTTTAAAATCGCCTGAGCAACGCGCCAAGCGTGGAAGTCAATTTTTCACGCTTGTTCAGCGCGATGCGCTTTTGAAGAACGGGAAAATTCTCGCATTCGATGCGATCGAGAATTTTTTGGTAAACGGAGCCCATGATCCGCGCGGGCAGAAGTCGCTTGAAGTCCGCCTGTGGAGGCTCCGCCGCCGCAAAGCGCGCCCTCGCCCTCGCCGCCTCGTGGCGCATGAGATCCTTGAATCGAGGCCCGGCTTGCAGTGTGAGGATTTCCTCCTCGCCGACGCCGAAGCGCGCGAGGTCTTCCAGCGGCAGGTAGATTCTTCCTTGCCCGGCGTCCTCTCCGATATCGCGCAGGATGTTTGTGAGTTGCAGCGCATGACCGAGATGAACGGCATAGGTCTCGCTTCGGGAATCGCGACATCCGAAAATTTTTATCGAAACCAATCCCACCGCGCAGGCTACGCGCCAGCAGTAGAGTTCCAAATCCGCAAGCGTTGCAAAACGGTGCGTTTCGATATCCGAGGCGCAACCACGGATGATTTCCGCAAGAAGCGAGCGGTCGATCGAGTGCCGCGAAACCAGATTTTCCAAATCGGAAGGCAGGCCGCTCTCCACGGCATATAGCCATGCATCGAGGCGGCCATGTTTTTCGTGGTTCGTGAGCTCTTGACGGTCGGCGATGTCATCAATCGTTCGGCAGAAGCGGTAAAAGAGCATCGCGTCGGCGCGCCGCGCGCGGGGCAGCGACAGGAGGGCGAAGGCAAGATTGGAGGATTTGGCGCTCGATGCGGGAAGAAGCTCCAAGGCACTCATGAGAGCGTCGGGAAAGCGGTGTGCCTGGTCATTTCGATCAAATTGTCCGCAAAAGGCAGGAGGTCGACCTTGTCGCCATTCCACAGAACAGCGGTTCCAATTTCATCCGCCAGCCGCCTTGCAAGCGGGAGCAACAATGGACTCGGCGGCGAAACAGCGATCAACACCGATGGAGAGTGCACAATCGCCCGGGCAAATGCGACCCGCCAGTGCGCGGTATCGTCCAATTCTTCGACCGGAACGCTGTGCAGACTTGCGACGCCGGTGAATTCAAGCGCCTCCAGCGTGCGCTCCTGGTAGTCGTCCTCCCCGCAGATGCGTAAAAATGGCATTGCGACATTCTCAGCCACGGTGAAGGACGGAAGCAGGTGCGGATGGGTGAAAAGATAACCAAAGGAGGTGTCCCGAATTTTCGCAGAAATGGCGTCGGGCATTTGCAAGACCTCGTTACCAAGCACAACAAGCCGACCGCTTTCGGGCCGTTCGATCATGCCGAGCAGGTTCAGGAGGAGTTCCTTCCCCGCAGCGTCGAAACCACAAAATCCCGTCAGCTGTCCGCTTTGAAATGTCGCAGAGAAATCTTCGATCGCCCCGTGCCCGGACGCGCTTGCGCCGGAACCAAGGCATCGAATGTTCTCGCAACGAAGGGGGCTCATGGAACTTCCCGCACACTGACACCGGACTATATCGGCATCAATACACAAAAAGTGGCGAATTCACCCCCACCCTGCCGGTGGATGTGCCGCGCTTTGAGGCGCGGCGACATCCGCCGGAGCATCGGGGGAAATCTACCTCGCGTATTCAACCCGAACGCGGCGAGCGCGTCCGTTTTTGCGGATCACCACGCGGCCGCTGTCGAGGAGATCCGCCATGGCGGCGATCGTTTCACGACTGTTGCGGGCGCAGGATCCCACGATGGAGATCAGTTCGCCGAGGGAGTATTTTGTGCGGTTGATTTTTTTGTAGATATTTTTCATGGCAGTTTCTATTTGCTGTGTTTGACAGCATGGATAATGCCAGCGTTCAAAAGAAAATTCGCCCGGCCCGAAAAAGGGGTGCCAACACCCCGCAGAAGCCCATTTTTCCAGCCTCGGAGGCTTAAAACAGCAGAAAGGCGGCTGTGAAGTAGGCGGCAAAAATTGCCACTACGAGGGTCACTCCCGTGATGCGTGCCGCAATTTCCGGAAACGGCCCCCTGCCGAAATGCAGGCAGAAACCGGCAAAAGCGACCCATGCGAGCGGCAGGGCAAAGAGCCACAGGCTCTGGGTGGCCATCCACACCGAGAATGAGGGAAACCGTTCCGCGACATTTGAGGCATATCCGGCGGCCTTGAGGAGCACATTGACCGAAAGCATGCCGAGGGAAATGAAAACGAATTGAGTGAGCGCGATGGAAAGAATCATAAGCCAGAGTGGAGGGCGCGGCGCATTTCCTCAAGCGGCGCGGCGCGGTTGAACCAGATTTCAAAGGAGAGTGCTCCCTGGTGGAGAAGCATGCCGAGCCCGTTGGCGCAGCGCGCGCCTGCTGCAGCCGCATCCTCGAGCAGTCGCGATGTCCCGCCCGCATACACGGTGTCGTAAACGAGGAGATTCGCAGTGAGCAAAGCAGGCGAAATCACCGGGGGGTCCGTGCGTTTCATTCCGAGCGAGGTGGCATTGATGAGAATGTCGGCATTTTCCAACTCACGCCGCAGGGCCTCGTCGTCGAAAGGAATCGCTACAATGCGCTCCGCCGGGCCGCTCAGTTTCTCGCTCTGAAAATACGGTGCCAATTCTTCAGCAAGCGGGCGGATTTTTTTCAAGGTGCGGTTCACCAGCACCAGCCGCTCGCAGCGTTCCATGGCACATTGAACGGCGATGGCGCGCCCGGCTCCACCTCCGGCACCCAGCAAGACCACGCGCAGGTCTCGCAAATCGACGCTGAATTCCTCGCGGATCGCGCGCACCAGCCCGGGGCCGTCGGTGTTAAAGCCCATGAGCTTTTGTCCGTTCACCACGATCGTATTCACACTCCCCGAAGCGCGGGCGTAGGCATCCGCCTCGTCAACCTCGGCCAGAGCTGCCGCTTTGTGGGGGATTGTCACATTTGCACCCAGAAATCCCGCCGTGGGTAAAGTATGCAGCACTTCAGCAAAACGCTCGGGTGGGACATGAAGCCTGCCATACTGAGCTCGGATACCGCAAAAACGCAGCGCCGCATTATGGAAACCGGGAGATCTGGAATGCGCCACCGGATCTCCGATCACGGCAAGTCTCACTGGTGACTCGAAGCCAGCAAACCGCCCAGGATTTGAAATGAAATCCTCAGCGGAAAAAATCTCCGGCACACTTGTTTGCATGCCCAAAGAAAGCAGGCAGTCCATCCGCTGGCAAGCGGGGGGAACCCCCCGCCTTGTTACGGCACGGTGCGAATCTGGATGGATTCGAAGTGCTCCTGACCCTCGATGAGCTCGCGCAGGGCGATGATTTTATCACCCGAAGCCACCAACCCACGCTTGATCAATTCTTCCTCCGCAGCGGCGAAGGTTTCCTCGGCATCGGTGTGAAAATCCAAGCGCAGGGCATGCGTGTTCCAGTTCAATGTCAGGTGGCGCACTGTTTCCTCGCGGGGCGAGAAAGCAAAGATCGGTGCCCGGTCAGGTCGAAGGTGGCTTGTGCTGTCGGCCATGTCGCCTTCGCGAGTGAAAACTGCAAGGCGCGCATTCTCGAGGGAGTTTGCAAGGGACACGGCCGCGCGGATGGTCTTTTGGCGCTGTGTTTCTAAAATCGCTTCCGCCGCATATCCGGCGCCGCCGCTTTGGGCGATGCGGCGCGCCACGCGGTCGAGCACCTTCACGCACTCGACAGGATATTTGCCCGCCGCTGTCTCGCCGCTCAGCATGACTGCATCAGCCTGTTCGAAGACTGCATTGGCCACATCGGTAATCTCCGCGCGTGTCGGCACGGGATTTTCGATCATGCTTTCGAGCATGTGGGTGGCCACGATGACCGGCTTTCCAATCTGGATGCACTTTTTGATGATCCGGCGCTGAATGATCGGCAACTCCTCCATCTTGCATTCGATGCCGAGATCACCGCGCGCAATCATGATCGCATCGGATGCCAGAATAATGTCCTTGATAAACTTCACCGCATTCTGGTCCTCGATCTTGGCGATCGTGCGCGCCTTGCTGCCCAGTTGAGTCAAGACGCGTTTGAGCTCCAGAATATCCGACGCCTCGCGGCAAAAACTCAGCGCCACAAAATCGACACCCACCTCCACGCCGAGCCGGATATCCGCATGGTCTTTCTCAGTGAGCGGAGGAAGGCCGACTTTGACGCCCGGCAGATTGATGTGGCGCCGCGAGCCCATGGAGCCCTCGGTGAGAACCTCGCAACGGATGCGGTGTTCGTTTTTTTCCAGCACCTTCATGTGGATGACTCCGTTGTCCACCAGCACTGTGTCGCCGACATGGATGTCATTGACGAGGCCGTCGTAGTTCACATCCACCGAATAATCCTCCTCGCTCCGCGCACCGCGAACCGTGAATTCAAAAATATCCCCCGGCTTCAGATTCAGCTTGGTCGGCAGGTCGCCCGTGCGGATCGCGGGCCCCTGTGTGTCGAGCAGAATGCCGCAGTTCAGATTCAGCTCCGCCGCAAGATGCCGGATTTTTTTCACAACCTCGCGCACCCAATCGTGGGTCGCGTGGCTCATGTTCAGACGAAAAATATTCGCTCCGGCTTCAAGTAGACCCTTGATGATTTCCTCTGAGCCGGACGCTGGACCCAGTGTGCAGATGATTTTGGTCTTGCGCATGCGGCTATCAAAAACTCGGCGGCGCAACTGGCAAGATTTCAATTGTTAAAAAAACAAATTGCCTTAATCGATGTATAGCGATATATAAATAAACAAAGACACTTTCTTATGAGAACAATCCAACCAACCGAACTCCAATCCATCCTGAAATCTGACTCAACCGTCCAAATTCTCGATGTGCGCACCCCAGCCGAGCACAGCCAAATCCATGTGCCCGGCGTTCATTTGATTCCGCTTGATCGCCTAGATGCCGCCCAGCTCGCTGCGTCGGGTGGTTTTTCGAAAGACAAGCCGGTTTACATCCTGTGCCAATCCGGTGGACGCGCCAAACAAGCGGCCACCAAGCTTGAGCAGTCGGGATTTGAAAAATGCTCCGTTGTTGAAGGCGGCACATCGGCATGGGCCGCCGCTGGCTTGCCGGTGAACCGTGGAGCATCCCGGGTCATCTCGCTCGAGCGGCAGGTGCGCATCGCCGCCGGCTTCCTCGTCTTCTCCGGTGTGCTCCTCTCCCAAGTTGTCAATCCGGCGTTCATCTGGCTGTCGGGATTTGTCGGTGCGGGTTTAATTTTCGCCGGAGCCACCGATTGGTGCGGCATGGGAATGCTCATCGCCCGCATGCCATGGAATCAAGGCTCCTCATGCAGTTCCAATTAACAAATTCAGAATCATGTTTCTCACGCAAATCTCCGACCCCGCCTTGGCGCAATACTCCTACCTCATCGGATGCCAACGCACGGGTGAAGCCGTCGTGGTTGATCCCGAGCGGGATATTGACCGCTATCAGGAAATCGCCAAACACGAGGGGCTGAAAATAACGGCCGTCGCCGAGACCCACATCCACGCGGATTTTGTCAGCGGCGCGAGGGAGTTTGCAGCAGCCGATCCAGCAATCAAACTCTACCTCTCCGCAGAGGGTGGTTCTGATTGGCAGAGCGAGTGGGCAAAAGACCTCCCGGGTTACCATCCGCTTCACGATGGCGATTCCTTCAAAATCGGAAATATCGAGCTGCAAGCCGTGCACACGCCCGGCCACACGCCGGAGCACATGGTTTATTTGGTCACCGACCACGGCGGCGGGGCAAACGAGCCGATCGCCATGCTTAGTGGCGACTTCCTTTTTGTGGGAGACGCTGGACGCCCGGATCTTTTGGAACAGGCCGCCGGGCTTGAAGGCACCCAGGAGCAGGGCGCACGGGCCTTGTATAAAAGCCTCCGCAAGGTGTCCGAGTTGCCCTGCCATCTTCAGGTCTTGCCCGCCCACGGTGCCGGGAGTGCGTGCGGCAAATCACTTGGCTCCATCCCGAATTCCACCTTTGGCTACGAGGAGAAATTCAACCCCGCGCTCAAGCTGGCCCTCAACGAAAGCGAGGAGGCGTTTGTGAATTTCATTCTCAGCGGACAACCCGAACCGCCCGCTTACTTCGCCAATATGAAGCATGTGAACAAAGTCGGCCCTACTGTGCTGGGCGAACTTCCGAAGGCTGGTTTGATGAGTCTCGATGAAATTCTCCCCCGCCTCAACGAGCCTGACTTCGTCGTTCTCGACACAAGGTCACGCGGGGAGTTTTTGGAAGGCCATCTGCGCGGCAGCCTATTCACCCCGCCTGAGAAATTCTCAGATTTCGCCGGCAGCTTTCTTGCGCCTGGGCAAGAGATTCTCATTGTCGCAGCAGATATTGCCACCGCTCAGGACTGCGTTCGCCAGCTTGTGAGAATCGGCTTTGACCGCATCGCGGGATTTCTTCCCGCTGCCGCTATTGCCGATGCTCCTGCAGAGCTGATGACAAAATTCCAAGCCGTGAATTTTCAGGCCGTGCCGGCACTTTTGGGTGGGAATGGTGACACCTTCACGCTGGATGTCAGGAAGGCCACTGAATTCATAGGCGGACATATACGAAACGCCCACAACCTTGCCCACACACGCCTTCGCCCGCGCCTCGCGGAAATTCCGAGGGTTCCGCTTTTGGTCCATTGCCAAACGGGCCATCGCGCGACAGGTGCCAGCGCCTTCCTTACGAGGAATGGTTACGAGGTTACCTGCGTGGCGGACAAATTTGAAAATGCTCCACTTG
>JBILMW010000228.1:0-3184 GCA_044375335.1 Terrimicrobiaceae bacterium | reverse complement strand
AAATCATCGAGTCCGAGATTACGGCCAGAGAGTGGAAGACATTCAAACTCACCGGCTCCACCGACAACCGCGGCCCGCTTGTGGATTCCTTCCAGAAACACGAAGGCTCCGCCGTTTTTCTCATCAGCCTCAAAGCCGGCGGCTCCGGCCTCAACCTCACCGCCGCCAGCTATGTCGTGCTCTTCGATCCATGGTGGAACCCCGCCGTCGAAGCCCAGGCCATCGACCGCACCCACCGCATCGGCCAAAAACAAACCGTTTTCGCCTACCGACTCATCATCAAAGGCACGATCGAGGAAAAAATCCGCCTCCTTCAAAAGAAAAAAGGCGCCCTCGCCAACGACATCCTCGGCGAGGAAAACTTCGCCCGCGCCCTCACGCTCGACGATTTCAACTTCCTCTTCAGCGAGCAGGAAAACTGAGTAAACCCTCAGCGCAGCAGCTTGCCATCGCCGTCCACCTTCGCGGTGGCGATTTGCTCGGCCTCGTCGGCGAGCTTCCGCATTTTTGCGACCTGCTCGGGCGTGGGCGTCGCGCCTTGGGTCTCGATCGCGACAAGGCGGATTTTTTTGATGCGGTCGGTGAACTCTGTCACCATCTCAGTGGCTTTCAGTCGCGGGTTCAAGGTGTCCAAGCGGTCCAGAAAATATTCCATCACATCCACCCGCCCGAGAATTTCTGCCTTTGCCGACGAGTAGCGGTCGTCGGTGCTGACGGCTCCCAGTTGGAAGCCACGCAGCCATCCACCGAGGCTGACCATGTGGGCCATTTCCTCATCGTGGAGCTCCATCATGGACTCTTCAACATCCTCCTGGGTTTTTACCAATTCTCCGCGCATTCCGACCCAGTCCCCCTTGTCGCTGAGTTCAAAAAGGCTCTTGCTGCGCTTCGCAAGTCGTTCCCCCACTCCCAATGCGCGTGATTGGCGGATGAGTTCGCGGCCGATGTCCTGCACATCCTGCGGACGCTCGGCAATGGTGAGCATGAAACCATCCGCCACGAGCGAGCCGAAGTGCAATGCCGTCTGAAGCCGGTTGCTGAAACTCGCCTCGCGGTTAGCAGCTTCAATTGTCTTCATCGGCACCGGACGAAAAGCCTCAAGGTCTTTGAGCAGCGAAGCGATTGATGGCGAGGTGACGGGATTCACGCCGAGTTCCTCGCGCATGTGTTCCGTGGAACTGCTCTCCAATTCCTTGAGCGTATCGGTCTGCGCAAACACGCCGCCACTGGATGCGGCAAGACAAAGCACAAGAATGGAAAAAATACGGGGCACTCGAGAACCAAAAGACACCATTCCGCGCGACGCCAATCAAGCGAGAAACCACTTTCGGAAAAAATCCTTTGGGTTCATATTTCAGTCATGGTCATCGGAGTCCCCAAGGAAATCAAAGCCCAGGAGCATCGCGTGGCGCTCCTCCCCTCGGCCGCCTATCAACTCATCAAACATGGCCACAAGGTGATCGTGGAGTCCCAAGCCGGAGCGGGCATCGGCTTCTGCGACGACAACTACCGCCAGGCCGGTGTCGAAATTGTCTCCACCCACGCTGAGGTTTTTGCGCGTGCCGACATGGTGGTGAAAGTCAAAGAGCCACTCCCGGAGGAATATCCTCTCCTCCGAAAAGACCAGATCCTCTTCACCTACCTGCACCTCGCCGCGAGCCGACCCCTCACCGAGGCGCTTCAAAAAACCGGCGCAACCTGCATCGCTTACGAAACCGTGCGGGTCAACAACCGCCTCCCGCTCCTCGAGCCGATGAGCGAGATCGCTGGCCGCATGTCCGTGCTCGTCGGCGGATATTTTCTCGCCAAGCACACTGGCGGAAAAGGCGTGCTTCTCGGCGGCGTTCCCGGCGTGCTGCCGGGAAAAATCGTCGTCATCGGCGGTGGCACCGCCGGAGTCAATGCCGCCCGAATGGGCACAGGCGTCGGAGCGGATGTGACGATTCTCGAAGTCGATCTCGAGCGAATGCGATTCCTCGACATCACCATGAGCACGGCGCACACGCTCTACTCGAGCGAGGCCAGCCTGCTCGACCTCCTGCCAAGCGTGGACCTCCTCATCGGTGCCGTGCTCGTTCCCGGCGCCAAGGCTCCAAAACTCATCACCCGCGAGATGCTCCGCCTCATGAAGCCCAACAGCGTCGTGGTGGACATCGCCATCGACCAAGGCGGTTGCCTCGAAACCTCCCGCCCGACCACGCATGACAACCCGACCTTCGTCGAAGAGGGCGTCGTCCACTACTGCGTCGCCAACATGCCCGGCGCCTACGCCCGCACCGCCACGCAGGCGCTCACGAATGTGACCTACCGCTACATCGAAACACTCGCGGATCTTCCACTCGCCGAAGCCTTCGAACGCGCCCCCGGCCTCCGCGAGGGGTTGAGTATTTTCCGTGGAGGCATCACATGCAAAGTCGTTGCCGAAGCCCACGGCCTCGATTACACGCCTTTTGCCGCCACATGACACTCGAACAGGAAATCCACACGATCGGCCGTCGCGCCCGCGAGGCCTCCCGCGCCCTCGCACGCCTCACCGCCACGCAAAAAAATAAAATCCTTATCGCCATGGCGGATGAACTCGTCGTTCGTTCGCCCGAAATTCTCGCTGCCAACGCGGAGGATACCGCCGCCGCTGAAAAAAACGGCCTCACCAAAGCCGCCATCGATCGCCTGCGCCTCACGACGGATCGCATCTCGGGCATGGCCGACGGCATCCGCCAGGTTGCCGCCCTCGAAGATCCCGTCGGAGAAATCCTTCGCGACTGGACGCGCCCGAACGGCATCCGTATTCAGAAAATTCGAACCCCCATCGGCGTCATCGGCATCATTTACGAGTCCCGCCCTAATGTCACCGCCGACGCCGCCGTGCTCTGCCTCAAGACCGGCAACGCCGTGATCCTGCGCGGTGGGTCGGAAGCCCTCGCCTCGAACCTCACCATCGCCAAGGCCCTCCAAGCCGGCGGATTCGAAGCCGGACTCCCCGATTTTTCCGTTCAGCTCATTCCAACGAAGGACCGCGAGGCCGTGAAAATCATGGCCGCCATGGACCAGTTCATGGATGTCATCATTCCCCGGGGCGGCCACTCGCTCATCGAAGCTGTGGTTAACGCAGCCCGCATGCCGGTCATCAAACACTACGACGGCATTTGCCATGTTTTCGTGGACCACGAAGCCGATCTGCAAA
>JBILMW010000081.1:0-11475 GCA_044375335.1 Terrimicrobiaceae bacterium | reverse complement strand
CGCAGGGTCTGATCCAGTCGGCGCACTTAAAACTTAAAAACTTAAAACTTAAAACTCTTCATGGCACGTTACACAGGACCCAAGACCAAAGTCAGCCGCCGCTACGGCGTTCTCATCAGCGGCTCACCCAAAGCATTCGAGAATAAGAGCTACCCACCCGGCCAGCATGGACCCAAGGGCTCCCGCCGCAAGCAGACCGATTACTCCATCGCTCTTGCTGAGAAGCAAAAGCTCCGTCACCAGTATGGAGTCCTCGAGCGCCAGTTCCGCCGCTACTTCCAAATCGCCAGCCGCCGCCGTGGCGTGACCGGTGAGATTCTTCTCCAGCTCCTCGAGACCCGCCTCGACAATGTCGTGCAAAAAATGGGCTTCTCCAAGACACTCCGCGGCGCCCGCCAGATGGTTGGCCACGGCCATGTCACAGTCAACGGACGCAAGACTAACATCTCATCGATGAACCTCAAACCCGGTGATGTTGTCGCCATCAAGAGCAACGACAAATCCACCCGCCTTGCCAAGCGCGGCGTCGAGCTCACTCAGATCGTAACCGTTCCCGATTGGCTTCTGGTCGACAAAGACAACCTCAGCGGCAGCGTCGTCCGCATCCCTACACGCGAGGAAATCAATCCCATCGTCAACGAACAACTCGTCGTCGAACTTTACGCCCGCTAACCGCGAGCTAAAAAGGTTTCCCACCAAAGAGAAAAACGCGTCCTGTCCGCAGGGCGCGTTTTTTTGTCCCGTGAAGGAATTTTGAGACAGGATGACAGAAGATTAACATAAATTTCTCTCACAGAGGCACAAGACACGTAGAAAAAGACTGGAAACTTAAAACTGCCAATCGCTCAGAGGATTTGGACTCTCTTTCCGATTGTTCCAAGCGCAGCGCGCATGGTCCCAGGGAGCGCCCCCGCCCTCGGGTGGTCTGTTACGCGTCCTCGCGGGCCAGGTTCGAAAAAACGCGCACGAAGGCCGTGGGAACCACTCCGTGTCGGGTGTGCTACTCGGGAGGATTTGCCGTAAAAGTCTTAAAGCAAGCGGACTTGGGCAAACTTCAACGCCTCCCTCTCTTCCAAATCTGCGCCATCTGCGAAATCTGCGTATCTCCCAGGCCCCTTGACATCCTCCACATTTTCCACCATCATTCCTCCTCATGAGCACGGTCAAAATCCTCTCGATCCTCGAAGCCGCCAGCATCGAACCGCCCAAGGCCCGCGCCATTGCAGAGAGCCTCGAAGTAGCTTTTCGCGAGCAGGAGGACGACCTCACGAAACGCCTCATGACCAAGCAGGATGGCGCGGAACTCAAGGCCGAAATGATCAAGTGGATGTTTCTCTTTTGGATCGGCCAGATGGCTGCAACCGCCGCCATCGTCAAGTTTCTGTTGCCTCAGTAGCCTCCTCCGGAGGGCACTGCTCCCCAAAGTAGGGACGGATTGCCGAGCAGCCTAACTTCTACGGTTCCGCCGTCCCTATCCTACAAAAAAGGGGACGGATTGGCCGCCCCCCTTGGTGATTTTGAATTCAGGAAAAATGTGATCAGCCTTGTGTGGCTGGTGCGCTGTGGCTCGGCTGTTGACCATAGGCCGCCGGTTGCTCGCTCATGTAGAAGCGTGGGGCCTGGCCGTGGCGTTCGACTTCGCGCTCAAGCAGGCGCTCCACCAGCTCGGAGAGGCTGCGCTGTTGTCCATCAGCCAACGCTTGGGCGGCTTTTTTAACTTCGGGGTGCAGTGTGATGTTTGTTTTTTCTCGCATACGAAACTCATATCATTGTTTCAAAAATCTGTGCAATATTTTTCTTTCTAATGGGTTGTATTCCTTATCAGTATTATTGGCGATGCTGTGTAATTATTTGAAAAAAAGAAATTTGCGCGATATCCACTCACTGGAAAAACATTTTAAAAATTTTCGCAAACTTTAAAGAATTTCGCGTCTAAACCCGAAACACACCCCTTGTTAGCTTCGGAGGCGATTCACCAGCCATCCAATTCCTGAGCCGGTTTCAACACGGGCAGGCCAATGATTTCGTCAAAATGGGCATCATCTGTGAGCACGGCGGCCCCGAGATTTTTTGCACAAGTGGCTATCAGGATATCCTGCGCCGGAAGGGTGACGCCGCACCGATCGAGTGTCCATGCGAGCGTTGTGGCTTCCTCCCAGATTTTATTCGAAGTCGGGACATTGATGAGAACATTGAAAAACGCACCGAGCGATCGGCGCATTTTTTCAACTTTGAGTCCGCGTTCGACCTCGAGCCGCACCATGCCGCATGTGGCGAGGTCTCCCTCTCCGATCCAATCTCCAAGCACCTTCACGGGATCCATGCTGCGGCGCAGCAGACCGATGTAGACATTGCTGTCAACGAGAACACTAACGCCCATGGGATTTCTTGGAAGGGTTGGGGGATTCGGCGGCTCTCATGCTCATGACATCGTAGTCGGGGTCCACGGCATTTTTTAACTCTTCGGGAGTGAACCCCATTCCAGCCTTCACCATTTCCTTGAACCTGGCTTTTCTGTCCATCTCCATGAGGGCCATTTCCACGGCCTCCGTCTTGCTGGTGCAGCCGAATTTTTCGACCACCCTGTCGAGCAACTCTTCATCTATGTGCATTGTCATCTTCATGCCATACTCGGTATGGCAATCCTCTGGATTTGTCAAGCAGGGTGTTGTTTTTTGCGTGGTTGGCGCACGGACTCGACCCGCAGGGTATGCCCGGTCGCACCATCGAATGGCACAACGATGCCGGTGACTTCGAGCACCGGATGCCGGATTGTTTCCAGGCCAAAGCGCTTGAATGCGCGTGCGAAAAGTTCTGTTTCGATCAGGCCTGAGCGGTCGCAGAGGGTCATGAACTTCATCAGCTCGCCGTTGGACTGGTGGTGAGTGCGATCCGCCACGACAACCCCGCAAAGCGTGACGCGGCGGCCGATGTGTTCGGCAAGGTGTGCGACCGGGCAGTATGTCTCCCAGGCAATATCGGGCCATAGATCGAGAGGATGGGCGGATACTGTGAGCCCGAGAAGTTCAAGCTCGTCGCGCAGCCTCTCCAGCAAAGGTGTGGCGGGCGAGGGGCGAGGTTGGTTGCGTTCCGAAAACATACTGCTCCCGTCTCGGGCGAGTTGCCGGATATCCCATACCGCTCCCGTGCGGGATTCGATGAGCGAATCAAGCGCGCCGACGCGCAGAAGCAGGTGCAGAGCCTCTTCGCTTGCGGATGTGCGTTGGAAAAAATCCTCGAGCGATTGGAAGGGGCCGCGCTTGAGTTGACTTGAGATTCTTTCCAGAAGCGCTTCTGGAAGGTTGGCGATGGCTTCGAGCGGCACTCGGAGGCGATTTTTCCCCTCCACAAAAAATCGGCCGCGCGACGCGTTGACATCCGGTTGCAGAAAACCGATGCCGAGCCTGCGGCACTCGAGCGAGTAGAGTAGGCGTGAGTAAAACCCTTTGCCGTGGGTGAGAACGGCAGCGAGGAATTCGGCGGGATGGTGCTTCTTCAGACAGGCGGCCTGCCAGGCCTCCAGCGCGTAGGCGGTCGAGTGGGCGCGGCAGAAGGCGTAGCCGCGAAACATATGAACGAGATTCCAGACGGCGGTGATGTCTTCTTCGCTGCGGCCATTGCGGCGCGCACACTCTTCAAACTCGAGGCGCATCTTTTCAATTTCGGCGTCGCGCATTTTAACCAGTGCCCGTCGCAGGATATCCGCTCTCCCCGGCGGCATGGCTGCGAAGGCGTCTGCGATTTGCAGGATATGCTCCTCATAGGCAATGACGCCATGCGTGCTCCGCAGCACAGGCTTCAGCGAAGGGTGGGGGTATTCGGGCTTTTCAAGGCCGAGCGCCCGGCGGGCGAATGTGGATTTGCGAAGCGTGTTGGCAGCTCCCGGGCGGATCACCGACACAATGGCCACCAGCGAGTCGATGTCCCGGCAGCCGCACATTTTGGCAAGGCTCGTCATGGCGGGACTCTCGATGTGGTGGACGCCACGCGCATTGCCGGTGGCGATCATTTCCCACACGGAGTCGTCATCCCAAGGGCCTGCGAAGCTCGATGAAAACTCGATGCCGCGTGAGGCGAGTTCGGCGCGAGCATCGCGGAGGACGGCCAGCCCGCCCTGAGCGAGGATGTCCAGCTTCACGAGGCCGACATCCTCGACGGCATTCATATCAAAATGCGTCGTCGGCCAGCCTTTGTTGCTCTGAAAGGTGGGAGTGAAGTCGTGGATCGGACGCCGTGAGAGGACGACCCCGCACGGATGCATCTTGGCGTGGCGGGGCAGGCCCTCCAGGCGCGCTGCAAGCTTGAGCGCTGTGAGGGCGGGTTCCTCGTCGCAGAGTCCCTGCGCCTTGGCTGTCGCAGCTGCATTTTCCGCATCCCCTGCCTTTGCCAACCAGGGAAAATGCTCGGTCAACCGCCGCACCACGCGCTCCGGCATTCCAAGCACCTTGCCGATCTCAGCGACAGCGGATCGCGCATGAAAGGTATTAAACCCGCCGACCACGGCGACATGGCCCGGCTTGTGCAGGCGGAAGACCTTTTCGACAACCGCATCCTTCCTGTCGTGGGGAAAATCCAGATCGATGTCGGGGAGTTTTTTCAACGCCATGCGGTCGCGGTTCAGGAAGCGCTGAAAATACAACTCGAACCGCACAGGACAGACATCGCTGATCCCAAGGCAAAAGCAGACCAGCGAGTCGGCGGCGCTCCCGCGAGTGATCCACGCGATGCCGTCGCGGCGGCAGTGCTGGAGAAGGTCCCAGACTGTTAAAAAATATTCCTCATAGCCCACTTCGGCGATCATCTGTAGCTCAGTGTCGAGCTGCGACCGGTGGCGCGCGGCCTCCGCCCCGTAGCGCTCCACAAGCCCCCGCACGGCGAGGCGGGCAAGAAACTCGCGGGGTGTGCATGCCTCAGGAGGATCAAAGTGGGGAAAGGAAAGTTCGCCGAATTCAAACGCGAAGCCGCATTCTCCAGCGATCCGCTCATCATCGGCATTTGCATCTGGAATGAAAAAAGCGTCGCGCGATTTGCCGGGGTGATCCTCGTTCAGCAGTGTGAGGGTGCGAATGCTTTCCACAATGCGCAGGTGCAGGAGATCGGATTCGCTCTCGCAACGGATCGGCTGCGCGGTGCTCGGGGATGCGAGGATTCCATCGCGGTGCTGCATCCAGAAGTCGCGGGTTATTTTTGGCTCCGAGAGCAGGCGGCAGAGGTTTTGGTATCCGCTCCGGTCTTTTGCATAGAGTCGGCGCAGACAGTTGTTCACGCTGAGTTCCGCGCCGATGACTGGTTTGAGGCCCGCAGCCTGCGCGGCTTGGAAAAACGGCACGGCGGCATGGAGGTTCGGATCGCAGATTCCCACGGCCTTGCAGCCTGCCTCTGCGGCGATTTGGACGATCTGCTCGGGTGTGAGCAGGGATTCCATGAAGCTGTAGCAGGAGCGAAAATGCAGAATCGCCGCTGGAGCTTTCGTGGCGCGTCTTATCACAGGCTGCGATGGCTTTTTCACATCGCTCGGGGGGCTTTGGTGCTCGCGCAGCCAGAGGTCGTGCCCTCGCAGAATGGCTCCGCTGCCATGACGCGACCGGATTTCATCCACCGCCATGGCAGCGCGGTGGAGCGTGGCAGAATTTTGTGTCGCGGGTATGAGTGGCAGCTCCGTGAAGAAGGCGCCTTTGTAGAGATTTGAGAGTTTCAGCGAAACAAGGCGGAGGCTGACGCGGCGCTCCCAAGCCTTTTTCAGCAGCGTGGCGATGAGGCCGTAGGTCGTCGTCTCCAAGTCGGTCGGTTCATCGAGACTGCAGCTGCGCAGGCACTCTTCGAAATCGTTGTATCGCACCCGCACCGAAATCGTCCTCGCGGCCTGTCCCTCCGCTCGGGCTTTGGCAAAAAGCCGGTCAGCCATGGAGCGCAGCACGGCCAGAACAAATAGCTCGTCGGCCGTGTCAGCCTCGAAGGTTTGTTGCTCGGAGTAGGATTTCGCAGCGGGGGCCTCCGCGACCACAGGGCGTTCATCGATTCCGTTGGCGAATTCCCAAAGTGTGCGCGCATTTTTTCCTGCAAAAAGCGAGAGCTGCTCTGGCGGGGTGGAGGCTATCTGGCCGATGAGCGGGAGACCCGCCCGGCTCAGCGTGGCGGCGAGTTGGGGGCCGATGCCAGGCAGCCATTTATTTTCGAGGGGTGCCAGAAACTCACCTTCACGACCGGGGGCGATTTGCGTGAGGGCGTCTGGTTTTTTCCATTTGCTGGCGACCTGCGAAACGAGTTTGTTCGCAGCGACTCCCTCGGAGAGCGTGATGCGGAGCGTCTCTCGGACTGCCTTGCGTATCGATTCCGCGATGTCTTGCGGCGTCTTTTTCGTGTTCCCCCGTAGGTCGGCGTAGCCTTCATCGATCGACCCCACCTCGACCACCGGCGTGAAATCATAGGCGTAGCTGAACATCATGCGCGAGAAGTGCTCGTATTTCTCGAAGTCACCGGGCACCACAATGAGCCTCGGACACAACCTCCGCGCCTGCGCCACCGGCATCGCCGAAGTGATCCCATGCCGCCGCGCCTCATACGAAGCCGATGCCACCACGCCCCGCGCCGAACCTCCCACCGCCACCGGCTTGCCCCGCAGGCGCGCATCGGCAGCTTGTTCGACCGACGCAAAAAACGCATCGGCATCGAGGTGGAGTATCATGGTGTTCAAATGAACACCTTTTTTGATTGAATACAACCCGATTGAGCGTTATTTGGGTAAACTCGGAAACTTGCGCGCAAAGGTTCCTTTTGCGAAGGTTCAACTTAAACCCGAAAAGAGTTTTTTAGACAGGAGGACAGTAGCTGCAGGATTAACAAGATCGGCTTTTGAAAGTGGTGACTTGGACAAAGTAACCCTCCACGATTTGGAGCAATTCATTCACCCTCTGTGCTCTCTGTGTTCTCCGTGGTTAATTCTTCTGGATCGAAACCCACGCGGAAGCCCTTGAAGCGCAATTCAAGTTCTGGGGTTAAAGTAGCCCCGATTCGGCGATGGTTGCTGAAATCCGGCTTTCGTAAGTTAACTCCTGCCGAGATGGAGCACTCGGAGTTGGTGGCAGCTTTAAAATGAGCCCCGCCAGCCCTACTCGCCGATAATTTTCACCAGCACACGCTTGCGCCGCAGTCCATCGAACTCGCCGTAGAAAATTTGCTCCCATGGGCCGAAATCCAGCGCTCCGTTGGTGACGGCGACCACGACTTCGCGTCCCATGATGGTGCGTTTGAGGTGGGCGTCGGCATTGTCTTCGGCTCCGTTGTGCGCGTATTGGGTGTGCGGATGCTCGGGAGCGAGTTTTTCGAGCCATTTTTCGAAGTCGCGGTGCAGGCCGGATTCGTCGTCATTGATGAACACGCTTGCCGAGATGTGCATGGCATTGACCAGGCAGAGCCCCTCGCGGATGCCGCTTTCCGAGAGGCATTGCTCGACTTGCGGGGTGATGTTCAGAAACGCGCGGCGTTTGGGGATTTCGAACCAGAGTTCTTTGCGGTGGGATTTCATCACTGAGAAAAACCACATTTCCGCTGTGAAATGCAATCGCCGGACTTGCTGCTGCGCTGAAAAGGTGATCATTTGATCACCATGAGTGAAGCTCTCACATTAAAACAACAGGCCGTCAGGGATTTCATCGAGGCTTACCGTCAACGCGAGGGAGTGTCGCCTTCGTTGAGGGAAATCCAGAGCTACTTTGGCTTTGCGAGCCCGAATGCCGCTGCCAAGCACCTCGCTGCGCTACAGCGCAAGGGCGTGCTGCAACGGTCCGCCGGCCGCGCTCGGGGGCTGGTTTTATCGGAATCCGCCGACCGCCTGATCAGCGAGATTCCTATTCTGGGAGCCATTCCCGCAGGGCGTCCGCTCGGTGAGAGCGAGCAGCGCGATGGTTGTGTGCGGGTGGATCTCGACACGCTGGGAATCCCAAAAAACGCCCGCACCTTTGCTCTCAGAGTGCGTGGGGATTCCATGACCGGGGCGCATATCCTGGATGGCGATATCGTGATTCTGGAGCTCAAGCCCCCTTCCCATGGGCGTGTGGTGGCGGCGCTGATCGATGGCGAGAGCACGCTCAAAACTTTTCTCGTTCGCTCCGGCAAGCCGTATCTGCGGGCCGAAAATCCCGATTACCCCGATCTCATCCCTGCCCAGGAACTCGTTATTCAGGGAGTGATGGTGGCTCTTCTGCGTCACGCCCGGTCGTAGAAATGCAGGAAGCTTGCGGTTTTGCGCAGGCTGGAGAGTTTGTTGGGATGATTTCTTCAAAAACGATACCGTTCATTCTGCTTCTCTGCCTGATGCTCGGCGGCTGTGCCTCGGTGAGTGTTTCCCGCCAGGAGTGGAGCAACAAGGTCTGCGTGCCTGACAAGATTTTGGTCCGTCCTTTCACGGTGGATCGCACAAAATTCCGCGTCGATCGCGACGGTGTCGAATTGGATGCATTTGAGAAAAAATTCTCGGCCGAGTTTGCGGATCGGCTTGCCGAGCGCCTGACCAAGCATGTCCGGCCCGCGATGGTGGTCTCCATGAATGAAAAAGTGAAGGATCCCAAGGCTTGGTTGATCGAGGGGCATTTCACAAAGGTGAATCAAGGAAGTCGCGCGCTGCGTTCTCTAGTCGGCTTCGGACTCGGAGCCACAAAAACAGAGGCCCAAGTCGATGTGTTTCAAGTCGGAGCCAAAGGCCGCCTCACACGAATTGCCCAGCTGGAAACCACTGGAGGCTCAAATGCCGAACCAGGCGCGCTTTTCGCCAGTCCGTTCGGCGCCGTGCCCCGCCTCATTACGAATGTCACCACCTCGGGACTCGCTGCCGATGCGCGACGGACGGCCCGAACGATCACAGCAGCTGTCTCTGAAAAACTCTCTGCGCAAAATGCGGAACTCGCCGGACGCCCTCTCCGAGCGAAGCGCCTTGGCAGCCTGCCCTCGGAGTCCGATCAATCCACCCGGTAAAACCGCAGAGCCTCGACGGGTGGTGGGAAGTCCCGCAAAAGAGTCAGCCCTGTCCTGCCGCCCTCGCCGGGGTCGCGAACGATATAGTCGAAACCTTGTTTGCCGCAGATCACCACGAAATGGGTGATGCCGCTCGGGTAGCGCACACGGGCAATCACGGGGTTGCCGCGCAGGAGATTCCAATCAATGAGGAAATGTGACGGCGCATCCTCGTAGTGCGGCAGCAATGTGCCGACCCGCTCGGGATCGACCTCCGCCGCCTTCTCCCAATAAATCCACCCCTCGGGAGTGTAGCCTCCGGGCGTATTCTGCAAAAAGGCATTCAGGCGTCCGGGGTCGGTATCGACTCCACGGTATGCCAGCGCCATAGCTGCCGAGGCCACCGCGCAACCAACATCCGCGAGGGAATCCGATGTCTCGCCAAGAGAGTCTCCGCCCCAGCGCGGGTCGCCTTGCAGAAAGTGCGGGCCAGGAATTTCCACCGCCACGGGAAAATAAAGCCCTCCAGACATCGGCAGCGGGCGCTTGGCCGTCCAATCCTGCATCCACACCAACCCGGCCACACAGGCCGAGAGGACAATGAACAGAATCAAAAAAATGCGTCTTGCGGACATCTGGAAATTCGCGTTGTTGAGGACACATGAAACTTGTTCTCCTATCAGCCTTCATGCTGCTCTCGAAACTCACCCTGCAGGCCTCGGATTTCAATGCCATTGTGCTTGAGCAAATCCGCACAATGCCCGAGGGCGGCGGCTATGCCACCACGCGCGAGGCTCATCAGGCCTTGAGCAGCGCTGTCGCCATGTCCCCACTGGGCCTGCGTATCGAAAGCGCCAAGGCGCAGCCGAGTTACTGCTCCGGCGCCACTTATCTCCTCTTTCTAAAAACCCTCGTCGCAGCCGAAAAACAAGGCCTCTGTCCTCAGGGCCTCACTTCCTCCGAATTTCTCCTGCCCAAAGCCATGGCCGATGGAGTCGGTATCTGGGGACGCTGGAATGCCAATGGCCCAGGCACAGCGAGGCTCTTCCATGAACTTGGTCTCGGAAAAAACTTCACCGCATGGGAGCAGGCAAAGCCGGGCGATTTCATGAAGATTTTCTGGTCCTCGGATGTTGGTAAAAAAGAGCGTGGCCACTTGGTTGTGTTTCTCGGCACGGAGATGAAGGACGGCGTGGAGCATGTGCGCTTCTGGTCGAGCAACAAGCCCGGCGGCTATGGCGAAAAAAGCGTGCCGAAGTCGAAGGTGGCGGCAGTTATTTTCTCCCGCTTGGAAAATCCGTCGAACATGCAGCGCGCTGCAACCATGCCGAAAAAAGACACCTATCTCGCGAGCCTGCTGACCCACGAATCCAGCCTTAGCGAGGCTTTGCAGAAGTCGGGTGTCACGCACCCCTGAGATTACGACTCACAGCGGCAGCGTCTGATAATCCAGACACAGATAGATGACCATGCGCCTGCCATCCGGAAGCTTGATGCCGCGCAACGGCTTCACCTCGGAGAAAGCGCCTTTCACCGTCTGGGGCAGCTCCGTTCCCATGTAGAGAGCATGGCGGCCGATGAAGGGATTGTAGCCTTTCTGCTCGGTGAAAAATTCATCCGTGACGGTGTCTGACTCGACGAAATTTCCATACGACGGCCAGATGCCGAATTGGCTCGTGAGGGCAGGGGATTCTGGAACGAAGACGGATGGATACTCGGAAGGCGCTGCAGGTTTGAAATAAATGGCGAGCAGAGAGGCCAAGTCCGCATCTTCAGTTATGAGAAATCCACTGCCATCGCTGGCAGGCATCTCCCTGCTGGCGGCGTGCATCTCAGTAGCCAGAGTTTTTCCTACAGCTCTCTGCAGTCCTTCCTCATGGAGAAGGAGTCCGCTGGAGATCAATGCGACCAGCACCGTGGCCGAGCTGCAGAGTCCCATCCAGCGCCAGTGCGATCCGGCTTCCGCCAGAAAAATCAAAATTGGCACCACGGCGATCCAAGCTGCTGTCGAGAAATCGCGGCCGATGAGAAATTGATAGAGAGCCCACATGGCAGCGGGGCCGCCAGTGACCAACAGAAACCGTGCGCGTCCTTGCTTGCGCCAAGCCGTCCAGACAAGTCCCGCGAGCCCACCTGCCAGCGCTAGGCCCGCAGCAAAGGAAAATTGGCGGAAGTATTCCACGAGGTCCCGAGTCCATCCCCCTGGCTGTGGACGCCACAATGTCTGGAAGGTTCCGCCCGCGATGGGAATCCAGTCGAGCGCGGCATTCCAAGCCAAGGGACTCCAGAGTGCGGCTGCCGGAAGCAAGATCAAAGAGGCCGCCGCAAGCGCATCGGGCGTTTCTTTTTTGCGGAGAACGGAGAGGACCGCGATGAATAATCCCAAAGCCACCAGCGCGGCTTCGTAGCGGAAGAGGCAAGCCAGAGCCAATAGGGCTGCCGCGAGAATCCAATCCAGACGGCGCCCCTCCACTGCGGAATAAGCGGCAAGCATTCCCGCAAGGGTGAGAATCATCATAGGAATGC
>JBILMW010000227.1:0-3193 GCA_044375335.1 Terrimicrobiaceae bacterium | reverse complement strand
CCAACCCGGACTCGACCTCCGTCGAAAGCCGGGTGCGGTATTTGGGCTCATGGATCGCGGTTGTCGGGATTCCGAGATTGTCCGCCAGGGTGAGTATGCCTGCATCGGCCACATCGGATGCGGCAAGGACGGGAGTGACTCTGAGGTGTCCCGCCATGATGGCTGAGAGGATCGCGCGGAAGTTGGAACCTTTTCCAGAACCGAGGACGGCAATTTTGAGCTGCGGCATGAGGGCGCGCATATTGCATAGCTGGGGCGAGTGAGGGGAGTCTTAAGTTTCGGGAAAATTCGATTTGCGAGTTGGGTATTGTCGGAGCACGCGGGCGGGACTATTTGTCCCTGCCTGCTTGTTTTTGAATTACCCACCGATGAATGTGAAACCCCGCCTCGCAGCCCTTCATAAAAAGGTGGATCAGGCATTGGACCGGTGGTTGCCGGATGCCAACACGAAGCCCAAGACGCTGCATACGGCAATGCGCTACAGCGTTTTCGCCGGGGGGAAACGCCTGCGGCCCGTTCTTTGCCTCGCGGCAGCTGAAGCTTGTGGTGGATCGATCGCTGCCGCCATGCCGCCGGCCTGCGCTATCGAGTGCATTCACACCTATTCGCTCGTTCATGACGATCTGCCTTGCATGGATGATGATGATCTTCGCCGTGGACGCCCGACCACGCACAAGGTCTTCGGCGAAGGCGTGGCCGTTTTGACGGGTGATGCCTTGCTCACGCTTGCGTTTGAGATTTTGGCCCGCACAAAGCCCTGCACGCGGCACACGATGGTGGATTATTTGCGTGAACTGTCGAAGGCCGCTGGGAGTTCGTATCTCATCGGTGGCCAGGTGGCGGATGTCGAAGCGGAGAATCAAAAAGTTGGCCCAGCGGGTCTTGAATTCATTCATCTCGGCAAGACGGCGGCCATGATTTCCGTGAGCCTGCGCCTTGGTGCCATGACGGCAAATGCCACGGCTTCCGAGTGCCGCTCGTTGGAAAAATTCGGAACGCATCTGGGATTGGCCTTCCAAATTGTGGACGACATCTTGGACATCACGCAAACCAGTGAGCGCCTCGGCAAAAGTGCTGGCAAGGATGTCGCAGCGGGCAAGGCCACATACCCGGCCGTTTTTGGCTTGGAAAAATCCCGCAAGGAGGCCGCGCGTCACACCCGTCTCGCGCTTCAAGCACTCAAGCCCTTCGGGGAACGCGCCGCCTTTCTCCGAGGCATTGCGGATTACCTTTTGAACCGCGAATTCTAAATGGGATCACGATTCTTCTGGCTCTCGTTCGGCAGTGCTCTCCTCATCACCTCGCTTTGCGCCTGGGTTTCCTGGGAGTTTTTCATCAAGCCGATGGATGCCGCCGTGCGGACCTCGAATCTCTTGCATGAGAAGTTTCAAGGATCGCTCGGTGTATCCCCTCGGATCCTTGCCAATGCAGGTGTGCTTTATTCCCAAAAAAGTGAACTCGAGAGTCTGGTCCTCTCCAAGGGCGAGGTCAGCGTGCGGGAAAGTTTCGCCGGCCAGAAGCCAGGTGGTGGGGATTTCTCGGCCGGTGCAGCTTTTCAAGCTGAGGGTGGAATCTTCTTTCGCGAACCTCTTCAAATCAATGTCCGGCGAGGCGGGGCGATTGCCGATGTCAGCCTGCCGCAGATTAAAGTCCTCCGCCTTGAGATGACCTCACCTGTCCAGTTCGATCCCGGTGATTTGGCGTGGGATTCAATGCCTGATCGCTTGCAAACGCGAATATCGCGATCCCTCGAACGCCGCGCCAAGCGCGAGTTGCTGGAGGGAGGGCTTGTGAAACGAGCCGAGCAAGAACTCCAAGAAAAAGTGCGCCGCATCGCGTCACAGGCGGGATGCGAAGTCGTTTTTCTTAGTGTGGGAGAGACGGAACAAGGCGGCTTGCCCAATCGTTGACGCCGACTCGCTCGGAAGATAGTCTTCCCGCCTTGCAAGATGACCACGCTTGACCGCTATGTTTTGCGGAAATTTTCCGTTCCATTTCTTTACTGCTTTGCCGGGTTTGTAGGCATCTGGTTCATTTTCGACCTCGCTGACAACCTTCAGGATTTCATTCAGGGACAGGCTTCTGTGGAGGCGCTTGTGGACTACTATGCCTCGCAGGTTCCAGAAATTATCGTCATCGCCCTGCCTCTGGCCACGCTGTTGGCTTTGCTTTACTCGCTGGCGGGCATGTCGCGCTCGAACGAGATCATTTCCATGCTGGGCGCTGGATGGAGTATTTTACGAATTCTCATGCCTTTGCTTTTCGTGGGCCTTCTTCTCACGGGAGTCACAGCCTTTTTCAACTACGAGGGCGCACCCCATGCGACGGGCATGAAAAAAGTCATCGTCGGTGACATTAAGCGTGGGAAGAAAAGCGACAAAACCATGAAGGGCCATCTCTTCCGCAACCGCGAGGAACAGCGGACATGGTTTGTGGCCCGTATGTCCCTGCGTGGGGAGCGGATGCAAGATGTGCAAATCATTCAACAGGATGCCGAGGGGAATATCGTGCAACAATGGTATGCGAGGGAGGCCGTTTTCGATCCGATTGTGTCCCGTTGGACGCTGCTCGGCGGGAAACATGTCGAGATGGATCGGGAGGGTAATATTCTTAAAAGCGAGATGCCGGGAAACATCTTCATCGATGGATGGTCCGAAACACCGTGGCGCATTTCCAGTTCCATGCTGAATGCTGATTTTCTCTCGGTGCCGGAGTTGAATGACTACCTGAAATACAACGCCGATTTTCCCGAGAATCGTCTGGCAGCCTATCGCACTCACTGGCACTACCGCTGGGCCATGCCTGCTGTTTGTTTTCTCGTGATCTTCGTGGCTGCTCCATGCGGGATTGTTTACTCGCGCCGAGGCGTGCTAGGTGGCGTCGCGCTGGCGATCGGCATGTTTTTCTCGCTCGTATTTGTAAGCAGTCTTTTTGTGGCCCTTGGAAAGGGCGGGCGAGTGTCGCCTTTCACTGCGGCATGGGGACCGATGATTGCTTTCTTCATCGTGGGGCTTGTCCTTCTCTGGATGAAGTCAACAAACCGCGAGATGCCAAAATTCAAAATACCTGGACTTTCATGATGCAAGCCGACTGGGAGATCAAATCACGCGCTCATACCTGCGCTCGCACCGGATACGAATTTCGCGAGGGCGACCACTTTTACACCCTTCTGATTCGCGAGGGCGATGGATTC
>JBILMW010000226.1:0-3204 GCA_044375335.1 Terrimicrobiaceae bacterium | reverse complement strand
CCACGGCTGGAAAGTTGCCAGACGGCTTCGTAGGTGAGGGTGCCGGAGCGCGAGACGACGCCGACTTTGCCTTCCTTGTGGATGTAGCCTGGCATGATGCCGATCTTGCAGGCGCCGGGAGTGATGATGCCGGGGCAGTTTGGGCCGATGAGGCGGGATTTCGATTTCGCCATGGCGGCTTTGACTTTCATCATGTCGAGGACAGGAATGCCCTCGGTGATGCAGATGACGAGTTCGATGCCGGCATCCACTGCTTCGAGGATGGAGTCCGCCGCGCCCGCTGGGGGCACGAAGATCATGGTGGCGTTGCAACCGGTCTCTTTGCGGGCTTCGTAGGTGGTGTCGAAAACCGGGACCTTGCCTTCGAAAACCTCGCCGCCGCGGCCTGGAGTGACGCCGGCTACGACATTGGTTCCGTATTCCATGCAGGACTTGGCGTGAAAAGCGCCCGACTTGCCGGTGATTCCCTGAACGAGCAGGCGTGTGTTTTTATCAACGAGAATGGACATGGTTTTGAGAGGTTAGGCTGCGGCTGCTACGACTTTTTTTGCGGCGTCGGCGATGTCGGTCGCCGCTGTGAGTTTGAGTCCGGATTCGGAGAGAAGTTTCCGGCCGGCGTCGACATTGGTGCCTTCGAGGCGCACAACGAGTGGGACGGGGAGGTTGACGGCCTTCACGGCATTGATGATGCCCTGCGCGATGACATCACACTTCATGATGCCGCCGAAAATATTCACCAGGATCGCTTTCACGCGGCTGTCAGCGACGAGGATTTTGAAGGCTTCGGTGACCTGCTGCTCGCTGGCGCCACCGCCCACATCGAGGAAGTTTGCGGGTTCGCCGCCGTGGTGTTTGATGATATCCATCGTGGCCATGGCCAGACCGGCGCCGTTCACGAGGCAGGCGATGTTTCCATCCAGCCCGATGTAGCTGAGGCTGTGCTTGGAGGCTTCGACCTCGCGTGGGTCTTCCTCCTCGATGTCGCGGTAGGATTGGACATCCGGATGGCGGAAGAGGGCGTTGTCGTCGAAATTGAATTTCGCATCGAGCGCGAGGACTTGGTTGTCCTTGGTGATGACGAGAGGGTTCACCTCCACCATCGAGCAGTCGCGGGCGATGAAAAGTTTGTAGAGGTTCTCAAAAAGCGTCGCGGCATTTTTGAGGAGGGCTGTCGGAATGCCCAGCATCTTGGCGAGCTTGCGCGCTTCGTAGGGCTGGAGGCCGATGAGCGGATCAACAGGCAGATGGAAAATCTTCTCGGGTGTGTGCTCTGCGACGGCTTCGATATCCACGCCGCCTTCTGTGCTGGCCACGATGACCGGTGCGGAAATGGCGCGGTCGATCAGGATGGCAAAGTAGAGTTCTTTTTGGATTTCGACCGATTTTGCGACGAGCACCTTGCGGACGACGCGGCCGTCTTCGCCGGTCTGGTGGGTCACGAGAGTTTCACCGAGCATCTTGGCTGCGGTATCACGAATCTCGGCGGGCGTTTTGCAAAGATGAACGCCGCCTTTGAAGCCGTTTTTAAATGTCCCCTTGCCGCGGCCGCCGGCGTGAACCTGGGCTTTGATGACGAGGTCTTGAGTGTTCAAGGAAGCAGCGATTTTCTCGGCTTCCTCCGGCGTTGAGGCAACTCCACCAGGGCTGTTGGCGACGCCGAACAGGTCGAGGAGTTCTTTGGCTTGGTATTCGTGGATATTCATCTGGCGGATTGGAAAGCGAGGAGGATAGCCACTCCCGAAGCATTTCGGCAATAGCGCAGAGATTTTAAATTTTTATGCCTTACCCACGACGGACTCCATTTTATCCAGCGCTTGGTTCATGGCATCCTGCGGGTGGATCATGCTGGCCAGTTGCGTTGCAGCGTTGGTGGCTGCTGGTGTTTTCAAAAGCCTTTCCAACTTCGAGGCGAGATTCCGGGCCGTGATCGCGTTGCGGGGCAAAATCTCAGCCACACCGAGGCGCCGCAAGCGGGCGGCGTTATCCGGTTGATCGAAGGAGTAGGGGATGACGACGGAGGGTAGCCCTGCTCTGAGTGCCTCGGCGCAGGTTCCGATGCCGCCTGCATGAAGGATGGCGCAGGCCTGTGGAAGGATGGAATGCAACGGGGCGTAGCTCACAGCCAATATGGACTCTGGCAGATTCTGAGGCACGGCGGCGTTCCGTCCGGTGAGGAGAATCGCTCTGCGCCCGAGCATTTGTGCGGCTTCCGCAGCTGCCTGGTAAAACGATGGCTCGAAATGCGCAACGATCGAGCCAAGCGTGAAAACCACGGGCGGGCTACCGCATTTTAAAAAATCCCGCACCACTTCGACATCCCCACCTTGATGATAAAATGGAAAACCAGCCTGCACTGTTTTCTTAGGCCAGTCGGGCTGCGGGGCTGCGAGAAAGTCGGGAAACATTGCCAGCGTGCCAAAGGGAGAATGCTTGGCGTCAAAAATCGGATTCGCCCCAGCGGGCAGTCCCAGCGAGCGGCGAAATCGATAATACCCGCCGGCCCACATGCGTCCCTCGATGCGTCCAAAACAATACGCGAGACGGTGCAGCCAGGGACCCAAATGCCGGAACTTGTGCAACCAAGGCGCTGGCGCCAGCACACAGGGGTCGGTGGCGGAGAGCAGCGAGGTCGGTGCCAGAACGACATTAAGCCATGGGATTTTCTCATCCGCTGCCACGATCGGCGCGGTATAAAGCAACTCGCCCACGACCAACAAATCCGCTCCCCGAGCTGCGCCACAAAGGTCCTCATGGGTTGCGGCGACATCTGCAAAAACCATGTCCCGCAGCAAACGCCGTGGACCGCGTTTCAAGTCGAAGTAATAGGCAAGCGACTCCGCGTCCTCCGGAATCTCAGGACGGAGCGGGTGAAACTCCACGCCGGCCCGCGCCACATTCGCCGCATAGCCGGGAGCGGCCGCCACCACAACCTCATGCCCGCGATCCCTGGCGGCACAGGCCATCGCGAGCATGGGATGCAAATCCCCAAGAGATCCGATAGATGCGAAAGCCAGTCTCATTGGACTTATCCTTGGTTCGCCGAAGGAGAAACAGCAAGGTTCGATGTCAATTGCATCAATTGAGACGCAATCTCAATAATTGACGCCTCACGCGAGTCTCGTAAGGTGTTTGCGATGTTTGGTGATTTGTCCAAAGCCATTTTAATCGTCGAGGCATGAAGCGCACGCTCGACAGCCTGCCGGT
>JBILMW010000080.1:0-11533 GCA_044375335.1 Terrimicrobiaceae bacterium | reverse complement strand
TGCCACTGCATGGAGGTCATCGGCACGGCGGGGATCGTCGTTCCGTCCGACCAGACGGGCGTTTCATCAATATACTGCTGGACTGTTTTAGCTGCGGTAGGATTCACAGCGTGTAGGAAGTAAAAATCCCCGGCGGAACGGCAACTCCATTCTTGAAACATTTTCGACACACGCCCGATTCGCCTTGCAAAAACCGAAAAACAAAGAGGCCTCTGTCTGCAGCAACTCCGGCTACTCCGGATTGTCGCTCAGTCAGAGGGGCAGCCCCTCGCCGCCGTCCTCCGCGACCTAGGCAAACGCGCGCTCAGCCAGAGGGGTCAGGCATAAATTCTTGACATTTAATCACGCTAATCAAGCGCTTGAATCCAGCAAGTGCAAGACTTCGCCTCGCATTTTGACGCACTGGGTTTCGCGGTCTCGCCGCAGTGTCATCGCTGAGAGTTACTGATGCCGACGAGGACGTCGGCGCTCCGGCCGAGAACTTATTTATAGACGGGACGGCCTGGGTAAGTGGGACGGCACGGAGACCAACCCTCCAAGGGGAGAGTTGTCGTTGCGGGCGTATTTTTTACCGATTCAAAGGCATTCTTCGACTCCGTGTCTTGGCGTGCTCCGTGAGAGGACTTGCCGGGGCCTTTGATGGCGAGGGAAACTGAGGCTCAGGGTTCATTTTCTTTCAGTTTTGTTAAATTGAACGAATGAGTCAGGCGATGCGTTGGGGTTTCGCTCGGTTATGAATAATGAATTTTGGATTCTGGATTAGATCATAGCGTTTTTCTCAGCTTCGTGCGGGTGCAGAAAGGCGCGATCTGGCTGTCGCAACTCAAGCACCGAGCCTTTTTCAGAGAAATATAAGAAATTATAATTTGCATATACTTGATAAAATAGCTTCTTTAGAAAACATGATTTCTATTTTAGGAGATGCCGAGGCGTTGGAGAAATTTGGGATTCGGCTGAAGGCGCTGCGATTGCGCCGGAATTTGTCGCAGGAGTATGTGGCCGGGGTCGTGGGGGTGTCCATGCCCACCTACCGGAAAATCGAGCAGGGCGATGGGACGGTGGAGTTTCGCCATGTGGCGCGTGCGCTGGGGGCGCTGGGTTTAGCCGAGGCACTGGGAGATGTGATTCCCGCGACCGAGCCGGAATTGCGCTTGAAAGACCTGCTCCGCCCGGAGCGCAAACACGCTTCGAAATCAAGGAGGAAGGGCTGAATGGACAAGCGGCTCAAGGTTCTGTGGTGGGATGGCACGACAATCGGGCATCTGGTGCACCGTGGGCCGCTCTATTTCGCCTATGATCCGGAGTGGATCGCACGCGGGCTGAATCTCTCGCCGATCAGCCTGCCCTTGGGCGATGTGGCCTACAACGGAACCAAGGGCATGGAGGGTTTGCCGGGATTCTTAGCGGATTGCCTGCCGGATGCCTGGGGTCGCCGAGTGGCGCGGGCGGAGTTTGCAAAGAACAAATGGGGCGAGCCGACGGCACTGTCTTTACTGGCTTGGCGGGGGAATCGTGGGTTGGGGGCGATTTTTTTCGAGCCGCCGATAGAGGGAGGGAATCCACCGCTGGAAAAAATCAATGCGGCCGCCCTCGCCAAGGGAGCGCTGGAGATCGAGCGTGGCGAGCCCTGTGAGATTCTGCCCCTGTTGGCTCGCGGAGGCACGGCGGGCGGCGCCATGCCAAAGGCCCTCGTGCTTTTGTATTCAGATGGGAGCCTGCGTGTCGGCGAACCGACCGGCGATGGAGGGCTGCCAGGCATTCTCAAGCTCGACCTCTCGGCGGACAGTGCAGCTGTTCGATGCGAACAGGCGATCACACAAATGGCCCGCAGTGCCGGCGTGCGCGTGGCGGAAACGCGATTGATCGAGGAATCGCCGGGCTCGCCGAGGGCGCATTTATTCGTAAAGCGCTTCGATTTGGTGGAGGGGGACGCGATGCGGCCTGTGCATTTCCACTCGGCCGCCGGGCTCCTGCACAAGACCGCCGATGCGCTCGACTACCGCGACCTCTTCCGGCTCGCGATCCAACTTCACACGCCGCTTAAGGACATCCGCGAAGTGGCGCGGAGGATGATTTTTAATGTCCTCGCCTCCAATCTCGACGACCACGGCAAGAACCACGCCTTCCAACTCGACGAGGCCACCCGCACCTGGAGCCTGACCCCGGCCTACGACCTCACTTTCTCGTCAGGCGTGCTGCAACGCGGCATGACAGTGGCCGGTGAGGTGTGGCCAAGTGGAAAAACCATGGAAGCCCTCTGCCTCGAAGCAGGCCTGACGGCGGAGGAATACAGCGAAATCCTCCAAGCCGTGAAGACCGCCACTTTGGAGTGGAAGCGTTTCGCCAAAGAGGTCGGGGTGCCCGCCGCACTCACAACGGAGGTGGAACAGCGCCTGCAAAAAATGCGGCAGGAAATTCTCGGAGATGAATCGGAATGAACGGAAGAAGTGGCATGTCGAAAATCGAAAAGACGATACTCGATGAGGTCGTCCTTTTTTTCCTTTAGCCGGCCCATTTTGAACTTTTAATTGCTTTAAGCAGCGCAATTGATGTTTCATATATTATAACAAATAGATATTTTGTCCTAACAACCCAACACATGCACGCCAGTTCACCAGTCCAGAGAATGAAGACTCTGACAGCGCAGACTCCTGTGGTGCGGGCGATCGATGCGGCGCGGGCAGGGATAGCAAGGACGGCACTTGTTCGCATGACGCAGTCTGGAGTGGTCGAAAGAGTTGGGCGCGGTCTTTATCGAATGTCGGAAGGTGCGGGCTATGATCATCCAGACTTGGTCGAGGCGGCGATGAGGGTTCCGAAGGGCGTCGTGGTGCTTCTAAGCGCACTCAATTTCCATGGGATCGGCACACAAGCGGCATGGCAGGTGTGGTTGCAACTCCCTGCGAACTACCCTACCCCGAAGATTAAGCATCCACCGCTGCGGATCATTCGGAGTCGCAGACCGGAGGCCTTTTCTCTCGGTGTGGAGACGCATCGCATCGCCGGGCATGCGGTGAGGATAACAGATCCGGATCGCACCATTGTGGATTGCTTCCGCCACCGGGGAACGGTGACGCTGGAAGTGTGCCTGGAGGCTCTGAGGGAGAGGCTTCGCAATCGGCGTCAAAGCCTTCCGATCCTGCAGAATTACGCCCACGAACTTGGCGCGTGGCGGGTTATGAAACCTTATCTGGAGGCTCTGGCATGAGGAATGTGGCGGCATCCGTGCGTGCGCGCCTGGCAAACCATGCCCGGGGAACGGGAACTCCGCTGGCCGTGCTGATGGAGCGGTTTGCACTGGGGCGTTTGCTTTGGAGATTGAGCCAGAGCGATTCGGGAAACGATTTCATTTTAAAAGGGGCCCAGCTTTTTGCCCTCTGGGCGGAAACGCCGCACCGTCCAACGCGCGATGTGGACTTGCTGGGTTCGGGCGAGTCCTCGCCGGAGAGCCTGAAACGGTTTTTCGAAGTGCTTCTGACCGGTCCCTGCGAACCAGAGGACGGGCTTGTTTGGGGAGAGGTGGAAGCAGCACCGATCCGCGAGGACCAGCGTTATGAAGGAGTGAGGGTTCTCACCCGAGCCAACCTCGCCGGAGCGTCGGTGCGAGTGCAGATCGATGTCGGTTTTGGCGATGCCATCACCCCAGGTGCCATCGAGGTGGAGTGGCGGGAGTTGCTGGGATTTCCAGAGGCGCGGCTTTTGGCGTATCCGCCGGAAACGGTGATCGCCGAGAAACTCGAAGCCGCCACGGTGCTCGGGTTGGCAAACAGCCGGATGAAGGATTTCTTCGATCTCGATTGGCTTTGCCGCAACCGGGAGTTTGATCTCTTGATCCTGCGGGAGGCTGTCCGCAAAACCTTTGCGCGGCGCCAAACTCCAATGCCAATAGAGCTTCCCGTCGCCCTGAAGCCGGAATTCGCCACCGATCCCGACAAGCTTGTCCAGTGGTCTGCATTCCTGAAAAAGAACGCTCTTCAAGCAGATGACCTTGGCACTCTCATCGCGCGATTGGGCAAGTTTCTGGAGCCTGTTCTAAACGCCGAAAATGCACCGTCTCGCTGGCGGCCAGGAAAAGGATGGGAGACAGATTGGGTATCCCCATAGGCAAAATGATCAACCAACGCGGAATCAAGATGGCCGTCATGTTGGAAACATCCACAAACATGCGCTGCAACAAGCAGTCGACATAGCGACCTCTTCAAGGGTTTCTTGCCTAAAAAATACGCTCTCGCATTTTTTCGAGGCCGATTTATACCATCCATCGTGACTGAAATGCAGCCAGTGCGCGTGCGCGCCAAGTTTTTCTTCGAGGGGGATAAAAAGTTTTTCATCAAGGGCGTGACCTACGGTCCTTTCGCGCCTGATGCGCAGGGCGACCATTTTGGGACTCCTGAGGCGGCGGCCAAGGATTTCGACATGATGGTCGAGGCGGGCGTGAACCTCGTGCGCATTTACTATGTGCCGCCGCGCTGGTTCTTGGATCTGTGCGCATCGCGGGGCATTCGCGCCCTCATTTCGATTCCATGGGCGGAGCATCTGGAATTTCTCAACAACCCGAAAATTCGCAACGAGGCGAAGAAGGCGGTTCGCGACGGGGTCAGAAAAAATGCGGGGCATCCGGCCGTATTTGGTTATCTGGTCGGCAATGAAATCCCGACGACCATGGTGCGTTGGCTGGGCGCGCGGCAGGTCACGGAATTCGTCGAGCAACTGATCAACATCGGCCGCGAGGAGGACCCGCGCGCGCTTTTTTCCTACGCCAGCTATCCTCCCACCGAGTATCTCCTGCCGCAAAACAGCGACTTCGTGACATTCAATGTCTACCTGCACCGGCAGGATGATTTCGACCGCTACCTGGCGCGCCTTCAAAATCTGGCCGACGACAAACCGCTCATCCTTGGTGAATTCGGCATGGACACAATCCGCCACCCCGAGGAGGAGCAGGCTGAGATGCTGCGCTGGCACATCGAAAGCGTTGTTCGCGGGGGTCTCGCCGGCACGATTGTCTATGCTTGGACGGACGAGTGGTTCCGCGGTGGACAGGAAATTTTAGACTGGGCGTTCGGCTTGGTGCGGCGCGACCGGACGAAAAAACCGGCCTTCGAGACCGTGAAGGGCCTCTTTTTCGGCGAGGGCTCCATGACCTCTCGCGTGAAGCTGCGCGAGTATCCGAAAGCCTCGGTGATCGTCTGCTCCTACAATGGCGGCAAGACGCTCGAGCGCTGCCTGACCTCGCTCAAGGACATCAATTATCCAAACTACGAGGTCGTCCTCGTGGATGACGGCTCGAAGGATGACACGCAGGAAATCGCGGCGCGGCATCCTTGGATCAAAAACATTCGGCAGGAAAACAAAGGCCTGAGCTTCGCCCGCAATGTTGGCGGCTATGAATCGACGGGGGATGTCATTGTTTACACGGACAGCGACTGCATGGCAGACCCAGACTGGCTTTACTATCTCATTGGCACACTCCTGAGCGGTGACTTCGCCGGAGTGGGCGGACCGAATATTTCGCCGCCTGCGGAAAACTGGGTCCAAGCCTGCGTGGCTGCGGCTCCCGGAGGTCCGAGCCATGTGTTGCTCACCGATGTCGTGGCCGAGCACATTCCAGGCTGCAACATGGCATTTCACCGCTGGGCATTCAACCAAGTTGGCGGCTTCGATCCGGAATACCGCAAGGCGGGTGATGATGTGGACTTCTGCTGGCGTTTGCAACAAAGCGGCGGCGTGATCGCCTTCAGCCCGGCCGCGATCGTCTGGCACTACCGGCGTTTCACTTTGCAAGCCTTCCGCAAACAGCAGGAAGGCTACGGCGAAGCGGAATCGATGCTGCGGTTCCAGCACCTTGTCTTCTTCGGCCCCACCGGCACAGCCAAGTGGAAAGGCCAAATCTACGGCGCGCCACGCTTCACCTGGCTCGTCAACAAGCCGATCATTTATCATGGCATATTTGGCGAGGGTCTTTTCCAATCCATCTACCCCACCCCGCAGTCGGATGTCGCCGCCTACTTGAGCAGCATCGAGTGGGTCGCGCTGACGGCATTGGTCTTTGCGGCATCCATACCAGTCCCCTTTCTGCGCATCGTGCCTTACCTCATGTTCGGAGGAACACTGCTCGTAGCCCTTTCCTACATGATCCATGCGCGCTTGGAGGCCAAGCATGACACGGTTCCGGCACGCCTGCTGGTTGCCTTCCTCGCCCTGGCCCAACCGCTCGTGCGTGGATGGGCTCGCTATTTCACTTGGCTGAAATTCAAGCGCACTCCGCCGGCGGTCATCGCCACGCAGGAAAAAAACTTCAAACGCTCGCGTGGCAGCACCAGCAATCTTCGCTTCTGGAGCGAGAATGGCCATGGACGCGAACTCCTGCTCAAGGAAACAATCGACGCTCTCGAAAGCGAAGGCTGGAACTACTCGATCGATACAGGCTGGAAGGACTGGGATGTCCAGATCTACGGCAGCTTCTGGTGGGGCATTCAAATGCGCTCGGTCACCGAATACCACGGCGGGCCGAAATGCCTGACGCGTGTTCACCTGAAACTTCGCATGGTGGCGACCACCATTTTGATGAATTTCATCCTGCTCGCGATTTTAGCTTATCAGCAGCTGATCATCCCAAATGCCCACTGGTGGCCATGGGTTCCCTACGCCATCTTCGTTTTGGTCCTCGTCCGCCGAGCCCGCCGCCTCCAGCGACGCGTGACAGACCTCGTAGAAAACGCTGCCTTACGGTGTGGATTCACCCGCATCACGAAAAAGTCCTGACCCATGTCGGGCCACATAAGCGACTACCACTACGACTTGCCGCCGGAGCTGATCGCAACGACGCCCACCGCGCGACGCGACGAGTCCCGCATGCTTGTGCTTCACCGCACAAGCGGCCGGATCGAACACCGAAGCTTCCGAGACTTCCCCTCTTATATCGGCGAAGGGGATATTGTCGCCCTCAATGACTCGCGCGTCATCAAGGCCCGCCTGCTCACAGATCCTCCGGGGATCGAAATTTTCCTGCTCGAGAACCTCGGTGGCACGCGCTGGAAGTGCCTCGTCAGGCCCGGCCGCAAACTCCGCACCGGCACACGCGTGGAAATCGCCGGAACAACTGCGGAAGTTGTCGATATCCTGCCCGGCGGTGAGCGCATCATGCAATTCGACAAAGCCCCCGATCTCGAAAAACACGGCCACATGCCACTGCCGCCCTATTTCAAGCGGGAGGCCGAAACGCTCGACGATGAACGCTACCAGACGGTTTATGCAAACACGCCAGGCTCGGTAGCCGCTCCCACGGCGGGCCTGCACTTCACTCCCGAGATTCTTTCCCGAATTCCACACGCCTTCCTGACCCTGCATGTCGGCGCAGGCACTTTCCTGCCGGTGAAAACCGAGATCATCACCGACCACGAAATGCATGAGGAGGTCTACTCCATCGGCGCCGCCACGGCCTCCTCGCTGAACTCCGCCAAACGCATCGTGGCTATCGGAACCACCGTAACCCGTGTGCTGGAATCCCAACCACCCGGCCCCATCCAACCCTGCGAGGGGCGCACTCGTATTTTCATTCATCCACCCTACGAATTTCAAAAAACCGGCGCGCTCCTCACAAACTTCCACCTCCCGGAATCAACGCTCCTCATGCTGGTCAGCGCCCTCGCCGGTCGCGAAGCGATCCTGAACGCCTATCGCGAAGCCATCAAAGAACGCTACCGCTTTTTCTCCTACGGCGACTGCATGCTGATCACAGACAAGTAGTTCGAGCAGACCAAAAATTTGGACGATCGCTCAAATTTTTTGCACGACTGCGGCCGAGGGATGGGAACTATTCGTGGTAGCGTGTTATCAAACAGGGTTCGAGCCTGTGACCATTTGCAGGATGGAGGCGGGGTTGATGGACTTTGCCTTTTCCTGAATTTGCGGGAGGTAGCGGGTATGCAGGTCGCGGGCCTGTGATTGCAGGCTGGTGAAGAGTTGGCGAGACGATGCGGTGTCCAAGCGACGGCCGCCTTGGTAATATTTTTCAGCCAGTTGGCCGAGGGCGTAGGTGGAGGCGAACGAGAAGGCGGAGCCGGTGATCTGATCGGCGGCTTTGCCAGCGAGCTTTCCGGCGACTTTCTTTCCGATTCCACGCATGAGTTTTCGGGCGAAACCCTCGACTACTTGGGACCCGAGGCCGACGCCTGCGACAGCGAGGAATTCCTTGATACTGGAGCGGTCGAGTTCGACTCCATGGGAGCGACCGATGCCGTGAACCATTTTCATTTGCAGAGGAATGATGGCCATCGTGGCCAGGGTGTCTGGAAGAAGTTCGAGGGCACCATTCAGAATCGCGTATTTGAGAATTGTGCCACTGTTATCGACGGCTGATGGCGCAGGTGCTGCGGGAGCGACGGGAACGAGCGGATAGTCTGGCAAAGCAGTTTCTTTCGGGGCTTCGCCGGGATTGATGCCCAGTTGCCCTTGCAACTCTTGGAGAAACCTTTTTTCGCCATCCGAGAGCGAACCATCCGACTCACAAACGCCAAGAGCCATTTCATAAGCGAGGAGGCGCTCGTTGGGATTTCCCAATCCCGCCACTACGGCAGGCAATTCGAGCCGGCCAGTGAGAATGCGGCGGGAAATCAGCCCGGGGTCGCCCAAGCCCATTTCTTCGCAGAGGCGCGAGATCTCGGATCGCTCGGAGTCGGATTGGCCCCCGTCGCAGAATGCGGCAAACAGGCAAATGGAAAGCAGGGCCTCGTCGGTGGATTGCGTCAGGTTCTCAGAAATGTTCATATCTCAATTGGGTAGAAAATTCAGCCACTCGAAGACTTGCTTGCCGAAAAAGATGAGGGCGAGGGTGACAAGCGCGAAGTAGATGATCGTTACCACTCCCCAAGCGAGAGACACCAAAATCATGAGTCCATCGCGCTCCAACCAGCCCAGACAGGCAAAAACAATCATGAGAGCAGGGAAGAAATTGTTCAGCGGAAGGTTTGCGAGGGGAATAGCCAGCAACGCTCCGC
The DNA here is from genome assembly GCA_044375335.1 of Terrimicrobiaceae bacterium. GTDB lineage: Bacteria > Verrucomicrobiota > Verrucomicrobiia > Chthoniobacterales > Terrimicrobiaceae > UBA967. The sequence goes on along the minus strand of JBILMW010000080.1, from coordinate 2,534 downwards.
CTACGAGAATCAACCATCCGACGAGCCGCTGGCCACGATCACCGCTGATCCAGGACTCCAAACGCTCGCGGGTGAAGATGCGGCAGAACTTCAGAAGCTTTCGAGAAAACCCCAATACAGCCAGCCAGAATTTGCCCTGAATGCGCAGTTCGCCGGCCGCTTTAGGCAATTCCGGACGACTCTTGCCACGGACCATCTGCCAACCGAGTGCCACAAAGGTTGCCCCGCAAATCATGGTCAAAGGACCAAGTGGCAGCGGCTGCACAAAAGGCACAGCAAGGAGGAAAGCGGCGAAGCAGAACGAGTTCGACCCAATCCGCGATATGACTTCCGAGAGTTGTATCCCCTCCCCACGCGCATGCTCCGCACAATGGTCGAGGGCGGCATCGATGCGCCCATCGATTGGCGTTTCACAATTCATGCCTTGAGAGCATGAGGCATGCTGTAATCTCTAAGTGTGGCGTTTCTTTCAAAGACACGGGCCAAAATGCGCGCATCGTCCGTAAGGCCGATTTCAGGGATGGAGTCGGGGATGATGTCCGCTCCTTTGAGAATGTAATAGGCAGCTACACCGGCCTCGGCGAGGTCGACTGGAAGTGGATCTGTGCTGCGAGACACATCGGGAGATTCGAGGATGCAGATGAGGGTTTCAACACCTTGAATCAAATCGTAGTGGGCCTGGGCCTGCTCGGTTTCCATTTTCGCCCGTAGGTTCGGAATCAAATCCACGAGTTTGATGAGACTTTTCGAGGTGAAAGCAGCCCGCTCCGTCTCGATGAACTCGTCAATGGATATGGCTTTTTAAGGATTCAAAGGTGATATGATAATGGAAGTTCTGTGGGTGAGTGGTTTCATTCCTCGTCCCTTCGGCCCATCAACAATGGCAGAAGATGCCAGATGAAGTAGGCGAGTGAGGTGATGAAGGCGGCGACATAGGTCCACGCGGCGGCATTGAGAACACGGTTCACGCCATCCTCCTCATGCATGGCGGCAAGAATGCCGGAGTGGCGGAGTGCGGCTTTGGCGCGGGCCGATGCGTCGAACTCCACAGGGAGGGTCACCAGATTAAAGAGCATGATGATACCCCAACCTGCTGCCATGAGGATGATGCCGGTGTGTGTGTTTACAAAACCGGTGAACATACCGATCAGCGGAAGCCACATGACAAGTTGGCTTGCGATCTGTGTGGCACCGACGGCTGCCATGCGAAGGTGGAGCGGAGCGTAAGCGCGTGCATGCTGGATGGCATGACCCGCCTCATGCGCGGCAACCGCCAAGGCGGCGATCGATGTGCCGCTGTAGTTGCCCTCGCTAAGGACGAGACGGCGGTGTGAAGGATCGTAGTGGTCGGTGAGTTCGCCGGGGCAGGATTCGATGGTGACACCTTCAACGCCGGCATTCTGCATGACCCGCGCGGCAGCCTGTGCACCGGTAAGTCCAGTGAGTGAAGGCTCCGCCGCGTATTTGCGATAGACGCTCTTGACGCGCATGGAAGCCCAGAAAGAAAGACCCATTGTCCCGAGGAATAAAAGGATTGGTAGTAGCATGAGGTAACGTTGGCACTTGATTTTTGTTTTGGGAATTACGAAATTTAAAATATTACATTAGGTTTTATAGAATCATGAACACACAGCTGAACTACCATCATTTGCGCTATTTTCTCGCCGTCGCGACTTGCGGGGGCATCACATCCGCCGCAGAGGCGCTCCATGTTTCGGCGCCGACACTGAGCGCCCAGGTGCGCGACTTGGAGGAATTCTTTGGCACCACACTTTTCCGCCGCGAGGGCCGCCGCATGACGCCAACCGAGACTGGCAGACACCTTCTGGGCTATGCGGAGAGGATTTTTTCCATGGGGGATGAGATGGTCGACTCCGTGAAACGCGGCGGCTTCAGTGGACCGGGAACCGTTTTTCTCGGAGTGGCTGATGCCGTTCCCAAGCTGCTTGCAGCGCGCCTGCTCGAGCGTGCCTGCGAGCAGGCACCGGGACTCCGCGTTGTTGTGCGAGAGGGTCTGCCGCAAGAATTGTGGGGGGCGCTTTCCACTCATCAAATCGATCTCGTGCTGGCGAACGAGGCTCCGCCACCGACACGCATGAATCTTCCACCCGGCATCCGCATAGGAAGGATGAGGGTCGTTTTTGCCGCATCCCCCAAGATCGTCGCTTCCTACCGAAAAAAAGGAGATCCTTCAGAGCTTCCGATCCTGGCACCAGCCCGTGAATCCATACTGAGGCGCGAACTCGAACAGTGGTGGGCGGAGAAAGGCATCACTCCCCTGATCAAAGCGGAGTTCGACGACGGGGCCGCCATGCTGGAACTTGCCGCAAGAGGCCTTGGAGCTGCTCCAGTGCACGAGCCGGTCCTCAAGGATGTCTGCAAACGCTATGGTCTGACGGCCCTTCCATTCCGCTGCGAAATCGAGGACGACCTTTTTGTGGTCACCGGCGAGCGGCAATACAGCCATGCGGGCGTTTCAGCCCTCATGGATACCGCTCGCGGAATTTTAAAGGCGTGAAATGCATACCGCGCCT
>JBILMW010000079.1:0-11613 GCA_044375335.1 Terrimicrobiaceae bacterium | reverse complement strand
CATTCACTCGGAATTTCGGCAAGGGCTCCTCGGGTCTCTGTGCGGGATCGGGTTCTGACATGCCTCTACGAAATAGCCCAGCGGCTTGCCCTCTGGCGAATCGAAAACATCCTTCATTTTCTCCACGCAAGCAGCTTCAGATTGACCCGCTGCTCGGACTGACCGATAGTCCCCGCCTTTTCATGGCTATAGAAAACACGCGCAACTTTTGCATCATCGCCCACATCGACCACGGTAAAACGACTCTCTCCGACCGCCTTTTGGAGGTCACGGGAACGATCCAAAAGCGCGAATCCCAAGAGCAACTTCTCGACGCGATGGATCTCGAGCGCGAGCGTGGCATCACGATCAAGGCACACCCGATTGCCATGGAATACACTTCCAAAAGCGGCAAGCTCTATAAACTCAATCTCTCCGACACGCCGGGCCATGTGGATTTTTCCTACGAAGTGTCCCGCTCCCTCGCCGCCTGCGAAGGCGCTCTTCTGATTATCGACGCAGCCCAAGGCGTGGAGGCCCAGACAGTCGCAAATGTCCATCTCGCCGAGAAGCAGGGCCTCAAGCTCATTCCAGTCATCAATAAAATCGACCTCCCGAATGCGGATGTCGAAAATGCCAAGCGCCAACTGGAGGACATCCTCGCCATCCCGGCCGAGGAGGCGATTCTGGCCAGTGCGAAAGCAGGCATCGGTATCGAGGATATCCTGGAAGCTGTGGTCGAACGCATTCCCCACCCTTCGGGAAAACCAGACGCCCGCTTGCGCGCACTCACATTCGACTCGCACTTTGACACCTACCGTGGCGTTGTCATCTACACCCGCGTCATGGAAGGCACGGTCAAGGCTGGCGACCAGGTCAAACTCATGGCCACGAACTCGAACTACGAGGTCAAAGAGGTCGGAGTCTTCAAGCCGCAGCAGCCTAAATTCTTCTCGCGGGAAAAACTCATCGCCGGCGACATCGGCTATGTCATCGCCAATATCAAGACCTCCTCGGAGGTGAAGGTTGGCGATACTCTCACCAACGCCCGCCAACCCGCCGAGGAGCCACTGCCTGGATTCCAAGTCGTGCAGCCGATGGTTTTCAGCGGTATTTATCCGATCAACACCGCCGATTTCGAGCACCTCAAGGCGGCCATGGCCAAGCTTCAACTCAACGACGCCGCCTTCCAATTCATGGCCGAGTCGAGCGTGGCTCTGGGCTTTGGATTCCGCTGCGGATTCCTCGGTTTGTTGCACATGGAGATCATCATCGAGCGTCTGCGCCGCGAGTTCGATATGGACATCATCGCGACCTACCCCTCGGTCATTTACGAGGTGCAGCGCACGAATGGCGAGGTCCTCCGCATCGACAATCCCGACCAACTCCCCGACCCCAGTGTGATCGAGGAAATCCGCGAACCGATGGTGCGTTGCTTCGTGATGCTCCCGAATGAATACATCTCGCCCATCCTGCAACTCATCATGGAGAAACGCGGCGAGGTAAGCCACACCGAGTCCATCGACACCAAGCGCGTCATGCTCACAGCCGACCTCCCGCTTAACGAAATTCTCGTCGATTTTGTGGATAAAATGAAATCCATCACCCGAGGCTACGGTTCGATGGACTACGAGCAGGCTGGCTACAAACCGGCGAAGCTCGTGAAGCTGGAGATGCTCGTGAATGCCGAACCGGTGGATGCCTTTTCCTCCATCGTCCATCGTGAAAAAGCCGAGTCGCGCGGTCGTGCGCTTGCTACCAAGCTCAAGGAAGTCATTCCTCAACAACTCTACCAAGTGGCCATCCAAGCCGCCGTGGGCGGAAAGATCGTGGCCCGCGAGAGTGTGAGCGCCATGAGGAAAAATGTGACTGCGAAGTGCTACGGCGGCGACATCAGCCGCAAGCGCAAACTCCTTGAGAAACAGAAGGAGGGCAAAAAACGCATGAAAGCCGTTGGCACCGTCAACATCCCGCAAGAAGCCTTCATCGAGGTTCTCCGCACCAGCTGAACATCCCACACCCTGCGCCATGTTTTTCCTGACACCACGCTACATCAAAGAGGCCAAGCAATACCTCCACGGCGCAAAAAAATTCCTCGCCTACAAGCGCGACATCCTACCCGACGCCCGCGTCAGCGAAATCGAATCACTCATTGCCGACCTGCATGGAGCCATGCGCTTTCGGAATCGCAATGAGGTTTCCGAGGCGGTCACCAAGCTGGATGAGGTCATCGGAAAATCCCTTCCTCCTCAGAAACACGCCGCCCTCCGCGAGAATATCGAGGTGTTTTTGGTAGCCATCGTCATCGCCGCTGGGGTGAAGGCGTTTCTCATCCAACCCTTCCGTATACCCACCGGCTCGATGCAGCCGACCCTCTATGGTATCGTAGGCGTGCCAACGGACACTCCGCCGCCGAATCTCGCCGTTCGGGCCTTTGATTTTGTGGTTCGGGGCCGCCACCATTTCGAACTCCGCGCCAAGCAGAGTGATGTCGTTGTGACGCTGAACGAGCGCACTTATCTGAACTTTTTTACCTTCACGGAAATCGTCTGCCGCAACGGCTCCTACACACTCTTCGTGCCCCGAGACCCGCTCATGCGCTACTTCCGCGTGCTACCAGGCCGCGAATACTCCACCGGCGAAGTCATCGCGCGCGGCCATATGGATACCGGCGACCAAGTGTTTGTAGACAAGGTGAGCTACAACTTCACCAAGCCCAAGGCGGGCGATGTCTTTGTTTTCAAAACCACCGGCATCCGCGAGATTGAATCCGGTCTCGATCCCGCAATGGGCTCCCAGCATTACATCAAACGCCTCGTGGGTATGCCCGGCCAGACGCTTCGCATCAATCCCCCCACCCTCACGGTGGATGGAAAAATCCCTGAGCAAGCTGTGTTTCAGAGGGTCATGAGCATGAAGGATGGCTACCAGGGCTACTCAAATGGAGGTCGCGGCGGCCCAGCATTCCGCTATCTGGGCAATCCCGAGGCCACCTTCACTGTGCCTCCTCGCTCCTACTTCGCCCTCGGTGACAACAGCTACCATTCCCGCGACAGCCGCGATTGGGGCGGCGTGCCTGAGATCAATGTCGCCGGCAAGGGCTTTCTGGTTTACTGGCCTTTCAGCGAACGCTGGGGGCTCATCCGCTAACATTTCAACAACATTCCTGCGGCCTCGCTCGTAAGGTCTCACACCAGTTGGTTTCCTATGAAAAAAAAGATTTTCCTGACAATCCTCGGTCTCCTTGTCCTCGTCGGTGCCATCATTGGCGTTAAGGCTCTCCAGATCGTAGACCTCATCAAAATGGGTGAGACCTTCGAGATGCCTCCCGAGACTGTGGTAATCGAAGAATCGGCCACCAAGACTCTCACCGCATCGTTTCAATCCATCGGTTCAGTCGAAGCTGCACGCGGCGTCATGGTGGCCAGCGAGGTCTCGGGTAAGGTCGTAGGGATTCTTTTCCAATCTGGAGCGGAGGTGAAAGCTGGCGACCCGCTCGTGCAAATCGACAAATCGATCGAGGAGGCCCAACTCCGCTCGGCACAGTCCACAGCCGAACTCAACCGCCTGAACCTCGAGCGCATTCGTGGGCTTCGAAAAACCAGCGTCGTGTCGCAGTCGGATATGGAAGGCGCTGAGGCCCAAGCCAAGGACTCCGCCGCCCGCGTGGATCAACTCGCATCGATCGTCGAAAAACGCACCATCCGCGCGCCATTCACCGGTCGCCTCGGCATCCGCCAGATTCAGGAGGGACAATTCCTCAAGCCCGGTGACCCCATTGTGACGCTTCAGGCCCTCGACCCCGTTTATGTGAACTTCTCCCTGCCCCAGCAACGCCTCGGCGATCTCGCCGTGGGAATGAAGGTAAAAATCACCACCGATGCCCTGCCGGGGCGTGCATTTGAAGGCACACTCACTGCGATCGAACCAGCAGTGGATGCCACCACGCGCAACATCAATCTTCAGGCCACTCTCCAAAACCACGACGGCGCGCTGCGCCAAGGGATGTTTGTCGCCGTTTCAGTTCTTGTGCCGGGCACATTCGAGCGCGTTGTCATTCCTGCAACGGCTGTCATTTTTGCCCCCTATGGCGACTCGGTTTTTGTGGTGACTGAGGTCGAGAACAAGAAAGGTCCCCGGCTTGAGGCGCATCAGAAATTCGTCCGCCTCGGTCAGCGTGAAGGCGATCTTGTGGCCATCGAAGAAGGTCTCTCCGCTGGCGAGCGCATCGTGACCATCGGCGGCTTCAAGCTTCGCAACGGCTCCCATGTCGTTGCAGGCGAATCCAGCCTCCCCTCCTCCGCCAAGCCCACGCCTGCCGAGAAGTAAACTCAGGCGACACGCTCCATGAATTTCACCGACATCTTCATCCGCAAGCCGGTCCTTTCCCTCGTGGTGACCTTCGTCATCCTCGTGGCAGGCTTCCAATCCATCGGCTCGCTGAATGTTCGCCAATACCCGCGCAGCGAGAATGCGATTGTCACAGTCACCACGGCCTACATTGGAGCTAATGCCAAGCTCGTGCGGGGCTTCATCACCACGCCGCTCGAGCGCGCCATCGCAGCGGCGGACGGCATCGACTACATCGACTCGACGAGTTCGCAGGGCCTCTCGACCATCCAAGCGAGGCTGCGCCTGAACTACGACGCCAACAAGGCGCTTGCCGAGATCAGTTCAAAGGTGAACCAGGTCCGTGGCGACCTCCCGCCAGAAGCCGAGGTGCCGGTGATCAATATCGAGACCGCCGACTCCCGCTTCGCCTCGGCTTATCTGCGCTTCACCTCCAGCATCCTCAAGCAAAACGAAATCACCGACTACCTTGTGCGTTCGGTCCAGCCGCGCCTCACCGCCCTTCCCGGCGTGCAGCGTGCGGACATCCTCGGAGCCCGCACTTTTGCCATGCGCATCTGGCTCGACCCCGTTCGCATGGCCTCGCTGGGTGTGAGTCCCTCGGATGTCCGCGCCGCCCTCGCTGCGAACAACTACCTCTCCGCAGTCGGCCAGACCAAGGGATCATGGATTCAAGTCGATCTCACGGCGGATACCAACCTCACCTCAGTCGACGAATTCCGCAGACTCGTGGTGCGCAAGGATGGCGAGCGTTTCATTCGCCTGGAGGACATCGCCAATGTCGTCCTCGGCGCGGAGGACTACGACACCGAGGTGCGCTTCAGCGGCGAGACGGCCGTATTCATGGGCATTTGGCCACTGCCCAATGCCAACTCGCTGGATGTCATCAAACGCGTCCGCAGCGAGATGAAGGAAATCGAAAAAGACCTTCCCACCGGCCTCCAGGCAGGCATCGCCTACGACGGCACCATTTATATCGAAGATGCGATCAAAGAGGTCGTGAAGACGCTCGGCGAGACCCTCCTAATTGTCGTAGTCGTCATTTTTCTTTTCTTGGGTTCCCTTCGGTCCGTCCTCGTGCCCGTGGTTGCCATTCCGATTTCGCTGATCGGAGCTGTTTTTCTCATGCAGATTTTTGGTTTCACCATCAATTTGCTCACCCTCTTGGCCATCGTTCTGAGCGTGGGAATTGTGGTCGATGATGCCATCGTCATGGTGGAAAATGTCGAGCGCCACATGCGCGAGGGGAAGTCCCCCTTTGATGCCGCCATCTTGAGCGCCCGGGAACTCTTCGGTCCTATCGTGGCCATGACTCTCACCCTAGCTGCCGTTTATGCTCCCATCGGCCTGCAAGGCGGCCTCACAGGCACCCTCTTCCGCGAGTTCGCATTCACCCTCGCCGGGGCCGTGCTCGTCTCAGGCATCGTGGCGCTCACGCTCTCGCCGATGATGTCGTCCAAGCTCCTCACGCCACGCTCCGAGGATGCCTGGCTGCCGCGCCACATCAATGCCACCTTTGAACGAATACGCTCCTTCTACGCCCGCATTCTCGATGCGACGCTCAATGCTCGCCCAGCCGTTTACACCGCGTGGATCATCCTCACGCTGGTCACCGTGCTCCTCTACACCCAGTCGCCGAAGGAACTCGCCCCGAATGAGGACCAAGGCGTTATTTTCGGAATCCTCGATACGCCGTCCAATGCCTCTATCGACCAGATGACCGTCCATGCCACCGAGGTGAACAAGGTTTTCCAGAGCTTTCCCGAGACCGCCTACACATTCCAGATCACCCAGACATTCGGCGGATTCTCCGGCATGGGCCTGAAAAGCTGGACGCAGCGCGACCGAACCGTCTTCGATATGACACAAGAGGTTCAAGCAGGCCTCGGCAAAGTGCCCGGCGTAAGTTCCTTTGCCGTCGTGCCACCTGCCTTACCCGGCGGCGGCGACTTCCCGGTTGAGATCGTCGTGGCATCCACCGCCGATACCGAGCGCATCCTTGAATTCGTCGAGCAACTCAAGCTCAAGGCCGTAGCCAGCGGCAAATTCGCCTTTCCGCCCATCGTCAGTGTGAAATTTGACAAGCCACAGGCCGAGTTCGTCATCGACCGCGACAAGGTCGCCGCCCTCGGACTCGACCTCGCCCAGGTCGGAGCCGACCTCTCCGCCGCCGCCGGCGGGAATTATGTGAACCGCTTCAACATGGATGGACGCAGCTACAAGGTCATCCCGCAGATCACCCGCCTCGGGCGTCTCAATGAGGACCAACTCCTCGACATCCGCATCCGTGGCCCCAAAGGCGAGCTCATCCCGCTCTCCACCGTCGCCACATTAAAAAACAAGGTCGAACCCCGGAACCTCCAGCGCTTCCAGCAAATGAACGCCGTCAAACTCAGCGGCGTCGCCATCGTCCCGCTCGACCAGGCCCTGAAGTTCCTCGAAGACGAAGCCGCCAAGATTCTGCCCCGAGGCTACATCCTCGACTACACAGGCGAATCCCGCCAACTCCGCGCCGAAGGCCCTGCAAAGTTCCTGTTCACCTTCGCCCTCGCCATCGTCATGATTTTTCTCGTCCTCTCCGCTCAATTCAACAGCTTCCGCGACCCATTCATCATCCTCCTCGGCTCCGTCCCCCTCGCCATGTTCGGGGCCCTCATTTTCACTTTCCTCAAAATGCCCGCGCCGGATGTGCCATTCTGGACCGATGGATGGACGACCACCATGAACATCTATTCACAGATCGGCCTTGTAACCCTCATCGGCCTGATCGCAAAAAACGGCATCCTCATTGTGGAATTCGCGAACCACATGCAGCACGAAGGCCACTCGAAACTCGAAGCCGTCCGCAGCGCCGCCCTCACCCGCCTCCGCCCCATTCTCATGACCAGCCTGGCCACCGTGTTCGGCCACTTCCCCCTCATCCTCGTGACAGGAGCCGGCGCCGCCGCCCGCAACTCGATCGGCCTCGTTCTCGTCGGCGGAATGACCATAGGCACCATCTTCACCCTCCTCATCGTCCCCTCCCTCTACATGCTCATAGCCAAGGAACAGAAAAAAACCGCCTGAGTTCCTTTTTCACCATACCCAACTCATGCACTGGCTCTACCTTTCGATCGCAATCCTTGCCGAAGTCATCGCCACCTCCTCCCTCAAGGCCGCCGAAGGCTTCACCCGCCTTATTCCCTCGCTCATTGTTGTATTCGGATACGGAACAGCTTTTTACTTTTTGTCTCTGACCCTCCGCACCATGCAAGTCGGCACCGCCTACGCCATCTGGTCAGGTGTCGGCACCGTGATCATCAGCATCGTCGCCTGGCTCCTTTACAATCAAAAACTCGACGCACCAAGCATTCTGGGAATGGCACTAATCATTAGCGGCGTGGTTATTATAAAATTCCTATCCCCGCAAGGCTGAACCTGATAAGAAACAGAGGAAACCGCCCCTCCGGAACGCCGACGTCCCCGTCGGCACCACTGTGCATCCTCTCTAAAAAGTCAACTGCGGCGTGCTGTGATCGGTCCAGATGGGCAGCAAATCCGCTTCATCGGTGAGTGCCAACACCCGGCAAACGGGGCAGAGTTTTTTTGAACGGCCCAGATGTTCTTTCGCAAGAGCCAGATTCCCCAAGCTGCATTCGAACCGCGCGAGATGAAAATGCACCAGCGCCGTATCGGGAAAACGATCCGCTGCTTCCAAGAGGAGTTCCCTCGCGCTGGCGACCGAACGCAGAGACAGGGCCAGATCAATCCACCGATCCACATTGTCGGGGTCGATGATGCAAAGCTGCTCTGCAACGAATTCCAGCTCGTCAGCATTTCCCGCCGCGCGGTGTATTTCCATTAACAGCGCCAGTCCCTCCACGCTCTGTTTGGTTCGGGCTGAGAGCCGTTCGTATTCCTGCATCGCATCCTCGAGCATTCCGAGTTCAAGGTAGCCTTCCGCAGCCAGAAAATTCATTTGAGAGGAGGAGTCGATCATAAGGGAGTTCCTTTATCATCGGCAGTCTCTCAAACGGCTTTAACGGAATTTTCATCCCCGGGGGTGGTCTCCCCATGGCATCCCCCCAGCCTGCGCCCGAAGTTTTCGGCCAGATGAAAAAATACAATTCCTCTTCCTCCCGGAACGAGGAATGGCCGGGTGCAAGAAAACACCGCAACTGGCTTCGCTGGACCGCTGCCCTCACTCTTGGCCTCGCGGTCGCCGCCGGCGTAAGTATTCCTCTGGAAGAAAAAAGCAACAATTCGAGTGATGGCAACTCACTCGCCACCACCGGAACCCCAATCTCCGAGAAGGTGCCTGTGGAAGACTACGCTCCAGCGCCCATACCGCAGCCCCAGTCCTCGACCGCCAGCAGCGGAGAGATTCAACGCAAATGGGATATCGACATCTCAAACCAGGAGCCCGCCGTTGAAAGCTCCACAGTCCCGAGCGATTCACAATCCGCCGCAAGGAGGGAAAATGCCACGCCCGCTCAAGGATCGGAAGATTCCTCCGTGGGCTACGGAACCGTCCGCACATCTCCTCAACAAGCCATGCTTGAGATGCCTCAGGCTCCGGCAATAGGGCGGATTCCACCCGTTCGCCCCTCGTCCACTCCGACTCCCACGCCTTCACCGATACGGAGCCCGCAGTGAGATTTTGGGCTATTCGAGGTCACTCACGCATGTGCGGTGCTCGCCCCATGGCGTTCGGGGATGCGGAAGACGAGTTTCCATGCCACATGAAAACATTTTATTCCTCGTCCTCCCGGAACGAGGGAAGGCCGGGCATGGCGAAAAGCCATGGTTTAGTCGGCCTACTGGTTGGCGCAGCGGCAGTGTTATCCTTCTGGACACCTCACTCAGCACACTCCGCACCAGTTTTTTACAATGGCTCAGGAGACCTTGATGATAAAAAAAGCTGGGCCGAGCATGTCATCCCGACATCGCGCGACGAGGCCGTTTTTGATCTCGTGAAAAGCGACATCTTCAGCACGGGGGCACTCAACTTTGGCAACATCGTGTGGAATAACAATACCAGCGCAAGTATTGCATTGAATGCAAAAGGCATTACTCGATTTCTTACACTCTCTGGAGATGTCGTAGGCGAGGCAACCATTAAAGCAGGCGGCTCAGAAGGTGACCTCTTGCTCATGGGAGAGAATGCCAAATCGAACACGCTGAAATTTGAAGCACTCAAAGGCAACGGCGAACTCCAGATAAAACTGGGTGCGGACGGGAACTTTCATGTCCTCAACGCCGAGGCAACTCTCGATATGTCGATAGTCGTCACAGGTGATAAATCCCTCACCAAGACGGGAGAAGGCACGCTCATTTTCGGCGCGAGCAATTCTTACACTGGGGCGACCACGGTCAAATCCGGCACGCTCAAAGCCAACGCAACGAACGCCCTCGGCGCGACAAAGGTCATCGATGTGCAAGGCGGCTCGCTGCTTGTCGCGGCATCCGACACTCTCAATGACAAGGCCGATATCCAGATGGGCGACGCCAAACTCGAGATGGCTGGCAAAGACATCACCGAGTATGTCGGCGCCCTCACCCTCACAGGAAACTCCGTGATCGATGTCCGCGAACTCGAAGGCACAAACAACGCATTGCATTTCGCTTCAAGCTTTCTGGAGCAGGGTTGGGCCAAAAACACCAACCTCTCGATTTGGAACTGGGACTCCAGCGACACAAAGCACATCTACTTTGGAACAGACTCAAAAGGACTTAGCGAAACCCAGTTGCAACAAATCTCCTTCTATAGCGACTTCGGAAATAGCTTCATCGGCAACGCCTTCATATCCAACACCGGAGAAATCACAACCATCCCTGAAGCTCAAACCATCATCACCGCAACGCTAATCCTCTTGGGAAGCATAGCCCATTTCATGATAAAACGATACAGCAGCGGGTAATAGCAGCCCCCAAAAAAACTGAGGGAGCCGCTACACAACGCGAATTGTAGCAACTGTCTATGACTGCCGATGGAAAAGACAAATCTCCACCCTGCCCTTGGATCAAATTTCCTCCAACTCCTGCCGAATTTCCGCCAAGGTCCGGCGCTCGCTTTGCAGGCTGCGAATGCGCTTTACCCGCTCGGCCATTTCGGGGTCGAAAAGTTGATACCCAGCCGCCGTCGTCTCCGCCGAATCCAGCAAGCCTTCCTTCATCCAATGCCGCAAAGTGGCGTGGGTCTCCCCCGTTTTTTTGGCGAGATCGCCGATCCGGAGCAAGCGCGTTGGATCCTCCACTTTGGGTTCTTCACCGCCGAGAGCCTGGAAGTAGATACCGAAAGACCGATCCACGCTGCGTGCGATGATTTTCAAATAGTCCTCCCTGCTCCCGCCAAGTTGGGCTTTTTCCAGCGATTTCAAATACGGCACTCGATCCCGTTTGCGGATGAGCGCCGGGGGATACCCGTGTTGTAAAAGAATCAGATTCATGAGCAAACGCGCCGTCCGCCCATTGCCATCGATAAATGGATGAATCGTAACGAGGCGATAATGGGCCTCCGCAGCCAGTTCGACCGGATGGCTGCCCGTCATGGCAGTCAATTCCCCGAAAAACTCGGACATCAACCCGGCAACCTTCGCGGGATTTGGCAAAACAACCCTCGAGCCCGAAATTCGAACCGGTATCGACCTGTAACGCCCGGCATTTGCGTCATCGATGCCATGCAAGATCATGCCATGCAGATCCAACAGCGTGTGGTCCGTAAGGGAATGAACCTGTGAACGAGCGATTTCCACCACCTTCCGGAGAGCGCCTGCGTGGTTGGTCGCCTCTAGATGCTCAACCAATGACTTCCCTCCCACAGTCAACCCCTTCTCCACCACTACCGCCGTCTCCAGACGCGTCAGGGTATTTCCCTCCAGCGCATTGCTGGTATAGGTCAACTCAATCAAAAACCAACGCTCCAAATTCTCGAGCACCTCCACTGGAAAAGGCCGAAACTCATCAAGCCTACGCTTTTTCTCGGTGAGGAAATCAATATTCATGGCATAAACCATAAACCATCACCTAATGGTTTCAATGTTTTTTTGAAGTGACATGTGCCGCCAATTGACTGATCACGGCTAATCAATGACCGAAATATTAAAAATGGACAAAATGACCGAACTCAAGTTCAGGCAGTGAATAAGTTTTGTAGCATTCGCGCGGCAGCGCGCAGCGTCGCATGGGGGCATCGTCTCGTATGCCCCATTTTTCAGCCGCAAAGCAGCGTTCGGGCGCAGGGTGTTATTTGCACAAGAGGTGTCCGAAAGTCACTCCTCGTCTTCCGTGGGCGAAGTTTGGCTC
>JBILMW010000078.1:0-11648 GCA_044375335.1 Terrimicrobiaceae bacterium | reverse complement strand
TCAATCTTCGCTGCGAGCAAGGGGCTGAACTTGTGGAGATTGTCGTTGAACCCTATCCCTATCCCATCAGCTACAAAGGCGAATACCACTACCGAAGCGGAAGCACGAAACAGGAATTGAAGGGCGCAGCGCTGGATCGCTTTCTACTCCGAAAACAGGGGCGACATTGGGATGGCGTCCCAGTTCCAAATGTTGAAGCATCAGAGCTCGATCCATTCTCCCTGGCTGCATTCCGCAAGCGCGCCCATCGCAGCAAACGACTCACGCCGGAAATTCTTCGCGAACCGGATGCCGCGCTTTTGGAGAAGCTGCATCTCATGGAGGGGCATTACCTGAAACGAGCCGCCATCCTTCTATTCCATCCCGACCCCGAGCGGTTTGTAACCGGTGCTTTTATCAAAATTGGGTTCTTTCGCACCGATGCCGATCTTGTTTTTCACGATGAAATTCATGGCGACCTCTTCAGCCAAGTGGACAAAACACTCGACACGCTTCGCGCCAAATATCTCAAAGCTTTAATTTCCTACGATGGAGTGCAGCGGGTGGAAAACTATCCCGTTCCTGAGGAAGCCCTGCGAGAGGCAATCCTCAATGCCGTCGCCCATAAAGACTACTCCAGCGGTTCGCCCATCCAAATCAGCGTGTATGCAGACAAACTCCTTGTTTGGAATTCCGGTCTCTTGCCTCACGACTGGACAGTAGACCGACTGACAGAAAAGCACTCCTCCCAACCCTTCAACCCGGACATTGCAAACGCCTTCTTTCGCGCGGGAGCCATTGAATCGTGGGGACGAGGGATCGAACGCATCATGTCTGCTTGCCGGGAGTCCGGCACTCCACGGCCCACAATCGATTACGAACCCGGAGGCATCTGGATCAAATTCCCCTTTTCCACCGCTTATTTAGCCAAAGCCTCAAGTGGCCCGGATGCGAAAAAAAGTTCGGGGAAAAGTTCGGGGAAAAGTTCGGGGAAAACCGAGGACAAGATCATTGCCATTGCCCGCAAATCTCCAAGTGTTTCCATTCCGCAAATTGCCGAGATTCTGGGCATCAGCACACGCGCGGTGGAAAAACAAATTCGCCAACTCAAGCAAACCAATCGCATCCGCCGCATCGGTCCGGCCAAGGGAGGGAACTGGCAAGTCGTGCTATGAAGACCCCTGCCTGAAGCCATAATGATTTCCGTTGTTTGCGCCGTTATTGAAGACGAAGCTGGCCGGTTCCTTCTCGCCAAGCGACCCGAGGGAAAATGCCATGGCGGCTTTTGGGAATTTCCCGGAGGCAAGCTCGAGGAGGGCGAGTCAGTTGAGGCGGCCCTCGTCCGGGAACTTCAAGAAGAGCTTCTCATTCAGACCGAGGTTTTCCAAATCCTCGAAATGGTTGAACACCACTACGAAAAATCCTCGATCCGACTCATCCCGTGTCGGGCAAGGATTCTTTCCGGACTTCCAACGGCATTGGAGCATTCGGAAATCGGTTGGTTTTCTGTTCACCAGATTGATCGTAGCAGCCTTGCACCTGCCGATGTGCCCGTGCTGGCCATGCTCACTACGCCATGAGTTCCGGCAACTTCCTTCCCGGCCTTTACGAGCAGGTTCAAAGCAAGCGACTGGAAAGTTTTCTCGAAGCGCACCCGGAACTGCGGTCGATTTTCTCAAAAATCGATCCCGAGGAGGAACCTTCGAAATACTCGGCCTTTGTTTCCCGTTTCGTCGAAGCGGCGTTGCGTCAAAAGACTTCCACCGCAGACCGCCTCGCCCTGTGCAACGAACTCCTCGAAAAAATCTTTTCCCTCGGGGAAATGCAACATGCCAGCGGCGATTTTCTGCCGTCCCCTGAGCCGAAACTGCTGACCGAAATCACACCGACCTATCTCGCCAAGCCCGGCCTTCCTCGTCCTCTCACCCCGCTTGCCGAAAGCAGCCTCTTCACCGGTGCGCAGACAGATCCTCCCCTCGCGAACGAGTTGGCTCTCGAGATGGCATCTACCGACCGCGTTGACATTCTTGTTTCATTCATTAAATGGTCGGGACTGCGACTGCTTGCGGACTCGCTACGGGAACTTTCGGATCGCGGCGTTCCGATTCGTTTGATCACGACTTCCTACATGGGCGCCTCGGACGCCCGCGCCGTTGAATGGATTGCCCGACTTGCCACAGCACAGGTTCGCGTTTCCTACGACACCAAACGCACCCGACTTCACGCAAAAGCTTACCACTTCCACCGCGAGTCAGGATTTTCCACGGCCTATATCGGCTCATCCAATATGTCGGATGCTGCTATGACGGAGGGTCTCGAGTGGAACCTCAAAGTCACAGCGCAGGATCAGCCTCACATCATCGAAAAGTTCCGCGTCGAATTCGAAACCTACTGGAACAGCCGCGAGTTTATTCCTTTTGATCCCGATCGCCCCGAAGTTCTCCGCGAAGCCATCAGCTATGCGAAGCAGAAATCCGATGCCGGGCTCCCGATAGTCTTTTTCGAGATCAAGCCACATGCATTTCAAGAGCGCATTCTTGAGGCGCTTGAAGCCGAGCGCACGGCTGGGTATCGGCGTAATCTCGTAGTCGCCGCGACAGGAACGGGAAAAACCGTCGTCGCCGCGTTCGATTACAAGCGTCAATGTGATCGCCTCGGTCGCAGGCCTCGCCTTCTTTTTACTGCACATCGCGAGGAGATCCTCAAACAAGCACTCCACACCTATCGCACTGTTCTGTGCGATCCGAACTTCGGCGATCTGCTGGTCGGAAACCATGAACCGGATCGGCATGATCATCTCTTCTGCTCGATTGGCATGCTGGAAAACAGGGAACTGCTCAAACACCTCGGCAAGAATTTCTACAGCATCATTGTAATCGATGAGGCGCATCACAGCACGGCTCCGACCTATCGAGACCTCACCCAAGAGTTTGAGCCAGACATTCTACTGGGCCTTACGGCTACACCGGAGCGAATGGACGGCAGCAGCGTGGTTGCGGAGTTCCACAATCGCTTCGCTGCTGAGATTCGTCTTCCCGAGGCCCTCGACGAAAAGCTCCTCGTGCCATTTCACTATTTTGTCGTTGAGGATCCGGTGTCGCTGGATGCCGATAGATTCTGGATGCAGGGGCGATTCAACCAAACCGAGTTGACCAATGTTTACACCGGAGCCCACGCTCTGGCCGAGCAGCGCCTGCGGGCGATTGTCTCAGCGCTCGAAAGATACCAAAACGACATCCGCAGTGTCCGCTGCATCGGATTCTGTGCGAGCGTTGGCCACGCGCAGTTCATGGTCGAGCAATTCAATGCGCAAGGTCTCCCATCGGCATGTTTCATCGGCGAAACCATCGACCAAGACCGTGCCGAAACATTGAAAAAGTTTCGCCAAGGAGAGCTGAACTTTCTCTTTACGGTCGATGTGCTCAGCGAGGGGGCGGACATCCCTGAGGTGGATACCGTTTTATTCCTCCGGCCCACGGATAGCTTGACGGTATTTCTCCAGCAACTCGGGCGAGGCTTGCGCCTGCACCCGGGCAAGGAATGCCTCACTGTTCTGGATTTCGTTGGGCATCTCCACAAACGCTATCGGGTCGACCGCAAATTCAAAGCACTCCTCCGCAAGGACCGCTTCAATATCGTTCGCGAAGTCGAGTCTGGTTTTCCACACCTCCCGGCCGGTTGCAGCATCCGCTTTGAAAAAGTCGCCCGCGAACATGTGCTTCGGAACATCAAAGCGAATCTTGACAACCTCCGTGCCCAACTCATCGAGCATCTCGAAACCTTTCAATCAGACACGCAGGCAGCCCCAACATTTAAAAACTTTGCCAACCACCACGGCTACGAAGCCCTGGAAATACTTGGCAAAAACAAAACCTGGTCGGAACTCAAGTCTGCCGCCCGCTTGCAAGAGACGCCAACGGACCCCGATCTGGAAAAGCTCCGCGCAGGATTGATCAAACTGGCTGGCATGTCCGGGCGAAGCGGAATCGCCCGCCTGCGCCATGTTCTTTTGCTTCTTCAGGCCAGCAACATTGAGGAGGCCATCGAAAAAGCCGACTCGAGCGCCATGGCGATCCATTTCCAATTGTGGGGAAAAACCGGTGCCCATCTTGGATTCAGCACCATCAAGGAATCGTTCAGTAAACTTGCCGCCAACCAGACCATCCTGTCCGATTGCCTCGAAATTCTAGACCTTGTGAATGATCGGACACGCGTCCTGAGCCTGAATGATACCACGCCTTTCGAAGTCCACGCAAACTACACCAATTCCGACATTCAGTCACTAATGGGAGCAACCTCAATGACGAGTCCAGGGCAACAAGGCGTTGGCGTTTTGCATTTTCCGAACCATCGTGCTTACGCGCTGCTTGTTACATTTCAAAAATCCGAAAACGAATTTTCTCCGAGCACTATGTATGCAGACTACCCAATCAGTTCAGATAGAATTCATTGGGAATCACAATCCAATACCTCGGAGGCAAGCCCCACAGGACAAAATCTGATCAATCATGCCAACCGGGGTTACAGAATTCTGGTTTTTGCCCGAGAAAAGAAGCGGCAGAACGATTTCACGCTTCCCTTCACCTACCTCGGCCTAGCTAATTATGTGAGCCACGAAAGCGAACGCCCGATCAAGATGATCTGGCAACTCGATCACCACATGTCAGCTGAAATGTTCGAAAACTGCCGCAAGGGCGGGTGAAATAGCCTGCTTCTATGCCTGCCCATTTACAATTAAGGTTTATCAACAAAATATTTTAAAAATTATGACCTTACCCGCTTACGATGTTGTTATTTGGCACAGAAGCCCATCAAACCCGCCAGATCTCTATGAGCGCATTCTCGAAAAAGCGAATATCGCCCCTTATGAGTCGACAGATTTCGATGGTATACGGGATATTCATTGGGGATTTTCGAATGTTTATGATGCTATTGAGTTTGCGGAAGGGTTGTTGGAGTTTACTGCACTGGAGGATGTCACGAAGTTGACTGTCCTTGGCGAAAGTATCGGACGAAAGGTTTACAAAGACACAATGGTGCGTTTGCAGAAGTAACAAGCATGCGTGAAAAAACGCGCGGGAAGGTGTCAGCCCCCCGTTTTGTCGCATTTTTGAAATGCCGGATGATAGGGTTTATGAAAAAAGAATTTCAAGTGACGATGGTGCATGACTTCATTCGCGCGGCGGGTTCCTGATAACTGGGTTATCGACAGCCAGAGGTTACTTTTTTTCCCAGCGTTCGAGGGATTCTTCGTGGAGGTGGCGGCGTTTGAAGTGGCGGGACATGATGCCATAGCGGGGGCTGAAGAGGTAGGCGAGGAGGAAGAAGATGCCGAGGATGAGGACGATGGCGGGGCCGGAGGGGATGTTTGCCCAGAAGGAGACGAGGAGGCCGGCGACGGCACCGAATGTTCCGAGGGCGGCGCCACCCCAGAGCATGATGTCGAAGGAATCGCTCAGGAGGTAGATGGTGGCGGCCGGAAGAATGAGGAGGCCGAGGGAGAGTAAGACCCCGACGGCCTGGAGTGATGAAACCATGGCCAATACGATTAATAATATAAGCATCCCGAGTAACATTCCGACGGGGACGCCTTGGGTTTTTGCCACGGAGGCTTCGAAAATGGTGAGCAGAAGCGGACGCTGGAAGGCGACGAGCAGGATCATGGCCACGCAGGTGATGGCGTAACTCGTCCAGAGGTCACTATCGCCGACGCCGAGGATATTTCCGAACAGGAAATGGTCGAGGCTCACTTTGACTCCGGCGTATTTGATGAGGGCAATGCCGATTGCGAAGGCGACGATGTAGAGTGCCGCGATGGCGGTTTCCTCTTTGACCCTTGAGCTTCGGGAAATGAGGTGTCCGCCGAGCGCCACGAAGACTGCCGCGAGGAGACCGCCGAAGAGGAGGCCGAGCGGGGAGAGGCCGATCAGGATGGCGGCCAGGGCGAGGCCGGGCAGGAGGGAGTGGGAGAGGGCATCCGCCATGAGGGCGAGGCGGCGGATGACGACGAAGGCTCCGAGGAATCCGTTGGTGAAACCCACGAGCACACAGGCCAGCAGGGCGCGGCGCATGAAGTCGTATTCGAAGGGTTCGAGAATCCAGTTCATGAATGGTGATGGTGGGCGTGGCCGCTGAAAACATGCACGGCGTAGGCGCGGTCGAGATTGTCTTTGGTGAACGCCTCGGCTGTGGCGCCGCAGGCCACGAGTTCGCCGTTGAGCAGCAGGATGTGGTCGAAGAGGGCTTCCACGCTTTTGAGATCGTGGTGCGAGGCCACGATGAGTTTGCCGGCCTCGCGCAGGCGGCGCATGGCTTGGGCAAAGGCCTCCACGGCATTTCGGTCGAGACCGGTGAAGGGTTCGTCGAGCAGGTAGATATCGGCTTTCTGGGCCCAGGCCCTCGCCAGGAAGGCGCGTTGCTGCTGGCCTCCGGAGAGTGCGGAAATCTGGCGATCGGCGAGATCCTCCAAATCGCAAATGTGGAGCGCCTCCTCGACGGCTGCCTCATCTTCAGCCCCGAAGCGACGCCATTTCCCCAAGGCGGGGTAGCGTCCCATTTCGACGAGTCCGCGCACCGTGATGGGGAAATCCCAGTCCACCGCCTCGCGCTGGGGCACATAGGCGATCTCGCGGCCGGAAGTGCTCTCGAGTTGATGCCCACGAAATTCAATCCGCCCGGTTTCAAGCGGGAGCAAGCCGGCGATGGCCTTCAGAAGCGTGGTCTTGCCGGCGCCGTTGGGGCCGAGCAGCGCGACGCAGGATCCGCAAGAGAGCGTGGCATTGAGGTGGTGCACCGCCGGGATGCGGTTGTAGCTCACGGTCACATCTTCCAAGTGGAGTTTGTGGCTCATGGTTTGGGAATAGTGACCACATCCTCGACAAGTCCGGTTCCCCAGAAGGTCGAATCGGCGAGGGTTTTTCCGGCGATGCGCACTTCGACGCGCAGGGCGCAATTTCCCGCAGCGGGGTCGAAGTTTCCAAAAACGGCGAGGTCTTCCGGTTCGTCGGCGTTCATGGTGAACGATGCCGAAAGTGAGGATGCCGAGCCGTCCGATTCCACCGAAGGTTGATTGGCAACACTCACGGCCAGGCGAGCTGGAGCGGACGCGGTGAGCAACACCTCGTAAACAGCCGTTTTTTCAGGCTCGATCGGAGCAAATGCTGGAGGCGGCGCTGACGGAGCGGGCCTTGTGAGGAGCCAAACCGGCACGCCAAGAAGCGCGAGACCAGCGGCCACCAAAAACAGACGCAGGAGCGGGAAACCGCGCACGGCCTATTTCAACGCCTCCACGATGGTCGCGACATTGCTTTTCATCATGCCTTCGTAAGTCCCCGCCGGGCCGCTGCCGAGGCCATCCGCGTAGAGCACGCCGCCCGGTTTTGCGCCGGTTTCGTTGGTAATTTGCTCAAGCACTTTCGGATTTTCAATATTCTCGGCGAAGATGGCTTTGACCTTGCGGGCTTTGATTTCCTCGATCAGGCGTTTCACTTTTTGAGAGGAGGGCTGGTCGGATGTCGAAATACCCTGCACGGCGAAAATCTCAAAGCCGTTGTCCTTGGCAAAATATCCCAGCGCATCGTGGGAGGTGACGAGCACACGGTTCGCCTTGGGCAGCGCGGCGAGTTGCAGGCGGACCCATTTGGAGAGAGCAGTCAGGCGGGTCTGGAGGTTTTTGGCATTCGCTTCGTAGGTGGCCTTGCCTGCGGGATCGGCGGCGACGAAAGCGTCACAGATTTGAGCCGCTACGGCCTGGACATTCGAAATACTGTGCCACCAGTGTGGATCGGTGGTGCCATGGCTGTGTCCATGCGAGTGGTCGTGACCCTCGTGATCGTCGCACCCCCCCTCGATCGGCTTAACAACATCCCCGCCGACCACCAGGCGGACGCCTGATTTTTCGAGGCTCGGACGGATCTTGTCGAGGTAGCCTTCGAATCCCAGACCGCTCGCAAGCAGGATTTGAGATTTTGCCATGGTTTTTCGATCACCAGGCGTCGGCTCGTAAATGTGGGGGTCGACTCCGGCTTTCACGATTTCCGTGACCTCAACGCGCTCAGCACCGATGTCGCGGGCCAGATCGGCCATCACGGTGCTGAGCGAGGCCACGCGAAGCGGTTCGGCCTGCGCAAAGGTCGTCCATGCCAAAAAGACGGTAGCAATCAGCAGTCTGTTCATCATGGACGAAACTGACCCCCCGCTGTCATGCAAGTCAATTGCAAAAAAGCCCCGCATTGGGTTTGCAACGACAGAGGAATCCCATCAGGATGCGGGCTTCAATTTTAAAAACTATGGCTGATTATGATTTGATCGTGGTGGGCGGCGGACCTGCAGGTTATGTGGGTGCGATCCGCGCGGGACAACTCGGAAAAAAGGTGGCGGTGGTTGAAATGGACCGCGCCGGCGGCACCTGCCTGAACTGGGGATGCATTCCCACGAAGTCGCTCCTGAAGAATGCCGAAGTTTATCAGACGATCAAAAACCACGCCGGTGACTTTGGATTGAAAGTCGAAGGACTGTCCTACGAGTGGGACAAAGTGATCGGCCGCAGCCGCAAGGTCGCCGACCGCCTCGCGGGTGGCATCGAAATGCTCTTTAAGAAAAACAAAGTGGACTACATCCGTGGCGAGGCCTCGATTCCGAAGGCCGGAGTCGTCGAGGTTATCGACAAGGATGGCAAAAAAGCCGAGCACAAGGCGGCTAAAATCCTCATCGCCACAGGCGTCGTGAGCCGCGAGATGCCAGGCTTCCCGTTCAATGGAAAGAGCGTGATTGGCAGCCGTCAGGCCATGGTTTTGGAGAAACAGCCGAAAGAAATCATCATTATCGGAGCGGGTGCCATTGGCATCGAGTTCGCGTATTTTTTCAATGCCTTCGGCTCGAAGGTGACTGTCGTGGAAATGATGCCGAATATCCTGCCCGTCGAGGATACCGAGGTGAGCCAGACTCTCGAAAAATCCCTCGCCAAACAGGGCATCAAGCTCCTCACCGGCACGAAGGTCGATAAAGCCGAGACCACGAACAAAGGCGTGCGCCTCACCGTGAGCGGCAAGGCCACGGAAATTCTCGAAGCCGACATCGCGCTGGTCGCGATCGGCGTTTCGCCCCTCATGCCGAAAGGCGTGAAACTCGAGACCGATGCGAAGGGTTATCTCAAAACCAACGACAGCTATGAGACGAGCGTCAAAGGCATCTACGGCGCGGGCGACATCATCGGGCCACCATGGCTCGCGCATGTGGCCAGCTACGAAGCCGTGCAGTGCGTCGAAGGCATGTTCGCCGGCAAGAAGCCGAAAAAAGTCACCGTGTTCCCAGGTTGCACCTATTGCCAACCACAGGTCGCGAGTGTCGGTCTCACCGAGCGCGCTGCTGTCGAGAAGGGGCTCAAATTCAAGGTCGGCAAGTTCCCGTTCATGGCCAGCGGCAAGGCTCTGGCTGTTGGCGAGAGCGAAGGCTTTGTGAAACTGCTCGTCGGCGAGAAGCACGGCGAGATCCTCGGAGCGCACATTATTGGCGCCGATGCCACGGAAATGATCGCCGAGCTGGGTCTCGCAATCAACATGGAGGCAACCTACGAGGAGATCACCGCCACGATCCACGCCCATCCGACGCTGAGCGAAGCGATCCACGAGGCTGCCCACGCCTCGCAGGGCCACGCGATACATTTTTGAAGTTTTAAGATTTAAGCAGGCGCGCGGCCGCGCGTTGTGAATGGGAGGGTCGACCTTTGCCTCGCTCGCGCCCTGCTCGCTACGCCCTTCGGGCCATCTTCGATGTGCTTCCTCAGCCCCGCCCGGGGCTTCGGTTGGCTTGACCCAAGACTGAACTGCTTTCGCCATCACAACGCGCCGATCCCATAACGACGCGCCCTCGCATCCATCTTCCGAAAACGCCGCGTTGCGGCTGAAGTTTGGGCCATGCGGGACGATGGCCCTCCCGAAAGCAGCAGCGCGACAGCGCGTTGTAAATGGGAGGGTCGACCTCCGGCTTGACCCAAGACTGAACCGCCTTCGCCATCGCGACGCTCTGTTCCCATCACGACGCGCCATCGCATCCATATTCCGAAAACGCCGCGTTGCGGCTGGAGTTTGGGCCATGTGGGAAGTTGGCTTGATTCACACAGCCGCGTGTTGCCTCTCGCATTCAAAAGGCTATCGGCTTTTGGGATCAGAGCGCGTTGTCTTTGGAGTAGAGCGAGGTATCGAGCTGCGCGGTCACGTCAGCTGCGGCCATGAGATTCGTGGCCGCGTGCTGATACCGCGCGGCGTGTCCGATCAGGTTCGTTGTAACCGAAAGATCGGCATTCTCAGATATCATTTTGAGACGCGCGGCGACAACCCATGCGTCGAACTCGGCGATTGCTTCGCGTAGCGGGGTGGCATCCACGGAACACGGGCGGCCTGTTGAAAAAGAGGCGCTGATTTTTTCGAGGATTTCGGCGAACAGTTCGCGGATTTTTTTCGTGAGTGCGAGACCGTCCTCCGTCTTGCCCGGATCGTATTCCCAGATGCGATTCGCAGTGAAGCGATCCAGATGATCGACAAGGTCGTGGAGGTTTTGGATTTCGGCTTCGCTGTAAACAGGACAAACGAGATTCGCGAGGCGCAGCTTGATTTCGCTGGGCAACTGGCTCAGGCGCGCGACACCTTGCAGCGACGGCGTGCCTGACACGAGAGCCTCGCGCTGGATGCGCAGCATTTCCTGAAAGCGGTCGCGCATTTCCCGCTGTGGCAAAAGCGGCCAGAGTGTGCGCTGAAAGATGGCGGCAATGACGGTGCCGGTTGAGATGCCGAAGAAAATATCCGCGATGGCTTGGAAGTGGACGGGTTCCTGGGCGTTCAGGCCCATGACGCCAACAAGCCCCATCATCGAAATATTCATCACTGTGGAGACGCCCGCAGTCCGGTAGGCCGCCTGCCCATAGACGAACATCCAAGTAAAAATCAGGATATTCATTACTGCGTAGCTGGACAGGAGCGGCGAGGCGAGCAGGAGTCCGAGGCACAGAAAAAAAATGCACGGGATGGATGCCACGACCACATGCCAGGCGCGTTGGTCTCCGCGCCCCTCGGGGCTGATCGGAAGAAGACAACAAAACAACCAAGCGCAAAGCACCATCGTGGCACCACCCGGCGGATGCACCCAGTTCATCAGCACCATCGCGGCAACCAGTGAGATGGCGGAGCGAATGCCATTTGTGATCCAAAAAGCGGGAGGCACACCGGGAACAAGCCAGTGGAGATCGAGCGCCGGGCGCTTTTTTGTTTTCAGCGGCAACCCGTCCAAAAGATCGAGGCCGCGCGAGAGTTCCTGGTGGATTTCCTCCAACGACAAACAGTCGAGGCTGATTCCCAGAATGTCGTTCAACTCGATATCCCGCGAACGGGGGTCTCGGCGCAGATCGATGATGGCTTGCTTGAGGGCGTCCATCGCTGCGTTGATGGCCTGCAATCCCTGCCTCAGCTCTGCGGAGTCTTGCTTGGGCGCTCCGAGCAGGGCGAGCTGCGCTTCAATAGCCTCGTGGACTGCGACGAAATGTTGGCCAGCATTTTCGAGGTAGAAGGAATTTTTCCAACCCACACCGGCGAGTGGCCTGATCGCGCCGTGAATCCGGCTGATGACGGCCAGAAGCTCAACATAGGTTTCGATCCTGGCCCGAAAGTAGCGGCTCT